>JAFSGY010000111.1 GCA_017440575.1 Lachnospiraceae bacterium | reverse complement strand
GATTGCTACATCGTTAATACTGGTGACTTCATGGGAACAAAGGTTAAGCCAGCTGATACATTAGGAATTCTTGAGACAATCGTTGAAGGAAAGGCTAACTTCCAGAAGTGGGGCAACTTTGATGATATCGAAATCATGAATGACTGGTCTGGTAAGACAGCAGACTTCACACCAAACATGAATGATGCTGCTTATGTTGAAGCATTAAAGAATGCTATGCAGAACCGTGTAGACGCTGTTGAAGGCTTCTCTACAAAGAAGGATGGCTATGATAAGCTTCCTGATGAAGCTCTTGCAGCATTAAAGAAGCTTGTTGAGCAGTGCTAATTAGTACGCGATAGCTTTATAAATGAACTTTAAGGGACACATGGAAATGTGTCCCTTTTATGTACATAGGTGCATTACGCAGGCTGCAGTAGGTTGCCTGCGCCTAGTACATCGAGTATGCATGAAATACTCGATATATATGATACAAGAGGGAAAATATGAGAGAGAAAGAAAACGAAGGATTGTCGCTCCTGGAAAAGGGGCAAAAGGGAATCTTACAGGCGATATTTGGAAGAACCGGTTTGATAGCAATTCTGTTATTAGTTAATTTTGGGTTATTATTTAGTTTTTTCACCTGGTTTTCGGAGTTGCTTCCACATTATTATGGTGCAACGGTTTTGTTTAGTGTTTGCGTAGTAATATATCTGCTGAATACATCAATGGATGCAACAGCAAAGATAACGTGGTTGATTTTGATTACACTGCTTCCAATATTTGGGGCTTTACTTTTATTATATACAAGAATGGAAATAGGGCATCGTGCAGAGAAGGGGCGCTTGAATCAGTTAATTAAGGAAACGAAAGATAGTATTCCGCAAAAAGAAGAAACGGTCAATAGGCTTCAGTCAGAGAGTCCGGAAACAGTCGCATTGGCAAGTTATATTGCGAGAACAGGCTGTTATCCAATTTATGATAATACAGAAGTAACTTATTTTCCATTGGGTGAAGATAAGTTTGCAGAGATGTTAGTACAATTGGAAAAGGCAGAACGATTTATCTTTTTAGAATATTTTATTATAGATGAGGGCTTGATGTGGGGAAAGGTGTTGGAAATTTTAGCGCGAAAGGCTAAGGAAGGCGTTGATGTTCGTGTTATGTATGACGGAATGTGTGAATTTGCATTACTTCCGCATGATTATCCGAAACGTCTTGCTGCATTGGGAATCCAATGTAAGATGTTTGCGCCGATTTCACCATTTGTATCAACGCATTATAATTATCGCGACCATCGTAAGATTCTGGTGATTGATGGGCATACAGCTTTTAACGGTGGTGTGAATTTGTCGGATGAATATATTAATCATATCCAGAGATTTGGTCATTGGAAAGACACCGCTATTATGTTGAAAGGAGAGGCAGTAAAAAGCTTTACTTTGATGTTTTTGCAGATGTGGAATATGGATGTGAAAAAGCCGGAGTTTCATCAATATTTATCAGATGTTGAGTTTCCTAAACAGTGTGCAGAAGGCTATGTGATACCTTATGGGGATTGTCCGTTAGACGAAGATAAGGTTGGAGAACGTGTGTATATGGATATTCTGAATCGTGCTCAAGAGTATGTACATATCATGTCACCGTATCTGATTCTGGATAATGAATTAGAAGCTTCTTTAAAATTTGCAGCAGAGCGTGGTGTGGATGTAAAACTGATACTTCCGGGAATTCCGGACAAAAAGATTCCTTACGCTTTGGCTAAGACACACTATGCTTCACTTTTGAAATCAGGTGTGAAAGTTTATGAGTATACACCGGGATTTGTGCATGCCAAGGTGTTTGTCAGTGATGATTGTAAGGCTGTTGTAGGAACGATAAATATGGATTATCGAAGTCTATATCATCACTATGAATGTGCAACTTATTTATATAAGACAAGTTGTATTTCAGAAATAGAAAAGGACTTTCAGGAAACGCTGGAAAAGAGTAGAATGGTAACAGTGGAAACGATGAAAAAGGAAAAGTTTACAGTGAAGTTTATAGGGCGTGTCATGAAGGTAATGTCCCCTCTTTTATAAAAGAATGTAGCACTAAAGATAGGGAATCGTTGCAAGGACATGAAAGGGAAGGAAAGAGTATGAAGGAATATAAAGTGAAACCATTAATCGGTAAAGAGTCAATTAAAGTAGAGGTTCCGGGTTCAAAAAGTATTACAAACAGAGCGTTAATGCTTGCAGCATTGGGCAATCAGACTTGCGAGCTTAGAGGTGTTTTGTTTAGTGATGATTCCAGAGCTTTTTTAAGCTGCTTACAGGAGCTGGGCTTTGATGTAGTAATAGTGGAAGAACAGAAGAAGGTAAGAATAACCGGTTTGGGTGGTGTGATTCCGAATCGTACTGCTACCATTAATGTGCGTAGTGCAGGAACAGCGGCACGCTTTTTGACGGTTATGTTGGCTTTTGCAGGGGGATGTTATACATTGAATTCTTCCGAGCAAATGAAGAAGCGTCCAATGGAGCCATTACTGTCAGAGCTTCGTAAGGCTGGTGTGAAGATTACCTGTCTGGAGAAGGAAGGACATTTCCCATTTGTAATTGAGTCAAATAAGGTAAATATTCGGGAGCTTACAATTGATACGAATATCAGTAGTCAGTTTGCAAGTGCGCTGTTAATGTCTGCCACCCTTCTGCCGGATGGATTAACATTACATATGTCAGGAGAGCGTAGTAGTGGCGCTTATGTATTAATGACCTTATCCATGATGGAGCAGTTTGGCATACAAGTTACAAAAAATGGAGCAGATTGTGAGATTACGACAGGGCAGACATATGGTTTGTCGGAATATGATATAGAGCCAGATATGTCAGCGGCGTGTTATTTCTATGCTATGGCAGCGATACTGAACCGCAAGGTAACTGTGCTGGGAACACATGAAGAAATATCTTTACAGGGAGATAAAAAATTTTTAGGAATTCTGCGTGAATTAGGATGTACGGTTGAGGATTTATCCGAAGGAGTAACAGTAACAGGAGTTTCAAATTATCCGGGAATTACAGTGAATATGAAGGATTTCTCAGATCAGGCATTGACGATGGCGGTTGTAGCAGCCTTTGCCGATTCGCCAACAAGAATCGAACATGTAGGACATATTCGTATGCAGGAGTCGGATAGAATTCAGGCAATGATAAACGAATTGAATCGAATGGGAGTTGGTTGTAAGGAGCTTACGGAGGCAGATGGAGTAGAGATTATACCGGCACCAATTCAGCCGGCAGAGATTGAGACCTACGAGGATCATCGAGTAGCCATGTCTTTTGCGTTGGCAGGTCTTAGGGCAGAGGGAATTGTGATTAAGAATCCGTTATGCTGTGGTAAGACCTTTGAGAACTATTTTGAGGTTATTGACAGCTTGTATGAAGAAGAGTTGTAAGGGAGAAGTCAAAAAATTCTCCTTTTAAGCTAAAAGTTTTATGCTTATTGAAGGAAGAAATGATACATGGATACTAGGATTGAAAGAATAAGAAATACTGGAAATGGGAGAATCATTGCTGTCAGCGATGTTCATGGACAGGTAAATTATTTGGATGGAATACTAAAGAAAGTAGCATTTTCAAAAGAAGATACGTTGATTATAGTTGGCGATTTGATAGAAAAGGGGACAGAGAGTTTAAAAACAGTACGTTTCGTATTAGATTTAATAGAACAGGATTATTGTGTCTATGTCACAATGGGAAATGTAGATGCCGATAGAATCGGAAAGCTTTTTAAGGATGGCAGAGATGGTGAGATAGACTTTCTCAATGGTCTTCGATGGACGAAAAACGTGTGGGAAAGAGGTATTTTTCTGGATATGCTGGACGAGCTTTCGATTAAGCTGGAGGATGTCAACGAAGAAAATATTTCTGATATAAAAGCACTGATCATGGAAACATATAGCAAGGAAATATCGTATTTACGAGAACTTCCGACTATTTTGGAGATTGGAGATTATATTTTTGTACATGCCGGTATTCCAACGGATTCGTTAGAAGAACTGGAAGATACAGATGGATTTGACTATTTAAAAAGAGATGCGTTTTTAGAGGAAGAGGTTTCTTTTACCAAAAAGGTAGTAGTAGGGCATTGGCCGGTATGCTTGTATCGTGAGGATATTGACAGCATGAATCCTATTTTCGATACGGAGAAGCATATTATAGCAATAGATGGTGGTTGTGCTTTGAAGGTTGGAGCACAGCTGAATGCTCTTTTGATTCCTCATGCTTATGCGGATATGAAGGAATTGCGTTTTGAGGCATTTGACGATTACCCTGTTATGGTAGCTCCTAAGTCCCAGAATGCAAAAGAGAAGACAATTTGTATTCGCTATTTTGACAGTAAGGTTGAAGTATTAGATGAGAAGGACGATATGGCAAGAGTGCGACATCTAACCTCTGAAAAGGAGTTCATGGTGCCGATATCCTACTTATATAAGAAAAAGACACATTGCAGTGATTACACAGATGCATATCTTGAAGTGCAGGAAGGGGACAGACTCTCTGTGATTGAAGAGACTTCACTCGGATATATTGTTAAGAAAAACGGTGTAATCGGATGGTATTGTGAAAAATAGAAATGAGAATAGAGGAGCTGTAACGAATGAAAAAGTATATGGCAGTCATTATAATGGGAATCATGGGTATATTACTCACGATTGCAGGAGTTGTATCAAAAGCCAAAAAAGCGGTAGCCATAAGTATTATAGGAGGTGCAGATGGACCGACATCTGTTTTTCTTGCTGGTAAAGTGGGAACGGGCGCATCTGTCAGTTTGATTATAGTAGGCGTGATTCTCATAGCAATAACAATTATTTTATGGATGAGAAAGCGTGGAAAATAATGGAAGGTATAGCAATTCCAAAGGAGATACAGGAACTAATAGGAGACAGAATTGGTAAAGTTGATGAAGTAGGTAAGTCGTCCTCAAAAGTTATTTGTTATTCTGATATGATACTTAAAATAGAAAAAACAAATAAGAGTTCTGATAATGAATATAGAATGATGGAATGGTTAAATGGAAAATTGTCTGTTCCGGAGATTCTATGCTTTAAGAAAGAGCAAGAAATGAGCTACCTTCTTATGACAAGAGTAGAAGGAACCATGTCATGTGGTGATGAATATATGGAGAATCCTAAGCTATTAATAAAGCTTATGGCAGAAGGAATGAGGAAGCTTTGGAGTCTGGATATAACAGACTGTCCTTCTATGAACAATATAGATAAATTGTTGAAAGAAGCAGAATACAGGGTAATAAACGGATTATGTGATATAGAAGATGCAGAGCCGGAAACGTATGGTGAAAATGGATTTCGTGATCCGGCAGAATTGCTTACATGGTTAAAGGAGCATAAGCCAGAGGAAGAATTCGTTTTTACTCATGGAGATTGCTGTATGCCGAATCTTTTTCTGAATAAGGATAGATTTAGCGGATTTATTGATTTAGGTAATTGCGGAATAGCTGACAAATATCAGGATATTGCTTTGTGCTATCGAAGTTTGTTGCATAATTTCGCGGGAGTATACACAGGAAAGGCATATCCGAAATTTGATGAAGAGATGTTTTTCAAAGAACTGGGTATAGAACCAGATTGGGAAAAGATAAGATATTATATTCTGTTGGATGAGTTGTTTTAATAAAAAGGCAGCAAACCGAAAAAGGTTTGTTGCCTTTTCGCTGTTATGAAATATATTAATCAAATCTTAAGGATTTCCCTCATTGGAACTTTATAAAGATTTGTGTACACTATAGACAAGATAAGAAAACGCATGCAAAATACTTATTGTGAAAAAAATAGATAAAACACATAAAATTAAGACAACTAAGGGGAGAACATAATGTACAACATACTGGTATGTGATGATGAAAAAGATATTGTTTCGGCATTAAGAATCTATCTGATGGCAGAGGGTTATCAGGTATTGGAGGCATATAACGGAAAGGAAGCATTAGAGGTACTGGAGAAAAATGACATTCATCTGGTCTTGATGGATATTATGATGCCGCAGATGGATGGTATTGAGGCAATGGTAAAGCTGAGAGAACATAGTAATGTTCCAGTTATTCTGCTGACAGCGAAAAGTGAGGATACGGACAAGGTGTTAGGCTTGACGATTGGTGCAGATGACTATGTGACGAAGCCATTTAATCCGGTGGAATTACAAGCGAGGGTAAAGTCGCAGCTGAGACGGTATATGTTGCTTGGTGGCGGAAATGTGAAAAAAGAAGTGTTAGCGGTGGGCGGAATCGAGCTTGATGACCGAACCAAGGAGGTAACATTGGATGGAGAAAAGGTGCCACTTACGAGAACAGAGTATGATATTTTAAAGCTGCTCTTGGAAAATCAAGGAAAGGTATTCTCGCCACATCAGATATATGAAGCGGTATGGAAGGACAATCCTTATGGCGCAGAGAATACGGTAGCGGTACATATCAGACATTTAAGAGAAAAAATAGAGTATAATCCGGCTGAACCAAGATATCTGAAAGCTGTTTGGGGAAGAGGCTATAAGGTGGAAGAATAAGAGATGGGAGAAAACTAAGATGAATAGAATAAAGGGTTCTGCAATTGCAAAGGTGATTGCATGGTTGTTATTGATGGTTAGTGCAGTTGCTTGCATTGGTAGCTTCCTTGTTATGATGGCTATGGAAGATTATGGTGTTTTTCGCCAAAAAAAAGAAAAAGCGATAGAGGAAGAATGGAGTTATATCAGTGAAAATTATGCAGTGAGAGCAGTTGATAATTTCAGAAATGGTCTGACTGAAAATAATGAGAAATATTTTAACAAAGATAGGGCATTTTATTATGGAATTATAGAAGCTGAAAGTCTGGATGATGTTGATTTGAATGATGAGAACAGTTATTCTGAGAGAAACTTTATCGGGAATATTAATCAGAAAGAAATGCAGGTATCAACATTCAGGCTCGCAGACGGGGCACAGGTTTGGTATTACGATGGTATTTTTGGAGAAAACGGATATTTTGAGGAAGGTGGTTATTCAGAGAAAACATTATATGCCGACAGAATATGCTATGACACAACAGGAGGAATCTTCTATTATCGGGCAGAAGGAAAGTATTATCCGATACAGAATGTGGACTTGGTATTGATAAGAGAGCTGGAAGATGGAACATATGAAATGCAGGATTTTGATTTTGGATTTGATAATGTTACACGAAAGTATAAGAATTATGACTTGCTGAATGACATTAGTGAGCATAAGATATACGAAAATAGAGATATGAATATTACAGCAACAATGGAAATGCCACGAATGGATGAAGTGTGGTTGGATGAAGAGGAAAAGATTAAGTGTTCGGAACAGCCAATATTGAAGATTGGAAGCTATGAGCTAGCTATGCTGTTAAGCGAAACAGAGCTTACATTTCAGCAGTTTGATGGTACATTGTTAGAGTATACCAAGCTAGGAAGTATCATTTTTGATGGAGTAAGAAGACTAAATGCTTCAGAACTAACCCTGATAGATTCTGCAATGATGTCACAGGACGACTTTGTCGAGGTAGAAGAAGCCTATCTGGATGAATATTATACCTTGCATGTTCGTGAAAAGGACGCTGTAAAAAATTATATTGTTGTATCATACATAGATACTGCCGTAATAGAAGCAGAAAAAGAAAGGTTTTTGAGCAGCCTTGGAGAGAATGCAGGATATTTAGAGATATTGGAAGCAATTGTAATGTCTAAGGATGTGAATTCTTATGCAAGAGTATCGGTTCTAATGGATATATTATACGAAATGGAAAAGGGGATTGTTAGTATTTTCTTTGGAACGATGGGAGTTTTTCTTGTATGCTTTTGCTTTTTACTGTGTGCTGCAGGACACAGGAAGAAAAGAGAGGAGATAGTACCTACTTTTGTAGATAGAATTCCATTGGATATCTTGTGCGTTATTGTATTTTTCTTAGAAGCACTTGCAGCAGTAGTGCTAATAGAGATTGGATACATGAATGCAGTTGCGGTCATGCTTCAATTATATGTCGGAATCGGCATTATGATGGCGGCTATGGTGATGGTGACATTGCTTAGTTTTGTGGTAAGAGTCAAAATGGGGAAGTGGTGGAGGAATTCGCTTACTTATTGGATATTTGCAAAGCTTAGAGATGTGTGTAAGCTGCTAGGCAAAGGCTGTGGCGTGCTGTGGAAGAATATACATATTGTGTGGAAGATTATAGCAGTGTTGCTTGTTATAAACATAGTGGTCATTTTTCTGGGTGCTTGTATGGGAGCAGGAGAGGAATTCATGGTAGCAATGCTGTTTGTTGATATCATTGCATGCCCTATGCTCTTATGGATAGTGCTCCAATTCCGTAAGTTACAAATCGGCAGTAAACTGATTGCAGAGGGAAATCTTCAGCATAAGATAGATACGAAGAGGATGTTCTGGGAATTCAAAAAGCATGCAGAGAATTTGAACCGCATTAATGAGGGAATGGCTCATGTAGTAGAGGAACGTATGAAAAGTGAGCGTTTTAAAACGGAATTAATTACCAATGTTTCCCATGATATTAAAACGCCATTGACTTCTATTATAAACTATGTAGATTTGTTGGAAAAGACAGATATTCAGGATGAAAATGCTAAGGAATACCTAGAGGTTTTGGAACGACAGTCGGCGAGATTAAAGAAGCTGATAGAGGATTTGATAGAAGCATCTAAGGCTTCCACCGGTAATCTTGCAGTTGGTATGGAAGAAATTGAGGCAAATGTCTTTGTAACACAGATTTTGGGAGAATTTGAAGAAAAGCTTTCCAAAGCTGGATTAGAGCTGATTATCCATAAGCCGGAGAAAGAGATACCGGTTCTGGCGGATGGAAGACATCTTTGGCGTGTTGTGGATAATCTGATGAATAATATCTGTAAATATGCACAGCCGAATTCCAGAGTATATATTAATCTGGAAGAAACATCGGATAGCGTATTATTGATTTTTAAAAATATGTCAAAATATCCGCTTAATATTACGAGCGAAGAATTGATGGAGCGATTTGTAAGAGGGGATAGTTCCAGAAATACGGAAGGAAATGGATTGGGGCTTTCCATAGCAAAGAGTTTGATGGAGCTTATGAATGGGAAAATGGTACTTTATGTTGATGGCGATTTGTTCAAGGTTGTGCTGGAATTGCCAAGGTGCGCCTAATAGAATAATCTATAAATGCACTCATGAATGCAAGTATTCTTCATGCATTTTCAGATTCTTCTGCTTAGCTCTGAACAGTTTCATGCATTCTGACGAAAATATAAAAACGAGTGACATAATGTTGATATTTTTGTGATTACAGGGTATAATAAGGTTAATCTGAAATGTGCGATTACTCTTGTTATTTTGAACCTACATCACTTTAAACGGGATTCCTATATCGCCTGATTGATGTCATGCCCCCCATTATGGCTAGGGGAAGGCAGAGAGAAAGGCTGCGGTCACCCACCTAGCATTGGCTAGGAGTCAAAATACTGGAGCCGGCATTTTGGAGTATACGAATGAAAAAAAGCAGCCTTTAACGGGCTGCTTTTTACGTTGAGTAAGCAATGTCTGAACGATATCATAATATGGTAGGGGGATGTGCCTTTGGGAACCAGATTACTTCAAAAACTTACCGTGATTGTTGTCTGGATTGTGATTTCAGTTGTTTTATATCAGTGCAGTAAAACAGATTCTGTAATCAGTAATCAGAAAAATACTTATGAAAGCGAGCAAGAAGAAAGCACAATAGAGAAACGATTGGTAAAGGATGAAGTAAAAAAAGAGCAACAGAAGATAGTTCCGCAAGGCTACATTCGTGTTTTACTTAAGACAAGTGGATTTTATAGTATTTATCACGATGAGTTAAGGGTAAGCAGTGAAGCTGGATTATACATAGAACAGAACAAAAAGATAACAACCTTTGAATCGAATGAGGAGTTTAGCATTACAGGAAGTGAACTTCGAGGAAAGCAGATAATAATCAAGGCGTATGACAACGGTCTGATTAAGCTTCATAATGTGAATCGTGCGGAAGAGGTGTGGTATCGGGGAGTAATGGAATGTTTTGGAACAGAGAATGGAATTGTGTTAGTCAATGAATTGCCGGTTGAAGAATATCTATGTGGAGTCGTTCCAAGTGAAATGCCGGCTGGATATCCGGTAGAGGCACTAAAGGCGCAGGCAATTAGTGCAAGAACCTATACCTATTTTCATATGCAGTCCTATGCCTATCCTGAGTGGGCAGCGCATGTAGATGATAGTACCGCGTTTCAGGTGTATAAGAATATTTCAGAAAATGTGAATGTGAATCAGGCTGTGGATGACACAAAAGATCAAGTCATAAAGTACCAGAATGAATTGATTGAAAGCTTTTATTTTTCGACTTCAAGTGGAAGAAGCTCTGGATATGAAGTATGGAAGCCACAGGAACAAAAACAGTGGCTTTTAGGAAAGACCTTGACCGAAAGCCAGCAAAAAGTTGATGATTTTTCTTATGATGCTCAGATGGACATAGAGATAATCAGAGAGAAGGAGAAAGCATATCGAACCTATATATCTTTAGGTGATGTAAAGGATGTAGAATATCAGGAAGCGTGGTATCGTTGGGAATATACTAAAGACTTTGATGAGGTACAGAGTTTTCTGGAACGAATTGAGTCCTTGGCAAGTAAATATCCGGATGAAATCAGTATAGGCTCAAGGTACTCTAAAAAAGAAAAACTGACAGAGGAGTCAGAAATTAGCTCCTGCAGAATTAGAGAAAGAGCTTCAAGTGGTATGGTGGAGGAGCTTTGCATACAGACAGAGAATTTTGAAATCATAATAAGGACACAGCAATGTATCCGAGAGGTATTGGCGAAAAATGGAGAAGTAATTAAGAAAAAGGATGGCTCCGAGTTTATACTTGGAGAACTGCTGCCAAGTGCCTATTTCTATTTTGATGCCATGTATGAGGATAATTGTCTGGAGAGTATGACTTTATATGGTGGTGGCTTTGGGCATGGAGCAGGCATGTCACAGAATGGCGCAAAGTGTCTTGCAGAACTCGGAATGGCAGCAGAAGATATTTTGAAATATTTTTATAGTGATGTTGAGATAAAATCTATTTTTTTATAAGAATCTATGCTATTCTTTTGCATGTAACGATGAATGTACTGAATCGTTACAACGAATATAAGAATACAAAGGGGATTGAAATGGGAGAGGCAGAGAAAAAGAAGTCAGTGGTTAAGAAATTGATTCAATATATACGTGTGTTTCAGAAAATGCTTAAGGAGGAGAATATAGGTGCGCATGCATCCAGTGCGGCATTTTTCCTGTTTTTGTCAATTATTCCAATCGTAATGATTGTGTGTGCGCTTTTGCAACATGCGCCAAATGTTCAGATTGAATTATGGTCTTATATATCGCAAGCAGTTATTCCGGAGAAAATAGCTGACTTTTTAAAAGACATTATAAATACTTATCAAGGTAATCCTATGACGTTGGTGTCAGTGTCAGCGATAATAACGGTATGGTCAGCATCGAAGGGGATGCTGGCATTGATTCGTGGTATGAATGCAGTATATGAAATCAAGGAGTCGAGAAATTATGTTATGCTGCGATTAAGGGCATTGGTGTATACCATATTTTTACTGGTGTCCATCCTGTTGTCGATTGGATTGTTGGTGTTTGGTAATACCGTTGTGGAGTTGTTTCATCCAAGATTTTCTATCATAGGCCAGATTTGGGGATGGCTTCGTCCTTTGAGATATGTTATTGTTGCGTGCTTTTTATCATTAGCATTTTGCACTTTTTATTGTCTGCTTCCAAACAATCGATTGTCATGGAGAAAGCAGCTTCCTGGAGCAGTGCTTGCTGCAGTTTTCTGGATTATATATTCGTTTGCATTTTCAGTCTATTTAGATTATTTTAACGGCTTTTCAATGTATGGGAGTCTGACAACGGTAATTATTGTGATGATCTGGCTTTATTTTTGTATGTATATCTTCTTTTGTGGGGCTTTGATGAATCGCTTTTGGGAAGAACATTTTGCGGACGATATACAAAGATTTTTTGATAAATAGATATTTGGTAACTATTCAGGACAGGTCGAAGCACTTGCTGCTGAGACCGTAAGAAAATGATACAAGAGTGAAAAATCCATTTGCGAAGCAAATTTAAGATAGATTTTTCATCGTAATTATGAAGGTACTGAATAATTACGATATTTGAAAGGGTACGAGACGTGAGAATTGCAATTATTGAAGATGAACAGGTTCATAGAGAACTGTTAGATACGTATATCAGAAAATGGGGAATTGATTCGAAGGTAACGCTTACGATTCAGCATTATGAGAATGCAGAGGGCTTCTTGTTTCAGTGGGAGGATATGAATTTTGATGTGCTGTTTGTGGATATACAGATGTCCGGTATGAATGGCATGGAGCTGGCAAGACAGATTCGGACAAAGGATGCAAATACAACCATAGTTTTTACTACAGGGATTACGGATTATCTGGAAGAAGGCTATGAGGTTGCAGCATTGCGATATTTGTTAAAGCCGATATCGGAGGAAAAGGTTTTTGCTTGTTTAAAGCTGGTATCAGAAATAAGAAAAACTGACGATTGTGTCATAATACATACGTTGAATGAGGAGATGCGTAAGCTTTCAACAGAAGAAATAAATTATGTGGAAGCAAGGGGGTATGGAAGTTGTATTGGCATTGCTTATGGTGGAGAGATAGAGTGTAAGGAAAGTCTGTCGGAGTTAGAACAGCTTCTTGACAGAGAGGAATATCGAAAATGCCATCGCTCTTATTTGTGCAGGGTTGGAAATATCCATCAGATTGATAAGGAAAGGATATATTTTGATGATGGAAACAGTATTCCAGTCAGCAGAAGAATGTATCAGGAGATGAACAAGGCGTTTATAGAATACTATCGAAGAGATAAAGGAAATAGAGGATGAAAGCAGGATTCATAATTGCTGCTATGGTATTATGTGCAGCGGTTTTTGGTTTGATAAAATACTATATAGAAAAGATGGTTGATAAGCGTATCAGTGCTTATCAGAATGACTTACTGGAAAAGCATTGTGAAGAGGTTGAAAATATGTATCGGCAGACCAGGGGCTGGCGTCATGATTATCATAATCATATTCAGACCATGAAAGCACATCTGACCATGGGGAATCTGATAGAACTGGAGCAATACTTGAACGAGCTGGATACAGATCTTACAACTGTAGATACTGTAATCAAGACTGGAAATGTTATGATGGATGCTATACTAAACAGCAAGATTTCTCTGGCAAAGGCAAGAGGAATACGGGTTGAGGCAAAGGCCGTGGTGCCTAAGGAGCTTGCAATTTCTGAGGTGGAGCTTAGTCTGATTGTTGGTAATCTTATGGATAATGCTATGGAAGCCTGTATGAAAATGGAAGATGCAGAGAAACGCTTTATCAGGGTATATATTGATATTCTAAAGGGACAGCTTTATATTTATGTCATGAATTCTGTGGAAGAGACCTTGAAAAGAAGTGGCAAGCTGTATCTTTCTACTAAGAGTGGTAAGGAAGGTTATCATGGATTTGGGCTTATGCGAATTGATAAGGTAGTGGAGCGTTATCATGGATATCTGGACAGACAGGATGAAGAGGGAGTATTTGCTACAGAAGTCATGCTACCATTGTAGACCATTCGTGCACGAGAAGAACCGTTCGTGCACGATTTTTCTTTTTTTGAAGAGAATCAGGTATGATGATTTTGCGGTGCAGAATCGTTACGAAGGAGAAAGAGGAAGGAATGGGTGTGTAAATATGGAAATCGAGAATAACAAGGAAAATGGGAAGGAACCGGAATGCAGACATTTTTCGGTCATTAGCAATACGTGGTATTTTACAAAGCTTTTTTGGATGTATGAACCGATTGTTTTGTTTTTGTGTGGGATTGAAATTGTACTGGCTGCGATTATGCCATTGATAGGGATTTATCTTCCGAAGCTTACGATTGATATGATAACAGAGGGAGTAACGATACAACGGCTCATGGGTGTGTTGATTCCTTTTACAATAGGAATGATGTTGCTCTATGGTGGATATTCAGCAGCGGAGTATGGTAAGTATCACCTGTATAATATGCAGAGAACGAATTTCATGGGAATGCTGTTTCTAAAGAGTCAGAGGGTTAAGTATGCCTATGAGGAATCAGGTAAGGTAAAGAATCTGTATTGGCAGGCACAGAATGCTTTAAGCAGTGGAGACTGGAGTGCAAGCTCACGCTTTGTTAGTGATACAGTAGGGCTGCTTCGTAATATATTATGTTTTTTTCTATATTCGACAGTGTTGAGTACACTGAATGCATGGATGGTAATTGCGCTAATCGGAATTTCACTTTTAAACTATCTAGTTAGTATGTACGAGATACGATTTGCTGAAAAGCTTCGTCAGGAAAAAGCAACTGTTCAGAAGCGTTATTACTATGTGAAATCAGTTATGGGAAATACAAAGGCAGCAAAGGATATTCGCCTTTTTCATATGGGAACATGGTTGAAAAGCCTTTTGAATAAGGTGATTGATGAACAGAGTGTTTTGCATAGAAAGCTTGGGGACAGAAGGACAGTATGCGAGCAATTAACTTATTTGCTGGCAGTTATTAGGGATGTTGCAGCATATGCTTTTCTGGTATATCAGGTATCAGAGGGAAGGATCGGGGTAAGTGATTTTGTGTTATATTTTGGCGCAGTGACAGGCTTTTCTAACTTTGTAACCAATATCATGGGAAATATTGCAAGCTTGCGTGATGCGTCTAATATGGCAGATTCCTTTAGAACATATATGGAGCTTGCGGAAGAGGATGAAGAAAGTGGCAGCAGACATATTAGTGAGTTATCCATGCCGCTGGAAATAGAGTTTCGGGATGTTTGTTTTTCTTATGAAGAGGATGTATTATTTGATCATTTTAATCTAACGATTCATGCAGGGGAAAAGCTGGCTATTGTTGGTGTGAATGGTGCGGGAAAGACAACGCTTGTGAAGCTTTTGTGCGGTCTGTACGAACCGGATTCCGGAGAAATTAGAATCAATGGAATAGACAGCAGAAGCTTTCCGAAGGGAGAATGGTATCAGTTATTTTCGGCTGTTTTTCAGGAACAGCTCATATTGCCGTTTACCGTAGGAGAGAATCTGTCGATGGACTGTAAAGAAAGGCTTGATGAGAAAAAAGCATGGGAAGCATTGGAGAAGGCAGGATTACGGAGTGTATTTGAAGAAAAAGGAATCAAGATGGATTCTTTTATGAAAAAGTCCTTATCAAAAGATGGTGTGGAGCTTTCTGGTGGACAGCAGCAGAGATTTTTACTTGCAAGAGCCTTGTATAAGAATGCACCTATTTTGATATTGGATGAACCTACAGCAGCACTTGACCCGATTGCAGAAAGTGAAATATATGACTGTTATCAGCAGTATAGTGATGGTAAAACATCTGTTTTTATATCACACAGACTTGCCAGTACAAGTTTTTCTGACCGCATTATTATGCTGGAGCATGGGCGTGTTGCAGAGTCCGGTACGCATGAAGAGCTAATGCAAAGTGGCGGAGCCTATGCGAAAATGTATCAGGTACAGAGTAATTATTATGAGAAAGAGGAGGGATGTGAAGATGGAATCGAATCTGATGGGCAAGCTTCCTTTGAAGGAGCATATTAAAAATGTGAGAAAAATACTGAAAGTGATTCAGGAGATAGACAGTACTTATTTTCTGACGACATGTGTTGTACATATTGCCAATGCTATGATTATATATATTAACCTGTTGTTATCTTCGTATGTATTAAATGCGCTGTCTGCCAAGAAAGAATTTATGACAATTATGTCAGTTGTGCTTGCGTCAGTCATGCTTACCTTTATGTTACATATGGTAGCCAGCTTTATTTGGAATCGTTTAGAGGTGCGGAGCCAGAAAATATGTGACCTGTATCATTGCATGCTGGAAGAAAAAATGATGAATATGGATTTTTCCAGAATTGACAGCCCAGAGGTAAAGGAGCTTAGAAAACGTACGGAACAGGATAATAACTGGGGAGCTGGTTTACATAGTGTTTTTTGGTATTCTAACGGATTTTTGTATAGCTGCATTAATATTACTGGTGCAATAGTATTTGGTATTCCTGTTCTGCAATATATGCTTCAGACAAGGAGTTATGTAATCGTTATGATATTACTTGTGTTGCTGGTAGTGGCATTTGTTGGACATAAGGCAGGCGCTTATTTCAAGAAAGCAGAAGAGTACTTTATGTATCATATTCCTACCGATGAGGAGAAAAAGGAGCAGAGTGATTTTTGCTGGCCATTTGCAGCAGGGTTTGAATTTCACTATCAGAATGGAAAGGATATTCGTATTTATAGAAGCTACAATTTGTTAAAAAGTTGGACTATCGATGCAATAAAAAGAAAACCGTATCGGAAAAAGACGATTGATGCTGCCATTGGTGCAAGTGGTGGTGGTTTTTGTTATCAGGCTGTGGGTGGTGCATTAGAAGGTGGCTCTTATCTGGTTGTAGGAATATTAGCGATTGCAGGAGGAATCAGTGTAGGAAATGTAGTCAGGCTTGCCGGCTGTCTGAAAAATCTTTTGCTGGAATTGCATGGTATTACCAGCAACCTGGAAAAGCTTGCCATAGCAGCAAGAAGACAGGCTAGTACCTTGGAAATGCTTGCGCTTGAGGATGAGATGTATAAGGGTAAGTTGCCGGTTGAAAAGCGCAGTGACAACGAATATGAGATAGAATTTAGAGATGTTTCTTTCTGTTATCCGGGTGCAGAGGAGTATGCTTTGCGTCATTTTTCACTGAAACTAAAAATAGGAGAGAAGCTTGCAATTGTCGGCATGAATGGTTCCGGTAAAACGACAATGATTAAGCTTTTATGCAGGCTCTATGACCCACAGGAGGGAGAAATCTTGCTAAATGGTGTGAACATCAAAAAGTTCAAGCAAGAGGAATACAGTAGATTGTTCTCTGTGGTATTTCAGGATTTTTCACTATTCTCTCTTATGCTGGCACAGAATGTAGCTGTTAATGTGGACTTTGATGAAGGAAAGGTAGAAAAGTGCCTGGAGGATGCAGGATTTGGGGAGAGACTTGCAGGATGGGAGCAGGGACTTGTGACCTATTTATACAAGGACTATGAGGATAGCGGTGTAGAAATCAGTGGAGGAGAAGGGCAGAAGATAGCTCTTGCCCGAGCCATTTACAAGGAAGCACCTTTTATTCTGCTCGATGAGCCGACGGCAGCATTAGACCCACTTGCAGAGTATGAGATATATACCAGTTTTGACAAAATTGCAGGCAATAAGACAGCGATTTATATTTCACATCGTTTATCATCCTGTAAGTTTTGTGACAAGATTGCAGTATTTCATAAAGGACAATTAGTGCAGCTTGGTAATCATGATGAGTTGGTAGCAGATACAAACGGAAAATATTATGAAATGTGGGAAGCACAGGCACAGTATTATCGTAAAAAAGGTATGGACAAAGCTTTTGCCTTGACGTAAAAAGTCCTTGACTTTTGTTTTTAAAGTGTCTATTATGTTTTATATGAAAATAAAAATGCATGGAAGGTGCAAAGTAGAGCTATATTTTCTGCCAGAGAGTGGAGGTCACCGGCTGAAAGCCTCCTAAGTTCAGATATAGTATCGAATTTCCCACCGGAGCAGCTCTGTTGAAGTGTTTTGTAATAGGTAGGCAGAGACGTAGAAGAACACGTTACGTTCGTTAGAGCCGTTTGAAATATATAAGACAAACGGGAATTTGGGTGGTACCACGATAACATTCGTCCCTTGTACTTAACAGTACAAGGGACTTTTTATGTGCACAAGTGCATAAGGTAATTTGCAGCTTTGCTGCATGCGCTTGGCACAGCGAGTAGGTTAGTACCTACTCGATTGCTAATCATGAAAGGAGTAATAAGATGAACGCGAATTTAGAGCAGATTAAGCAGGAAATCATCGCTGGAGCCGATGAATTAAATTCCTCTAAGGAAGTGTATGAATTCAGAAAGAAGTATTTGGATGGAAAAACAGGTAAGATTGGCTTACTGATGAAGGAAATGAAGAACATTCCGAATGACCAGAAGGCTGAATATGGTAAGGGTGTGAACGAATTAAAGGTTTGGGCATTAGACTTTATTGGTGGACTTGACGAGAAGATGAAGGCAAAAGAGCTTCAGGACAGATATGAGTCAGAGAAGATTGATATTTCTCTTCCTGCAGAGAAGTCAGAGCAGGGTAACTTACATCCAATCACATTAATTCGTAATCAGCTTATTGATGTATTTTCAGGAATGGGCTTTGAAATCTTCGAGGGAACAGAAATCGAAACCGATTATTATAACTTTACCGCATTGAATACACCACAGGATCATCCGGCAAGAGATATGCAGGATACGTTCTATCTGTCACCAGAGTTTCTGTTAAGAACACAGACATCTGCAGGACAGATTCATGTTATGGAGAACAAGAAGCCGCCTATCAAGATATTATCTCCTGGTAAAGTATTCCGTTCCGATGATGATGCTACACATTCACCAATGTTTACGCAGATGGAAGGTCTTGTAGTAGATAAGGGAATTACGCTTTGCGATTTACAGGGTATGCTTGATGTATTCGTTAGCAAGATTTATGGAGAAGGTACTAAAACAAGACTTCGTCCTTCTTACTTCCCATTTACAGAGCCATCTGTAGAGGTTGATTGTAGCTGTTTTGAGTGTGGCGGTCAGGGCTGTAAGCTTTGTAAGGGAACAGGCTGGATTGAGATTCTCGGTGCAGGCGTTGTAAATAAAAAGGTACTTGAAAACTGTGGTATTGATTCGGATGAATATAGTGGATTGGCATTTGGTATCGGCATTGAGCGTACGGCAATGTTAAAGTATGGTATCAACAATATCAAGTTATTGTTTGAATCTGATTTAAGAGTATTAAAGCAGTTAAATGACTAAAGCATGAAAAGTACTTCTAAAGACGTTGCATAAAAGTATGCAACGCCAAGAAGTACTAAGTTTCATGCAGAAGAATGCCTCTAAAGAGTCATTCTTCAAGTATATTGGAAAGAATAGGAAAGGTAAGGTATAGATATGTTAGCACCATTAAGTTGGATTAAGGAATATGTAGATATCGACATTACTCCACAGGAATTGCAGGACAAATTATTCTCTTGCGGTTTTGAGGTAGAGGAATTATATGAAGTAGGAAAAGACATCAGCAAGGTTGTTGTAGGTCATGTTTTAACATGTGAGGCAATCCCTGATACTCATTTACATGTATGTCAGGTAGATTGTGGTGAACATGGCCAGTTTCAGATTTGCTGTGGCGCAGATAATGTAGTAGCAGGTGGAAAGTTCCCAACAGCTCTTGTTGGAGCAACTGTGTATGCAACAGCTAAGGATCATAAGACTGTAGAAGGTGTAATGACAATTGGCAAGGGTAAGCTTAGAGGCTATGAGTCATTTGGTATGCTTTGTTCTGGCGTTGAGCTTGGCGTAAGTGAGAATATGTATCCGGGCGCAGGCTATAACGGATTATTAGTACTTCCTGAAGATGCTCCGATTGGTGCAGATGTAAAGCCGATTTTAGGTCTTGATGATTGGATGTTTGATATTGCGATTACAGCAAACCGTCCTGATTGTCAGAGTATCTATGGTATTGCGAGAGAGGTTGCAGCGGTATTAGAAAAAGAGATTAAGGCTCCTGATTTAAGCTATACAGAGTCTGACGCAGAGTTAGAAGGATTCCAGGTTTCAGTTGATTGTCCTGAACTTTGTCCAAGATACAGTGCTCACTATGTGACAGATGTGAAAATCGGTGAGTCTCCTGTATGGATGAAGCGTAGATTAGCATTGGTTGGAATTGATGCCATTTCTAATGTGGTAGATATTACAAATTATATCTTAAAGGAATTAGGACAGCCAATGCACGCTTTTGATTGTTCTACAATCGAAGGAAATGCAATCAATGTTAGAAGAGCCAATGACGGTGAAACAATTGTTACATTAGATGAGCAGGAATTAACACTTACCAGTGAAAACATGGTAATTTGTGATGGCGTTAAGCCAGTTGCCTTAGCTGGTGTTATGGGTGGCTTAAATTCTGAGATTCGTGAGACAACAAATACTGTTTTATTTGAGGCTGCTAAGTTTGCCCGTGATAATATTAGAAAGACTTCCAGAGCTGTAGGAAAGCGTTCCGATTCCAGTGCCCGTTACGAAAAGGGTGTTGATGAATACGCAACGGTTATGGCAATGAAGAGAGCGCTTCATTTAATGGAAGAATTAGATTGTGGTAAGGTTGCACGTACACACGTTGATGTAAATACAGGAAATAGTGTAGAGCCAAGAGAAGTAGCGGTAAGCATTAATAAGGTTAATAAGTGTTTAGGTATTCAGGTACCTAACGAGGATATTCTTCGTATTATGAATAACCTTACCTTTGCTCCAAAGATTGATGGAGACGACTTAATTTTACAAGTTCCGGCATTCCGTGAAGATATTGAGAATTATCAGGATGTTGCAGAGGAAGTAATTCGTCTGTATGGCTATGAGAATATCGTTCCTACCTTTATTGCTTCCGCTCAGGTTACTAATGGTGGATTGAATTTGCAGCAGAAAGCAGAAGCAAGATTAAAGAATGCTCTTTGTAGCGTAGGTGCTTATGAGTGCATTCATTATTCCTTCTTCTCACCTTCTGATTTAGATTTATTAAGATTACCTGAGGATGCTGTGGAACGTCACGCAATCAGAATTATGAATCCAATCAGTGAAGAGTTATCCTTAATGAGAACAACGTTAGCAGCATCTATGATTAATGCTGTAGTTCGTAACCAGAAGAAGGGCAATTTAGAAGGAAGATTATTTGAAATCGGTAATGTATTCATGCCAAAGAGCTTGCCGTTAACGGAGTACCCGGATGAAAGAGCAAAGCTTTGTGTTGGTATCTTTGGTGAAAAGGAATCCTTCTACACCATGAAAGGTATTGCAGAGAAGATTGCAGAGACATTGCATGTGGAGTTCAAATATAGCAATACAAGTAACACATTCATGCATCCATATCAGACAGCAAGCATTAGCTGTGAGGGCGTAGAGATTGGTTACTTTGGTAAGCTTGCTTACGATATCGCAGATGACTGTGACCTTCGTACACCAATGTATTTATTAGAAATTGACTTAAAGCTTGTTTCACAGTGGTATGGTAAGAAGCCGGTATTTGAGCCATTACCTAAGTTCCCTGAGGAGCAGAGAGACTTAGCGCTTGTTGTTGCTAAGAATATCACTTGTGGTGAGCTGGAAGATGCAATGAAGGAAGCATGTAAGTACATTACAAAGATTACTTTGTTTGATATTTACGAGGGCGAACAGATTGCAGCAGACCAGAAGAGTATGGCATTTACTGTTGTATTCACTCCAAAGGATGAGGCATTCACAACAGAGTCTGTTGACGCATTCGTAAAGAAAATCTTAAAACAATTGAATAAGAAGTTTGGCGTTGAATTAAGAAGCTAGTTAGACTACAATAATAAGAGGTTATTCCGATAGTGATGGGATAACCTCTTTATCATGGAGGAATACATATGGAACGAAAGAATTGTTGGGATGAATACAGTGAAAAGCGTCTTGAGAAGATGGAGCATTATACAAAAGACTACATGCATTTTCTAAATAAATCGAAAACAGAAAGAGAGTGCTGTGACACGGTTGTCAATATGGTAGAGAAGGAAGGGTTTACAGATCTTGCAAAGCTTATCAAAGAGAAGAAGAAGCTTAAAGAGGGCGATAAGGTATACGCAACTTGGATGAATAAGGCTGTTATATTGATGAGAATAGGAAAAGAACCTATGGGACAGGGGATGAATATGATTGTTTCTCACATTGATTCGCCAAGAATTGATGTGAAGCCGAATCCTTTGTATGAAAATGAAGGTGTGGCATATCTGGATACTCATTATTATGGTGGAATTAAGAAATATCAGTGGGTTACGATTCCGCTTGCAATTCATGGTGTTGTGATTAAGAAGGATGGAACAACGATAGAGATAT
Organism: Lachnospiraceae bacterium; assembly: GCA_017440575.1. Taxonomy (GTDB): domain Bacteria; phylum Bacillota; class Clostridia; order Lachnospirales; family Lachnospiraceae; genus COE1. Next base: position 24,455 of record JAFSGY010000111.1, on the reverse strand, counting down.
GCCTTGGCGAGGATAAGGATGATCCGGTTGTATTTATCTCTGATTTGTTACCTCATATTGCGCATGAGCAGATGGAGAAGACAGCAGAAAAGCTTTTTTCTGGTGAAGCGCTTGACGTTGTGGTTGGCAATAGACCATTAGAAAAGGGCGAAAAAGAAGAAAAAAATAACGAGCCTGTTAAAGCAAGAGTTCTGCAATTATTGCAGGAGTACTATGATATGGAAGAGGAGGATTTCTTATCTGCTGAATTGGAGATTGTTCCTGCCGGAAAAGCAAGAGAGGCTGGTCTTGATAGAAGCATGATTATGGCGTATGGACAGGATGATAAGGTATGTGCGTATGCGGCAGTTCATGCTTTGCTCCATGTGAAGAATTTGACAAAAACCTCTGTTGTTATGCTCGCTGATAAGGAAGAAATCGGCAGCTACGGTGCAACAGGTATGACCTCACGTTTCTTTGAAAATATGATTGCAGAAGCTATGTATTTACATGGTGAAGAGTCAAATATTGCATTCAGGCGAGCAATGTCCTCATCCAATCTGCTGTCCGCAGATGTGAGCAGTGTCTTTGATCCGATGTTTGCAGATGCCTTTGAAAAGAAAAATGCGGCACTTCTTGGTGGTGGTCTTGTATTTAATAAAGTAACAGGTGCACGTGGAAAGAGTGGTGCCAATGATGCGAATGCGGAATACTTAGGAAAGCTTAGAGACATTTTAGATAGTGAAGATGTGGTGTATCAGTTTGCGGAATATGGAAGAATTGACTTAGGTGGCAGCGGGACGGTATCACATATACTTGCAGAGTATGCCATGAATGTGGTAGACTGTGGAACGGCGGTCATGAATATGCATGCGCCATTTGAAGTGACAAGTAAGGCGGATGCATTTGAGACGATGCGAGGATACAAGGCATTTCTGGAGAATGCGTAATTGCTTGAAGTAGTTCTGTGATTGGCTTTGAACTGCTTCATATGGAAAGGAATTAAGACGAAAAATGGAAGAACTTAGAAAATCGGATTTTTATTTTGACTTACCGGAGGAACTGATTGCACAGGATCCGCTGGAGGATAGATCAAGCTCAAGATTATTGGTGTTAAACAAGAATACCGGAGAGATTGAGCATCATGTATTTAAGGATATTCTTGACTTTTTACATGAAGGTGATTGTCTTGTTTTGAATAATACGAAGGTAATCCCTGCAAGATTGATGGGGGTTAAGGCAGATACAGGTGCTGCAATCGAAGTATTATTATTAAAAAGAAGAGAAAATGACATATGGGAAACACTTGTAAAGCCAGGGAAAAAGGCAAGGCCAGGTGCGGTGATTTCCTTTGGTGATGGAATTCTTACAGGAACTGTTCTTGATATCGTAGAAGAGGGCAATCGTTTGATTCAGTTTTCTTATGAAGGAATCTTTGAAGAGGTGTTGGACAGACTTGGTGAGATGCCACTTCCACCATATATTACACACAAGCTTCAGGACAAGAGCCGATATCAGACAGTGTATGCGAAGTATGAAGGTTCGGCAGCAGCACCGACAGCAGGTTTACATTTTACACAGGACTTACTGAAAAAAGTAGAAGAAAAGGGCGTAAAGATTGCGTATGTTACATTACACGTTGGACTTGGAACTTTCCGTCCAGTGAAAGAGGATAATGTATTGAATCATCATATGCACTCTGAGTTCTATCAGGTGACACCAGAGGCAGCGGAGCTGATTAACAATACCAAGGCAGCAGGTGGCAGAGTAATCTGTGTTGGAACAACAAGTTGTAGAACGATTGAAAGTGCGGCAAACGAAGAGGGAAAGGTAATTGCGGGCTGTGATAATACGGAGATTTTTATTTATCCGGGCTATAAATTCAAGGTATTAGACAATCTGATTACAAATTTCCATTTGCCGGAATCGACATTGATTATGCTGGTTTCTGCACTTGCTGGAAAAGACCAGGTGCTGAATGCATATAAGACAGCCGTTGAGATGAAGTATCGTTTTTTCAGTTTTGGGGATGCAATGTTTATTGCGAATTGACATAAAATGACATTTGGAGTAAAATATTGAATAAATATAGGCGATACGCTTGCGTGATTGTTTATATAAATGCGAAGGTATTAAATTTCTATTTATTTTGAAGGGGTAAATGTCGTGGTTGAAAGAAGAAGTAGTAAAAGAACTGAATTAAAATCAAGAATTATTGTAAAAAGATTAGACTCAGGTCTTACAGAAGAAGTAGGTGTTGATGTAGTGAATGTTTCTAAGACAGGAATCGGTTTTACTTGCGACGAGTTGCTTGAAATTGGTGCTGTATATGAAGCATATCTTACCATTTGGACCAAAGAAGTTCTTCATGCCTTTATTGAGGTTGTAAGAATTGAGAAAGAACCGGAGACATTCCAGTATGGAGGAATCTTTATCGGAATGCCAGAGATGGATCTTCAGAGAATTGATGTGTACAATGTAGTTTCGGAATCGGAAAAATATATAGACAAATAAGAAAAGTGAAAGAGCTTCCTAAACATGAATCATGTAAAGGAAGCTCTTTCTTTTATAGGAAACTGGTTATAAGCGTTTGATTATGTCATGTTACTCTTATATAGACATTTTACTATTTATTTTCCAAAGATGCAATATAATAAGTGACAATTGTATAGCAAAAGATGTTAGAGATATCAGACAAATGTAAATACTTACAATGAACATAAAGTTGTGCATAATTAACAATAAATTAAAAATTCTTTATGATTTGTGTCAATATTAAAGCAGTTTAGATTGTGATAAAGTAAAAAAGTCCCTTTACATTTACATAATATATAAGAGTTAGGAGGAAAAAACATGGAGTTATGCATTAGAAGAGGTCATGCGCGTCTCCGCCTTGCTGCAATGTTCATGGTAGCTATTTTTTTGCTTACCTCAATCCCCGTAAACGCAGCAAGTTTTTCAACATCATGGAATTTTAAGAGTTCCAATTTCAAGAGCCTGGGAAAAATCAGTTCTACGAAAACAGTAGATGGATTAACCTTGGTTGCAACAAGCTCTAAGACCATGCAGGTTAAGGCTGAGAATGTAACAGTAGATGGTACATCTTATACTTATGCACTTGCATTAGGTGGCTCAGGAAGTACCTCATATAGAGCAGTTAAGGTTCCTGTATATGGTAAGGATAACATTAAGGTTACCCTTAGAAGTTCAGGAAGTAGTACAAGAACATTAATTGTTGCTGATGCAAACGGTAAAAAGCTTGGAACCATTTCAGCTGCCCCCACAGCTGCGAGAGGCTCTTACTTCTATTCCGGTAATGCAGGTTATGTATATCTGTATTCAGCAGGAAGCGGAATCAATATTTATAAGATTCAGGTAGATTCTGTAACATCCGATTCAAGTTCAAGCAGTGGTTCATCAAGTTCTGGCTCGTCAAGCTCAGGTTCTGGAAGCTCAAGCTCATCGACTTCAGGAAAAACGATTGAAGTAAAGAATGGTGGAACAACTCTTGAAGCAGCAGTTAAGAGTGCTTCAAAAGGAACAACGATTGTAATTAATGGAACGGTAAAGTCCGGTAAGATTTCTCTTCCAGCAGGTGTAAATATCTCAGGTAAGAATAAGGCTACGATTGATTTCTCATCGACATCAGGTAGTTCAGGAAAGGGTATTACCATTTCTGGTAACGGAAGTACGATTGAGAACGTGGTAATTAAGAATGCAGCAGATAATGGAATTTATGTTACAGGTTCTAATAATACTTTTAAGAATGTAGAAACCTGTTATAATGCAGATACCGGTATTCAGGTAAGTGATGGTGGTGCTTATAATAAGTTCTATGATTGCTATTCTCATCACAATGTAGATTCTAAGGCAGAGAATGCAGACGGCTTTGCAGTAAAGCTTCATTCCGGAGAGGGCAACTATTTTGAAAATTGTACAGCAAGCTACAATGTAGATGATGGTTGGGATTTATATGCAGCTCACGGTGCAGTAGAATTTGTAAACTGCACAGCAAATTACAATGGATATTGTGATGGCCTCTATGGAGATGGTAATGGATTCAAATTAGGTGGCGTTGACAATAAGACAGAAGGTGTTGCAGCACACTTAGATCCACTGAATCATAAGTTGACTAATTGTACAGCTATCGGAAACTATAAGACAGGCTTTGACCGTAATAATCAGAGTGGTGTAGTTACCATGATTGGCTGCTATGCGAAGTCAAACAAGAAATACAATTATAACTGGCCATTAACAGGTTCACCTTCCGCATTAGGCTATACCGTTACCTTTGGTAAGGCAATTATTCAGGATTGTACTTCCGTAGACGGTTCTAACAATATTAAGGGTGCAACGTTAAAGGGTACCTGTGTAGGATTTTAAATGCTAAACATATAAAGGGAACAGGTCGCAGCAGGATAGAACATCTGCTGCGATTTTTGTATGTTTTATCTATCGACATTTTATGGTATGATAGGAATGATTTGTATTTATATAAGAAGGAACGGAATGATGAAGGAAAGATGGAAGAGAGTTCTGTCGGTAGGTGTACTTATGATAGTAGGAATTACGATAGGACTTTTTTTACGAGATGATAATAAAAGTGTAACAAAGAATCTCTTTGCTATGGATACTTATATGGAGCTTACTGCATATGGTCGAAATAGTGAAGAGGCGGTAGAGGCAGCAGTTCAGGAGATTCAGCGGTTGGATGCATTGCTTTCGACAGGAAGTGAAATGAGTGAGGTAACAATAGTAAACAGAGAGAAGAAAGGAAGTCTTTCGGAGGATTATGCATATTTGCTGAAGCGTTCTATGGAATTATGGAAGTTGACAGATGGGGCTTTTGATATTACCGTTTATCCACTCATGCAGGCATGGGGATTTGCAGATAAGAAATATAGAGTACCATCTGTTACAGAGATAGAATCCTTGCTTACTTATGTAGATACATCGAAGATTTCGTATGATGAGACTACAAATGAGGTAGTGATACCGGAACAGGCACAGATTGATTTTGGAGGAATTGCAAAGGGATATACATCATCAATGGTGGCACAGATTATGAAGAAATATCATATTCAGAGTGCGATGTTCAATCTTGGAGGTAATGTTCAGACAGTCGGAACAAAGGCAGATGGGAGTCTGTGGCGTATTGCGATAAAGAGTCCTTATGATAATGTTCCGTATTTAGGGGTTATATCAATTGCTGAGAAGGCAGTGATTACCTCGGGTGGGTATGAGAGATATTTTGAAGAAGATGGAATCAGATATCATCATATCATTAATCCGAAAACAGGAATGCCTGTGCAAAATGGCTTGGTGTCTGTGACCATTATTTGTGAGGATGGCACTATGGCGGATGGATTATCAACGTCATTGTTTGTCATGGGAAAGGAAACCGCAATTTCATTCTGGAAAGCGCATAGTGAGATGTTTGATATGATATTGTGTGATGAGGAGTGTAAATTGTATGTGACAGAAGGAATCAAAGAGTGTTTTTCGACAGAGTTAGAATATGAAATCATTTCTAAATATTAGAGAAGGTTAAAGATGAAATATGTTCAAGAAAAAAGATGTTACTTTAATAATAGCAGTCCTGATATTGGCAGGATTGATAGCTGCTTTCCTTCGCATATATAGTGGAGAAACAGGTGAAACGGTTCGCATTATGATAGATGGGAATGAATATGGAAGTTATCCGCTGGGAGAAGACAGCGTTATAGAAATCGGTAATGCCTTTGGATATAACAGGATTGTGATAGAAAATGGAGAAGTATTCATGCAGGAGGCGGATTGTCCCGATCAGTATTGTGTGGAGCATAAAGCGATTTCTAAGACGAATGAAACGATAGTATGTCTTCCACATAAACTGGTGGTGGAATTGCATGTACAAAATAGAGAAGACGACTTTGATAGTATAGCACAATAAAGTGACAGATAAGTCTTAAAAGAGAAAGGCATGGAGAATAAAATGGCAAAAAAGGTTGCTTATTCAGCTATATTGGTTGCACTTGCAATGATATTCAGCTATGTTGAGGTGCTGATACCTTTTCATTTTGGAATACCAGGGATTAAGCTTGGGTTGGCGAATCTGGTGGTAGTAATAGCATTGTATTTATTGAAGCCTTCGCAGGCTTTTAGCATTTCTGTTGTGAGAATTGTATTGGTAGCATTTTTATTTGGTAGTATGCCATCGATGATTTATAGTCTTGCCGGTGGTGTTCTGAGCTTTACGGTGATGCTGCTATTAAAAAAGAGCAAAGGTTTTTCCATGATGGGAATCAGCATAGCAGGCGGTGTCAGTCATAATGTGGGGCAGCTTCTGGTGGCGGCAATCGTAGTTGAGAATATGAGTGTGTTCTATTATATGCCGGTATTGTTAGTGGCAGGATTGATAACAGGGATGCTGATTGGAATCGTAGCAAAAAAGGTGTGCAGGCATCTAAGGGTGGCAATAGACTAAAGGTGTTTAGAAAGGATATAGGGAAATGAGAACAGCAGTAATTTCGGATATTCATATTGATGTGAATGAGTCTTATGATGTGATTGGAGGAATCGTAGACTATGTTCGAGAAAAGAAGGTGGAGCTGCTATTGATTGCGGGAGATATCAGCTCATATCCTGAAAAAACCGTAGATACAGTAAGAAAGCTGGAAAAACTAAGCGGAGCAATTGTGCGGTATGTGCCGGGTAATCATGATATGTGGAATAAGGATGCTGCCTATATAAGTAATGAGGCAATCTATGAAATGTATCTGGAGGATGAACATTGTCTTTCAGGGAAACTTTTTGAAACGGATGATAGTATCATAATCGGTGATGTGGCATGGTATGATTATAGCTTTGGAAATCATGAGAAATTTGAGAAGAAGGATTTTGAAAGAATGACCTATGAGGGCAGAACATGGCAGGATTCTCTGTTTAATACATGGTCAAAGAAGAATGATGAATGCTGTCAGTGTTTTTTGGAACGTTTTCAGAAGCAGATAGATGATAATAAAGACAAAGGTAAGAAAATCGTTCTTATGACTCATATGATTTCGCATGAAGCATTTGCTGTTCCAGAGGAAATGAATCATATATGGAGTTTTTTTAATGCTTTTCTAGGGAGTAGGGAATTGACAAAGCTATGTATAGAGAATCAGGTGCAGTATTCTATCTGTGGCCATGTGCACTATCGAAATACCTTTATGGAAAGCGGTGTAACTTGGATGTGCCGTTGCCTGAATTATCATAATGAATGGCTTGGCGAAAAGGATGTCAGGGTACAGATAGAAGAGGCAATGGAGTTAGTAGAATTATAATTTGTAATTATAATATAGAAAAGAGGCTTACGAAGATGCAAGCCTCTTTATATTTTTCCAACGTTTCGTTCCATAATAAGCAAACATTGAGAACATACCAAATACAAAGCTAATCGGAATGGCTGCCATGACATAACCACCGTCGAAATAGTGAGCAATAAGATAAGCACAAGGGATGCGTATCGCCCATAACATTAGGATATTGACAATGGTAGGATAGCGAACTTCTCCTAGACCGTTGACGAAGTTAATGATTCCGTTGAATATAGCATAGATCCAAGTAAATGGAAGAACAACATAAACATAACGTACTGCAAGGTCAAGCACGGTAGGGTCATCGGTAAATATGCCTAATACAGGACGTGAGAAGTACGTGAAAAGTAATCCTGCACAACAGGTAATCAGTCCTGAAAAAAGCGGAATTCTAAGGCTGCCCTGTTTGAGTCGTACATAGTTTTTGGCACCGAGGTTTTGACCAGAAAATGTTGTTGCAGCAGAGGAGAGTGAGCTGATGGCAACATTGGCGATACCTGTTAGTTTTGTTGCAACAGAGCATGCAGCCATAAAGGTGGATCCCTGCATATTGATGAGTGACTGCATCAGAATATGTCCCACGGAGTAAAGAGAATGATTTAATCCCAAAGGTAGCCCGATGCTTATAATGTCACGCAGAATGGTTTTATCAAGCTTTTTTGGTAAAATAGTAAATTCAAGCTCAGGGAATTTCTTCTGTATGTAAGCAATGCTGAAAAACCATGATGCAAACATGGCAATAATAGTAGCAAGTGCGGCACCAGAAACATCCATACCGAATACGGCAATGAAAACTAAATCCAAGACAATATTTACAATGCATGAAATAAGCAGAAATACGAGAGAAGAACGGCTGTCACCGACTCCACGCAAAATGCCTGCATTCATGTTGTACCCCATATTTCCCAGTGTGCCAAGAAAGATAATCTGGATATAGGAAACGGAATAGTTCCAAGTATCATCAGGAACCTGCATGAATTTCAGAATAAGAGGCCCTAGATATAATCCCAGTATAGAAAGAGGTATGGCACATATATATAAGAAGCTATTAGCGGTTGCAACAACGTCTTTTAGCTTTTGCGTGTCTCCGCTTCCTGTACACTGTGATACCAAAATAGAGACGCCTGATCCAAGACCAAGGAAAATGCATAGAAGCATTTCGACAGGCTGAGCGCTTGTTCCTACGGCAGCGAGCGAAATGGAACCACAGAAATTACCGACAATCAGAGTGTCAATTGTGCTATAGAGTTGTTGTAAAACGTTGCCGATACAGATAGGTAATGCAAATAATATAATAAGCTTCATGATAGGACCGGTTGTCATATCTATTTTCTTTGAAGAATGCATGGTAAAAACCTCACTTTCGAGAATAACTACATACATTTTTACTATACTACGATATTTCAGTAAAAACTACGGTTTTATTAGCTGATATTAGTAATATTACAGAAAAATTGTTGTTTCTGCATTTTGGTAAATAAAGAAAAAACATAGATTATATTTTGTTTTTCAAATATAATAGGAATGGTTACTTATGATGAATGAGGAGGGACGATTCATGAGAACATTGACCAAAACAAAAAGCTATGCAGAAGTTATGGCTATGCCTAAGAATGTACATAGAAAACCAATGAGACAAAGTGTGGCACTTCGTATGCTTGTAAATGTGTTGTCACGTGTCGATTTGAAGCGGACAAGCTTTTCCTATGAGAAAATAGGAATGGAGAGGCTTGGCAAAAAGGAACCGTGTTTGATTTTGATGAATCATTCTAGTTTTATTGATTTGGAAATTGTGGCATTTATGCTTGCTGACAGAAAATATCATATTGTATGTACGCAGGATGCATTTGTGGGGTTAGGCCCCATACTGCGGTTATTGGGATGCATTTCCACGAAAAAATTTATCAATGATATTAATCTGGTAAAGGATATGCGGTATGCAATAACTAAGTTAAAAGGTTCGATTTTGATGTTCCCAGAGGCAAGCTACAGCTTTGATGGGACAGCGACGCCTCTACCGGATAGTCTTGGAAAGTGTGTGAAGTTCTTACGCGTCCCGGTGGTTATGATTCGGACAGAGGGGGCATTTATTAGGGATCCGCTTTATAATGGTTTGCAGAGACGCAAGGTAAAGGTATCTGCCAAGATGGAATATCTGCTTTCACCAGAAGAGATTCAGCAGAAGTCCGTAGAAGAATTGAATGCCATTTTAAGAGATAAATTCAGCTTTGATAATTTTAGAGAACAGCAGGAAAAGCAGATACAGGTAACAGAGAAGTTCAGAGCAGATGGCCTACATAGAGTCTTATACAAGTGTCCTCATTGTGAAACCGAAAGCAGGATGCTTGGAAAAGGAATAAGGATTGCCTGTCAGGAGTGTAAGCAGGAATATGAGCTTACGGAATTAGGCTATTTGCAGGCAGTTTCTGGAGAAGGAAGATTTTCACACATTCCGGACTGGTATCGTTGGGAGCGGGAGTGTGTTCGTAAGGAATTGGAAGATAATACATACGAATTGGATATTGATGTGAATATTTGTATGCTGGTTGATACCAAGTTCATATATCGAGTGGGAGAAGGTCACCTGCGACATACGAAGGAAGGTTTTCATTTAACCGGCTGCGATGGACAGATTGATTACAGGCAGCTTCCACAGTCATCCTATAGCCTGTATTCTGACTTTAACTGGTATCAGATTGGCGATATGATATGTGTCGGCGATGAACAGGTGCAGTATTATTGCTTTCCGAAAAATGGAGAAGATGTTGTGGCAAAGACAAGACTTGCAACAGAGGAACTATTTAAAATGCGGAAGAAACGATAAAAGGAATTGACAAGAAAAGTAATGGTTACTTATAATAAAATATTATGCATTACCAAGGAAATGGAGCAGTAAAAATGGTAAGGTTTTATTATGTTATTTTAACGGGGATTCCGTTGATTCTTTTTTATATAGCAGTGATGTCAATTTATGCAGCACATCCGGAAAAATATGATGAGTATTCGTGCTATGCTCTGGCGCAGAAGCTTATCGGTCTGGTGAAAAAAAGAGGACGCATTTCGACAAAGGTCTTTGGTACGGAGAATTTGCCAAAAGAAAATGGCTATATGATGTACTCGAATCATCAGGGTAAGTATGATGCGTTAGGAATTATGGCAGCGCATGAACAGCCGTGCTCGGTTATTATGGAATACGAACGCTCTAATATGTTTGGAGTCACGCAGTTTATAGAGCTGATTAAGGGAAAAAGGTTAAAAAGGGATGATTTGCGTCAACAGATGCGAACCTTGAATGAGGTAGCGGGAGAAGTGGCAGCAGGTAGACGCTATCTGATATTTCCGGAAGGTGGATACGATAAAAATCATAATGAAGTACAGGAATTCAAAGCGGGAAGCTTTAAATGTGTACAAAAAGCAAAATGTCCGATTGTACCGGTTGCAATCTGGGATTCCTACAAAGCATTTGAAGGTAAGTCATTAAAAAGGGTAGTGACTCAAGTACACTTTCTGCCAGCGATTTCCTATGATGAATATGCAGGAATGAAGACCAATGAAATTAGCAATATGGTCAAAGAACGTATAGAAATCTGTATGGATACTATACGAAAAGAAATGATGGTGCAGGTATGAAAAAAGGTGTTTGGTAATCTGTCCTTAAAGGGTGGAAGTCAGGAACAGGGTATGAGTTCCTTTCAGGCGTTAGCCACAGCGATTGCGGCTCAGGTTGGTACAGGTAATGTTATCGGTGCATCCGGTGCTATTCTGACAGGTGGTCCGGGTGCTATTCTTGCGCAGACAGCATTTGGTACAGTATTTGGTGAAAGCCTTGGTGCAGCATTTGTTGCGATTTGTCTTTTCTTCTTTGCGTTTTCTACGATTCTTGGATGGAATATGTTTGGAAAAATTAATGTAATCTATTTATTTGGTGAGAAAAATGCGAAGATTAGTACTAGAATCTATACCGTAATTGCACTGGCATTCATCTTCCTTGGAACAATGATGTCTAATGACTTAGTGTGGGAGTTGACAGATGCATTTAATTATCTGATGGTAATTCCGAATGCGATTGCACTGTTTGCACTGACTGGTATGGTAAAGACATCACTTAGTGAAGTGGAAAAGAAGAAAAAATAGTATGATAGAAAAATGTGCCCCCTTATAAAAGGGGGTTTTTCATTTTTGAAAAAATTGTTCTTGCGTTCAAGTATACTTGAAGTGTTACCTTGGAAAAGGAGTAAAAACAGTAACAAAAAACAGTTTCATAAGTAAAGGAGAGAAAATATGTATATAGCAAATGCAGAAAGATATGATAAAATGGTTTATAATAGGAGTGGAAAATCAGGAATAAAATTGCCTGCCTTATCTTTAGGAATGTGGCATAATTTTGGTGACGGCAGTAACTATGAAAATATGCGTGATATGGTACTTACAAGCTTTGACTTGGGAATTACGCATTTTGATCTGGCGAATAATTATGGACCGGCACCGGGAAGTGCAGAGAGCAACTTTGGAAAAATATTGGCATCTGAGTTATCTGCTTATAGAGATGAGATGATGATCTCAACAAAAGCAGGTTATGACATGTGGGAAGGTCCTTATGGTAACTGGGGATCAAAGAAATATTTGGTTGCATCCTTAGACCAAAGCTTAAGACGCATGGGACTTGATTATGTAGATATTTTTTATCATCACAGAATGGATCCGGAAACACCTCTTTGGGAGACGATGGATGCGCTTGCAGGAATTGTACGTTCAGGTAAGGCTCTGTATGTCGGATTATCAAATTATAGTCCGGAAAAGCTGAAAGAAGCGTCAGCACTTCTGAAAGAAATGGGAGTGCCATGTCTGATTCATCAGCATTGTTATTCCATGTTAGATAGAGCAAATGAAAAATTGATACCGGTTATTGAAGAGGCTGGAATGGGCTCTATTGCTTTTTGCCCTTTGGCACAGGGATTATTAACAAATAAGTATATTCATGGAATACCGGCGGATTCACGTGCGGCAGGAAATAGTGTATTTCTGAATGAAAAAGCAATTACAGATGATGTGATTGGAAAGGTAACAAGATTAAATGACATTGCGAAGGAAAGAGGACAGGAGCTGTCGCAGATGGCACTTGCATGGGCACTGAAACAGGGAAGGCTGACTTCTGTGATTATTGGTGCAAGCCGTTCTAAGCAGATTGTGGAAAATGTAGCAGCATTAAATCATTTAGATTTTTCAGAAGAAGAGTTGCGTAGAATAGAAGAAATCCTTGGTTAAGTATCATACCTTACATAGGAGGAAAATATGGAAACGTTAAAGTTTGGGTACAGGTTCTTTCGGAAAAGTATGCCGATGGCAATATTGGCGGAAATTTTTAGTTTTCTAGGTATCTATGCGGAGCTTTTGATGCCGCTTTTATCAGGAATGCTGATAGATTTCGTAATACAAAAGGGTGAGGTGACAGAGGAAAGTGGAGGAATGTTCCATTTTCTTCTGTCAGGGAGATTTGGAGCCGTACATAGCATGCAGTTATTTTTTACCATAGCAGTAGTCTATGTAGTGATGCTCTTTCTTCGTATTGTATTAATCTATGTACGAGACCTGATGCAGGAATGGGTAGGCCTGAAGCTGGAAACAGAGCTTCGTTATGAGACTTATGGTAAGCTGATGGAACTGGACTCTGAGACCATTGCGGAGCACAATTCCGGCGAGCTGTTGCAGATTTTGAATAGCGATACGATTATGTTTAAGGAATTATTTGCACATAGAATTCCTTATCTGGGTGATGCCATTTTTATGCTGGTGGTTACCTTGCTTCTGATTTCCAGTATTAATATTTCCTTTATTATTATTCCGCTCATTCTTATGCCATTTTTGGTAATTACGGTTCTGGACTTTAAGAAAAAGGCAAGAATAAACTTTAAGGAGATTCGAGAGAAGAGTTCTGCTATGAATCTGACAACGCAGGAAAATATTGCAGCAGTTCGTATCGTGCGTTCTTTTACAAATGAGGAATTGGAAAAAGAAAAATTCCAGTCTGTGAATACAAGCTTCTTAAATACACGTATGAAGCAGATTTGGCTATCTTCCGGATTCGACCTGACCTTTAACTCTATTAAGCAGATTGCTTATATTAGTACGATTATTATTGGTGCAATCCTTGTCATTCAGGGACATATGACAGTGGGATATATTCTTGCTTCATCAACGTATGTTATGCGCATTATGAATAATATTACAGGAATTAATAACCATATTTTTAATATGCAGCAGCAGACAATCGCAGGACTGGAACTGAAAAAGTTTATGGAAAGCGAAAGTAAGGTTCCTGATAATAAGGAGCCAAATCTTCATTGTGATACGCCAAATATTGAACTAAAGAATGTTTCAGTGCAGATAGATGGTCAACAGATTTTAAATAATATTAATCTGAGTATTCCATATGGAAAAAAAGTTGGTATTGTAGGTGAGACGGGGTCTGGAAAGAGTATTCTCTTGAAGACTTTAGTGCGTATACGTGATATTACAGATGGAAGTATTACCATTGATGGGCATGATATTAAGGATTTCAGTCTGGAAAATCTGAGAAATATGTATTCTTATGTATTTCAGGATGTGTTTTTGTTCTCTAATACCATAGCATCTAATATTGCCTACAGTAAGCCAGATATTGATGAACGTATGGTAACAAAGGCGGCAACTCATGCACAGGCAGATAAGTTTATTGATGCGCTTGCTGATCGATATAAGACGATTGTGGGTGAGCGTGGTCTTGGTATTTCCGGTGGACAGAAACAGCGAGTTTCTATTGCGAGAGCATTTCATAAAAATGCGCCGATATTTGTATTAGATGATTCTACCAGTGCTCTTGATGTGAATACAGAGAGAACCTTATTGAAGAATATTCGTGAAAACTTTTCTGAAAAAACGTTGATTATTACAGCACACAGATTTTCTTCTGTGGCAGACTGTGATGAGATTCTCTATATGCAGGATGGCGAGATTATAGAGCGAGGAACCTTTGAGGAGCTTATGGCTTTGAGAGGCAGCTTTGCTCATGTATATCGTGTGCAGCAGGAACAACAGGAAAGTACAATAGACTATGACAATCTAAAAAAGGATGGAGGTGAGAACCATGGCTAAACGTAATACTTTTTTCGAGGATGAGAAAATCGAAAAAAAGATAGACATTAAGCAACTTGGCAGAACGGTTCAGTATATCCTGCCATATAAGAAGATACTACTTATGGTCAGTATAATGATGCTGGTTGCAGCTGTGGTTTCTCTCTTGCCACCAAGACTCTTGAAGCTGATTGTAGATGAGATTGTTGTGAATAAGGATTATCGAGAACTGGCTTTAGTGGGAGTTGGACTGGTGTTGCTAGCAGCAGTAGAGATTCTGTCTACTTTCATACAGGCAAGAAGCATGGGAAAAATGGGACTTAACATCATATCCAGCATTCGAACCGATATTTTTGAAAGACTCCAGCAATTGTCTTTTGACTATTTTGATAACCGACCTGATGGAAAAATCGTTGTGCGTGTAACAGAATATATCAATGGACTTGCTGACTTTTTCTCTAACTACGTTATGATGTTTGCAATCTATATCGTAAAAATCGTAGTAGTTACAGTATTTATGCTGTCGCTTAGTCCAATGCTTACTTTGATTGTATTTGCAACGGTAATTCCGATGATGACAATCGTCTTTGTACTGCGTTCTGCCCTGCGTAAGATGTATACAGCGCAGCGTGCCAAGAATTCCAATCGTACGGCCTTTTTGGTGGAATCGATTATGGGTGAGCAGATTGTAAAGAACTATAATCGTATTGATATTAACAAGGATATTTATCGACAGGTACATGAGGATAGTATGTTCATGTGGTGGGGCATTGTAAAGCGTTCACGTTTGAACAGTCCTGTTGTTATGTCTTTCTGGCATATTGGAACGTTATGTATCTATGGTGTAGCACTGGCATTGATTCTGAGTGGGAATGATGTGATTACTGCAGGTGTTGTCATTACTTTTACGACCTATATGAGTTCCTTTCAGGATCCATTGTCACAGTTGTCAACCATTATTCAGGAGCTTGCACAGGTAAGTTCGAACTTAGAACAGGTATTTGACACCATTGAGTATCCACTAGATATAAAGGATAAAGAGGATGCGGTTACTTTACAGAATGTCAGAGGTAAGGTAGATTTTGAAGATGTTACCTTTGCCTATGAGGATGACTTGAATATTTTGGAGCATTTTGACCTGCATGTAAAAGAGGGTGAGACCATTGCCCTTGTAGGTCCCACAGGAGCCGGAAAAACGACAATTATTAATATGCTAACCAGGTTTTATGATGTAAGAGAAGGTAAGGTTACGATAGACGGAGTGGATGTAAGGGATGCTAGTCTGTTTTCCTTACGAAAAGAGGTTGGTGTTTTAATGCAGGATCCATTTATCTTCAAGGGAACCGTAATCGATAATATCCGTTATGGAAAATGGGATGCAACAGATGAGGAGTGTATTGCAGCAGCGAAAATGATTTTTGCAGATAAGTTTATCCAGAAATTAAATGGTGGTTATTATCATCAGTTAGAGGAGCGTGGAAGTGGTCTGTCAGCAGGTGAGAAGCAGCTTATTAGCTTTGCAAGAATCGTATTAAAAAATCCGTCAGTGATTATTTTAGATGAGGCAACCAGTGCAATTGATACGGAAACAGAGTTGCTGATTAAGGAAGCTTTGGATGTGCTGATAAAGAATAAAACGGCATTTATTGTTGCACACAGATTATCTACTATCCGAAATTCTGACCGTATTTTGTATATCAGTAACAAAGGAATTGCGGAAGAGGGTACGCATGAAGAATTGATGGCAAAGAAGGGATTGTACTACGATTTGGCGAGATAAAACAGGCTTTATTCGCTCGCATATATATGCTAAAATACAAAAATATAGGTTTTGAAAGGGCATGGTATAGATATGGAAAATCAGGAAAAACAGCATAAGCGCCGTGTGCGCTACTCGGGAACGCATCCTAAGAGCTATAAGGAAAAGTATAAGGAGCATAATCCCGAAAAATATGCAGATACCATAGAGCGAGTGATTCAAAAGGGTGGTACTCCGGCAGGGATGCATATTTCTATCTGTGTAAAGGAGATTATTGATTTTTTACAGATTAAACCGGGAATGACAGGGTTAGATGCGACATTAGGCTATGGCGGTCATACGAAAGCAATGCTACAGTGTCTGGAAGGTCAAGGGCATATCTACGCACTTGATGTTGATCCGATAGAGTCTGCAAAAACCAAGGAACGTCTAGAAAAACAGGGATTTGGAGAAGATATTTTGACGGTTCGGTTACAGAACTTTGCAGATATTGATCTGGTTACAAAGGAAACAGGCAAGAAGTTTGATTTCGTGTTGGCAGACCTTGGTGTGTCATCCATGCAGATTGACAATCCGGACAGAGGTTTTTCCTATAAGGTAGACGGTCCTCTTGACCTGCGCATGAATCCGTTAAAGGGCACAAGTGCGGCAGAGCGCCTGAAAGAAGTAACACAGGAAGAACTAACAGGAATGTTGCTGGAAAATGCAGACGAACCTTATGCAGAAGAGATTGCAGCTACTGTTATGAAGTGGTTTAAGAAAGGAAAAGCAATCGAAACCACTAGACAAATGAAGGAAGTTATCGAGGAGGCACTTGTCTATGTGCCAAAGGCAGAACGTGAAGAGGCTGTTAAGAAGTCTTGTGCAAGAACCTTTCAGGCGTTGCGAATCGATGTAAACAGTGAATTTGAGGTCTTATATGCCTTTTTGGAAAAGCTTCCTGATGTATTGGCACCAAATGGAAGAGTAGCCATTCTGACCTTCCATTCTGGTGAAGACCGCTTAGTAAAGCGTTCCTTCAAGCAATTGCATGATGCGGGTATTTACAGCGAGATATGCAAGGATGTGATTCGTCCTTCCGCAGAGGAATGTGCAAGAAACAGTAGAGCAAAGAGTACTAAGATGCGCTGGGCGATAAGAGCATAAAATTACCTCCTAAACAGATTGTTGAGGTCTGTTTAGGAGGTTTATTATTTGAAGCATTGCAACATTTATTTTATTGCAGTTCCAAAGAATACGGAATCAAAGAATTTTTTTGTTTCTTCATCTCCAAGCTCTTTTTTGAAAACATCGGTAGAGATACCGCCTTTTTCAATCAAACCATCGGTATATTCAACGGTAATAGCAAGTTTTTCTGCTCTCTCTGACTCAGACAGCAATGGAAGCTGTTTGGAATGTTCCAGATAAGTTTTTAAGCTGTCAATCAACATCTGTTCTAAGTCTTTATCTGCATTGGATTTCCCGCTTTTATAAGAGGTTACGGTTAGTAAATCAGTATACCACGCAGGTGTAGTTTGTATATCTTTTAGATAATGATACTTTTCCTGAATGGAGGAAAGAGTACTTAACAACTGATTGTATTGGCTATCTTTTTCTTTTATTACGTCATAAAATTCCAAATAGGCTTTGCGGTTTGATAAAATGTACATATAGTCAGCAGAGAGAAGGGGCAGATTCTTATCTCTTGGTGTGATAACAACCGTTGCCATCTGCATGACACCCATATTCACACGCATGATAGAGAGATTACCTAATTTTTCTATGGCATATTGTTCAACGTGAAATTTCATGATGCCATTCAATCTCATTTCTTTATAAAGTCCAGTGTCGCATGGAGTTACAGTATAGTGTTGTTCCAGTTCACTTAATACAGAAGTGACACAGTTGTTCATGGCTTTTACATTTTTATTTGCAATAATAACAAGATATAGAATAAGAAGAAGTATGATTCCGGATATGATAAGTAACACTTTTTTTCGCCCCTTTATACGATATGTAAGATTATAATTATTCTTTTGCATATAGATGCTCCTTTTATTCATGAGATATATAATATATTATATCGAGATTTCTGAAATAATACAATTGAAAGGTTTAAATGTTGAAAATATATAAAAAAGTATGTACAATTTAGAGTATAAGTATGGGTGGAATGTGGAGGTTTAAGATGGTAGAAAATGTGAGAAAAGAGATGGGAACAAAGGTACAGGAAAAAAAGCCGCCAATTATGCCAACAGCTATTTTTAAAATAATGTTAATCATAACACTGACAGTTTCAGGCGTATTCTTCTTAAAAAATTTATTGAGTGGAAACATAAAATCGGGAATTGTAATAGGTGTCAGCATGGCGCTTTTTTCGGGAGTATTTTGGGTTTTAAAGCTTAGAAATGCAAAAGATGCTACGAAGCAAATGGCTATTTCGATTGGGATGATGTGTTTAATCTTTGTCATTGCGTTGAATAGTGGTGCATACTTTAGTGATGACTTTATTATGTTTTTGGCAGTAATTGCATTAACCGGTTTATATTTGGAACCAAAGTATTCTATATGTCAGCTTATTTTAGCGTCGATTGCATTGATTGCCATGTATATCATGCATCCGGAAAAAGCAGATCCAATTGGTCAGTACATTCAGTGTTGGGGTGAATTTGTACTTACAGGTGTTTTGTTTATTCAAACGATTAAGCGTGGTAAAGCATTTATTGGCATTGGTGAAGAGCGTGCCAAAGAAGCAGAAGGGCTGGTTGGCTCCATGAAGCACATAGGAGAAGAGTTAGAGCAGGATTTTGCCCGTTCTTCGAAACGAATTAATAACAACACAAGTGAATTACAGAGGGGTTCTGCAGCAATCGTTGATAGTGCTATAAATATGCAGGGCAGTTGTGATGATGTACAGGATAGAATCTTTGTGTCACAGCAGTCCATTTTGGCATTAAATGAAGAAGTAACCCGTTTTGAAATCGCTTTGAAAGAAAATCAAGCAAACATGGCAAATATGGAAAAGCAGTTAGCAGCAGTTACAGTAACGGTAAATGGAGCGAATGAAGTATTTCAGGTTATGGAAAATAAAATGGATGAGGTTGCGAAGATAGCCAAGAAACTAGGTGACATTTCTTTTAATACAACAATTCTTTCCTTGAATGCTTCTATTGAAGCTACCAGAGCCGGGAAAAGTGGAGCCGGTTTTGAAGTCGTAGCTTCTGAAATGCGTCAGCTTTCAAGTGATAGTAACGTATTCTCAGAACAGGTATCAGAGGTTGCAAAGGGATTAATGAAAGAAGTAGGTGAAACGGCTCAGCAGTTTAGAGGTAGCACAAAAGCATTAGAGGAATCAGCCGCTTCCATGGCAGAACTACAGGAAAGCTTTGAGCGTCTTACCAAGCAGTTTGGTGCCCTTTATGGAAACATTGAAACACAGAATAATAATGTAAATGAAGTGGGAACCATTTTTAATGACTTACAGGCGCGTGTTGAGGAAATGCAGAGTTACTCTGCGGATAATCAGAAGTCGGTAGGCGCTATTATTGAGGCAATGGACATGTATAAGGTGAATATTGAAAAAGTGATAGAAGGAACTAGAAATGTATGAGTGAAATAAAAAATATGTAAAAAATAAGTAAAATTTTCTCTTGTTACTTTGGATTAAATACAGTATGATTATGAGATAGAGTGTTATCGTGACACTCTATTTCATTTTATGTACGAGGATAAAAATATATGGATACGATTTTAATGATTATTAAGCTGCTAGGTGGTCTTGCCATGTTTTTGTATGGCATGGAGATTATGGGAGACGGTCTTAAGCAGGGTTCAGGAAACACATTAAAAAATGTACTTGGAAAGCTTACACAGAATGTATTTTTGGGATTATTGACAGGTACGCTGGTAACAGCAGTCATTCAGAGTTCAACGGCAACGATTGTATTGACAGTAGGTTTGATTGGCGCAGGTATTTTAAATCTTCGCCAGGCAGTAAGTATTGTTCTTGGTGCCAATATCGGTACTACAGTAACTGCACAGATTATTCGATTAATGGATATTGATTCGTCAGGCGGTTCGATTCTGACCTTTTTTAAGCCGGACACACTTGCACCGGTTGCACTTATTATTGGTATCATCTGTGTGATGTTTATTAAAAAAGAAACCAGTAAAAACATCGGAATGATTGCTTTGGGTTTTGGTATTCTCTTTATGGGATTGCTTGGTATGACAGATGCAGTAGAACCGTTATCCAGCTCAAAAGCTTTTGCAGATATTCTTGGACGTTTTTCAGATATGCCTATTCTTGGTATTGTGACAGGTCTTGTACTTACGGTTATTGTACAGAGCTCTTCTGCAATGGTTGGTATTCTCCAGGCATTATCGTCTACGGGAGTAATGACCTTTGAACTTGTCTATCCAATTATTATGGGAATTAATTTAGGTACCTGTGTAACCACGGCAATGGTTTGTTCTATTGGATCTTCGAAGGATGCAAAGCGTACAGGTGTGGTACATATTGTGTTTAACACCATTGGAACGATATTATTTATGGTTATGATGACGTTACTACGTAATCTAGGATTTATGCAGAATCTGTGGGAGGACGTGGTAAATAGCGGTACAATTGCTAATTTCCAAACGATTTTCAATCTGGTAACAGCGGTAGTGCTTCTGCCATTTACAGGGCTTCTTGTTAAGATTGCGTGTGTAGTCATTAAAGATGATGAGGAAGAAGAGAAGGCAAAATATCCGGAGCTTGCTGTATTGGATGATAAGCTTATGATTACACCACCTCTAGCGCTTGCCGAGGTTACGAAAATAGCAGTAAATATGGCAGAGATTGCGAAGGAAAATGTATCGCTCAGTTTAGCACAGTTCAAGGAATTTGATATGGAAAGATCAGAGAAAATTGATGCGTTAGAAGATAAATTGGACTGTTTCACGGATCAGGCAGACAATTATTTAATTGATTTGTCCAGTCATATTAAGAATGCGAATGACAAACGTCAGCATAATATGTTGATGCAGTGTATTCGAGATATTGAAAGAATCGGCGATTATGCAACGAATTTCAATGAACTTGCTAAGAAAAAGGCAGACAAAGATGTGAAATTCTCTAAGATTGCAAAGAAAGAATTCGCTATTATTAATGATGCGGTGTCTGAGATTTTGCGACTTACGATTGAAGCAATGATTGATGAGAACGATTATGTAGCTAGACGTATTGAGCCGTTAGAGGAAGTAATTGATGATATGGTATTACTTCTTAAGAACCGTCATACAGATCGTCTGTGTGAGGGAGTTTGCTCGATTAATGGCGGATTGATTTTTATGGATGTTTTGACTTATCTGGAACGTACAGCAGACCAGTGCTCTAGTATTGCAATGCTGTTGCTTGGTAAAAATAATGATGAGATTTCTCAAAATCATCATTTGTATATGCAAGAGCTACACGCATCCGCAGATCAGTCCTATCTGGCAGAGCAGGAGAATCGCAGGGCTCAGTATTTAACACCGATTAAGGATTTGAAGTAGCAAAAAAGAAATTGCTCATGGGAAATGGTTATACCGTAAAGGATGTGCAGAGCGCCATGGGATTTGAGAATCCGCAGGCAATCTACAAATGGATTTCCGGTAGGTCATTACCGAGCTTAGACAATTTTGTAATTTTAAACAGATTACTACATACAAGCATTGAAAATATCCTCGTCATTGGCGGGGATATTGTTGGCTTAAGGGGAATATATTTTAAACTATTGGTTCAATGACAAATCGCATGCGAGGCAGTAATCTAATATCAGAACGAAGCAAAAGAAACGGAGGAGATATTAGAATGCAGACTATGACATCAGCATATGCAAATAAAATGCTTAGGAGCCTGGAGGAGGATAAGGCCTTTTGGGTGAATAAGGAGGCAACATCCAGCACATACATTGTAGCTAATAATGAGGAACCGGTGGTTCCGGAATATGACTATGCAGAGGTCGCAGCTACAATTGCAGAAATTGATGAAAAAATCGCAATTATCAAGCATGCGCTTAATGTAACAAATGCTACTGCTAGGGTTCAGGTAGGGGATGTGGAAATGAGCATTGATACAATTCTCATCAAGATGGCTCAGTTAAATAAGAGAAAATATGTGCTCGATGTGATGCGTAAGCAGCTTCCCAAGGCAAGAGTAGAGCAACACGCTTACATGTCCAGAAATTCAGTTCCGGAATATAAATACATCAATTATGACCTGGAATTGATAAAGAAGGAGTATGAGAGCGTTTCTGTGAAAATTATGGAAATGCAGATGGCGCTGGATAAGTACAATCAGACCGTGCAATTTGAAGTAGATATCTAAAGGATATTTTCCGTACAAGGCTTCCAAAGATTATGGTGATCCGGAAGTTTTTGTTCAAGGTTAAGGTATATCTGTTATAGGTTATTTGTTATCGGTTTATGTTCAATGTAGGTTAAAAATTAGATGCAAATCTCTTAACAGCTGCCTTGTAGAAAACCTGCTTCATAGAAGCGTGCGGAGGTTCGGTTCTAAGCACAGGCTGCGGAAGATATTCGGGTCTTCTGCAGCTATTTTGATGTAGAAGGAGCAACTGATGAAGAACTACTGGAGAATGAAATTCAAGGGAGAATATGCAATTACAGTAAGTACGCTATCGACCTTGGGGGTGTATGGCTCATTGTTGGTATGATACATATC
The DNA here is from genome assembly GCA_017440575.1 of Lachnospiraceae bacterium. Classification (GTDB taxonomy): domain Bacteria; phylum Bacillota; class Clostridia; order Lachnospirales; family Lachnospiraceae; genus COE1. The sequence goes on along the minus strand of JAFSGY010000111.1, from coordinate 1,579 downwards.
CAAGCAGAAAGAATGGCATTAAATGCAATCCTATTTACAGATTTTTTTATTAGAATTAAAGCCTATAGAAAATGATTTATAGTACAGGAGAGGTATTCTGATATGAAAAAACGTAGTAGTACAAATTTTCCTTTTACTACTATTTCTACTACTAATAGGTAGTCACAACTTGCTAAATTATGCTATGATTTGCCTAGTTGACAAGCAAACAATTACTATGATAAAAGTATTATTCATTTGACACGGCAGCAAGTTGCGTTTTTAGAAGAATTCAGTAAATTCAAGGGGTGTGGAGAAAAAGAATTGAATTTTTAAGCCAAATTTAAGCCAAAATTTTAGGGATTTGGAGCTGTGACATGGTGGATATAATTGATTGTTCAGAAGAAAGATATTTTTAGTGAGCGTGGAGGTGTGTTATGAATACTGCAAGAAAGATTGTAAAAGAGCAAAAGAAGAAGAAAGCTAGACTGATAAAAAGAAAAAAGATGTGGTTAGATATACAAAAAATAATGAATAGAGTGGAATTGATTTTTCCAATTATAATGCCGCTATTTTGTATGGGATGTGTGATGTATTTATTTTGTTTTCAAGAAAATAAGGGAATAGCAAGTGGTTTAGATTTTTTGATAGCAGCCATGTCGTTTGCAGTATTAGTTGCATCCGTTATTCATAAAAAAATGAATGATAGTCAAAAATACATATATATGGAACCGATATATTTGACATTATTACCGATTGTGTTAGTTGTATCAATGGTTATAGGGGTAAAAATTGAAGATGCAAGTGTGAAGGGAAGAGTGATATCATTTGTGTGTCTTTGTGTTACAATTGCATTTGAAACGAAAGAAGTAGTATCATTTAATCACAAAACAAATTTAAAGAAGGAAGAAGAGCAGAGAGAAAAAATAGAAAATATTGAAAAAGAAAGTGACATGAATTTTAGTGTTAATAACAAGGAAATGAAGAGGTAGGGAATTAGCAGTAGTAAAAATAATATACTTGATTTTGAATAATGGGAGGTTACAAAAGATGAGCATTATAAATACAGTAGAAAATGCGATAGTATCATTAGATGGAGGCAAATATCAGAAACTGATGGACGCATATCTTATGAGAAAATATCAGTTTAGCAATATACACCCATTAGGAGTTCAGACAGGAACCGATAAACCAACAAAGGGGACACCAGATTCTTATGTTGAATGTGATAATGGAAAATATATAATCATTATGTATGGTTCGGTTGAAGCAGCGTCTTATAAAAAATTAGAATCCGATATATTATCATGCTTTGATGCAAGTAAATTAAGTATTCCAGTTGAAAAGATAGATAAAATAATATGTGCGTACACGTCTACAAATATTCATATTGAACAGATAGAAGCACTTAAAAATTTAATTGAAGGTGTAAAAATTGAGTTAATAGGTCTTGGGACAGTTGCACATGATCTTGTATTAAAGTATCGTTTTATAGCATCAAGATTTTTGGATATACCCGTTGATACAGGACAAGTTTTTGATATTGAAGAATTCGTTAATCAATATGATGCTGGCGGGATGAATGCGCCATTAGGTCTTG
>JAFSGY010000110.1 GCA_017440575.1 Lachnospiraceae bacterium | reverse complement strand
CTATTGACAAGAATAAATGAGTTCCATCGGGGTCTTAGAGCGTGGCGAGTTTAAGATTGTTACACACGGCATACCTGTGAGGTCTTGCGTATTCTTTGGAAAAAAAAAGTATTTGCCATACAAGGAGCATTTCGTCTGAGATGGCAGAAATGATATGCAAGAAGTCGGATTAGTTCATAGTACCGATGAAAATGCGTAACGGCACGGAGGGAAGGGACTAACGTATAAATTGCTTTACTAAGAGAAACATTTGTTACACAAGAGGTGACAACGAATGTGGAAAATGATTTTAGCAAAATAGCATTGCAGTCCAGAAATCACGAGAAAGTACAAACCATAATGCACTATGTGAATAAGGAAAACCTTGCAAAAGAACATAAAATGCAAAAGTCAGGGAAAGCAACAGGAATAGACAAAGTGAGTAAGGAACAATACGCAGAAAATCTTGAAGAAAATCTTGAAAATCTCATAGCGAGAATGAAAACGTTCAGTTATCGCCCACAAGCGGTAAGAAGAACGTATATTCCTAAAACAGGAAGCGATAAAATGCGTCCTCTTGGAATACTCGCTTATGAGGACAGATTAGTTCAAGGAGTAATGCGTAAAATACTTGACCAAATCTATGACTGGAAATTCTATGACTTTTCGTATGGTTTCAGGCAAGGAAGAAACTGTCATATGGCAATAAGAGAAATCAACCAAATTGTAATGACAACAAAAGTCAATTATGTGGTAGATGCAGATATCAAAGGTTTCTTTGATAACGTAGACCATAAATGGCTTATGAAGTTTCTTGAAAACGATATACAGGACAAGAATTTTCTAAGATATATCGTAAGATTTCTCAAGTCAGGGATAATCGAAGATATGAAATACTATGAGAGTGATAAAGGAACGCCGCAAGGCGGACTAATATCCCCCGTACTTGCAAATGTATATCTGCATTATGCACTTGATATGTGGTTTGATAAGGTTGTAAAGAAAAGATGTAAAGGCGAAGCGTATATCGTGAGATATGCTGATGATTTCGTATGCTTCTTTCAGTATGAGAACGAAGCAAATAGTTTCTATCAGGCATTAAGAGAAAGGTTGAAGAAATTCAATCTCGAACTTGCAGATGATAAGAGTAAGATAATGCGTTTTGGAAGATTTGCGAAACAAAACAGTAAGGAAGGTAAGACAGAAAGCTTTGATTTTCTCGGTTTCACATTCATAAACGGAGAAACACTAACGGGAAAATACAGGATAATATACCGCACAAGTAAGAATAAACTGAAAGCAAAGAAGCAAGTAGTAAAGGAATGGTTAAGGCAAAATATACACGGAAAGCCGTCAGACACGATAGAACTGCTGAACAAGAAACTCATAGGACACTATGCGTACTATGGGATAAGCGGTAACTATCAAAGTTTGCTGAACTTCTATCGCTTCATAGTAAGTGCATTTTACAAAGCACTTACAAGACGAAGTCAAAGAGCATATTTGAGTTGGAATAGGTATCAATCCTTGCTTAGAAAACATCCGATAATGCAACCAAAACTTTATGTGGATATATGGACTTGATGTAAGATTTATATGAAGAGCCTAATGCCTTAATAGGGCACGTTGGGTTCTGTGAGGGGTGTTAGACGAAACCTCACGAAATTTTGAAAGAGAGGTGAAGTCGAGACGTCTACTCGACATGAAAAATGTATTATAATATTATAAACCTGAAGGAAATACCTGAGGTTATATTTGCGCATATATATTCATGTTATGACTACGGGAGTAACTTCAAGCCGGCAGAGGGGAACCT
>JAFSGY010000109.1 GCA_017440575.1 Lachnospiraceae bacterium | reverse complement strand
AGTAATGTTTCAGTATCTTATATATGATGTAAAAAGGCACCTTTCTAAAAAAGAGATAGGTATCTTGAACATCCAAGATATCTATCTCGATTATTAGCTAGGGACTGCTTTTGCGCTGAGTGCTTTTTTCACAGCCCCTTTCACTATTTCAATATCATCGATTTACATCAAATCCTGCATTCTTACGCCGTCCATATCATCGAAATCCTGATTCTCGCCAACCATACCCCAAATAAAGGTATAAGCACGGCTACCGCTTCCTGAATGGATAGACCAGCTTGGAGAGATAACAGCCTGTTCATTTCTCATGACAATGTGTCTTGTCTCCTGTGGCTCGCCCATGTAGTGCATTACGAATGCATCTTCCGGCATATCAAAGTATAAATAAACCTCCATACGTCTATCATGTGTGTGACATGGCATGGTATTCCATACACTACCCGGCTTCAATGCTGTCATACCCATAACTAGCTGGCAGCTCTCAACCTGTCCCGGAAGGATATACTTATTAATTACTCTGTGGTTTGCATCTTCAAGGCATCCTAACTCTACCTTATTCTCATCCTTGATGATAACAACATCCTCAGATGGTGTTCCTGCTGGCTTGATTAACTTAGTTGGATATGTAGCATGCGCAGGAGCACTGTTTAAATAGAACTTAGCCGGATTCTGTGGTTCAACAGATTCAAAGGTAATATCCTTAGAACCCATTCCGATATACATACCTTCCTTATGTCCTACTTCATACTTCTTACCATCGATAGTGATAATACCTGCTGGTCCGATATTAATCACACCAAGCTCTCTTCTTTGGCAGAAATATTCTGCACGAAGCTCATCGCCTGCTGTTAACTGGATTGGCTCTACTGGAACTGCTGATCCTGTGATAATACGGTCAATATGACTGTATACAAGCTTGATTTCGCCCTTTTTGAAAAGGTCATCAATCAAGAACTCTTCTCTTAATCTCTGTGTTGTATAATTCTTCACGTCCTTTGGTGAAGCAGCTGTACGTAATTCCATAAATGTACCTTCCTTTTCTTAATAATAGCTGGAGAATTTGTAAGGAGACACTTTTGTCGACTTACAAAATTCTCTTGTACAAAACATAGAAACTCTTAAACGATGTTCTTTATCGTTTTAGAGTTTCTTTTTGTACTGTTGTAAGCACTTTCATTTTACTCCAATCTTTATTGACAGTCAATAAAACTTTCACAAATCATGCTTGATTTTAAGGCACTTTCATAGTACAATTTAGATGATTTATGGTAGTGCTTACATAGAATTTTTCATGGAAGACGCAGATTCTTCACTTTCTGTGACCTGAACACAATTATAACCCATGAGTCGGAAAGGGTAAAACTCATGACAATATACGACGTATCAGAAAAAGCCGGCGTATCGATTGCTACTGTTTCCCGTGTTTTAAACGGTTCCAGTAATGTCAGCGCCGAGACACGTAAGAAGGTTCTTGCTGTAATCGAGGCTTGTGATTATACACCTAATGCTTTTGCCAGAGGTCTTGGACTGAATTCCATGAATACGATTGGTATTCTTTGTGCAGACTCCTCCGACCTGTATCTTGCAAATGCTGTATATCACATTGAACAGGAATTGCGTGCGAATAATTACAACTGTATTCTCTGTTGTACAGGCTATAAACTGGAGGACAAGCAGAAATACCTGAATCTTTTGGTTAATAAAAAAGTTGACAGCGTGGTTTTAGTTGGCTCCAACTTTATTTCCAATAACGATAAGGAAAATGATTATATCAGAGAAGCTGCTAAAGAGATTCCTATTCTTCTTTTAAATGCTGACTTTGACTATGAAAATGTATATTGTAGTCTTTGTGATGATTTTAAATCTACCATGCAGGCTACCTCATACCTGTTAGACACTGGAATTGAAGATATTCTGTTTCTTTACAATTCCAAGTCCTACTCTGCCTTACGCAAGTTGTCCGGCTATCAGAGCGCATTGACACAACATGGTCTTGCCCTCCGCATGGAATATATGCAGTATTTCCCGGGAAATCATGCGAATCTTCCTTCCATCGCAGACTTTCTTGCAAATCTTGATCCACAGATTAAGTACAAGGCAGTGATTGCTGCTGATGACAATCTGGCTATCGGTGCAATTAAATATGCTCACAAAAAAGGTCTGTCTATTCCGAAAGACTTATGTGTTATCGGCTACAACAATTCCATTCTTAGCACTTGTTGTGAGCCCGAGCTTACTAGTGTAGACAACCGCCTTGAGACCTTATGCCATCATATCGTTTCTACGCTGATTGGTATTTTGGAACACCGCGAGATGCCACAAAAGGTTATCTTTTCCGGTGAACTCATAAAAAGAGGCACCACTTTGTAATAATAATAACAACTATATAAATCATTAAAGGAGGTTAACCCTATGAAAACATTTATGGATAAGGATTTCCTGCTGCAGACACAGACAGCATGCGATCTGTATCACAACTTTGCTGAAACAACACCAATTCTTGATTATCACTGCCACATCAATCCTGCTGAGATTGCAAACGACCGTAAGTTTGACACAATCACACAGGTATGGCTTGGCGGAGACCACTATAAATGGCGTTTTATGCGTTCCTGCGGTGTAGATGAGAAATACATGACAGGTGATGCTACTGATAAGGAAAAATTCTTCAAGTGGGCTGAGTGCGTAGGAAAAGCAATCGGTAATCCACTCTATCACTGGACACACCTTGAGTTACAGCGTTACTTTGGCTACAACGGTGTTCTGAACAAGAATACTGCTGAGGAAGTATGGAATCTGTGTAATGCTAAGTTAAAGGAAGACAACATGAGTGTTCGTGGTCTGATTAAGCAGTCTAATGTTACTTTAATCTGTACCACTGACGATCCTATTGACTCTTTGGAATATCACAAGCAGATTGCAGAAGATGACACCTTTGATGTTCAGGTTCTTCCTGCATGGAGACCTGACAAGGCTATGAATATTGAGAAGCCTGATTATTTCGATTATCTTGCTAAGTTATCTGAGGTAAGCGGCATCGCTATCAATACCTTTGCTGATTTAAAGGCTGCATTAGTAAACAGACTTGACTTCTTTGCTTCTATGGGCTGTTCTGTTTCCGACCATGCGTTAGAATACGTTATGTACCAGCCTGCTACTGACGAAGAAATCGAGGCAATTTTTGCTAAGAGAAAGAGCGGAGCAGCTGTTACTAGAGAAGAAGAATTACAGTTTAAGACTGCATTCATGATTTTTGTTGGTAAGCAGTACAACCGCTTAAACTGGGTAATGCAGTTACATTATGGTTGCAAGCGTGATAACAATACCTTACGTTATGACCAATTAGGACCAGATACCGGCTATGACTGTATCAACAACTACGCTCCTTCTGCTCAGCTTGCAGACTTCTTAAATGCACTGATTACAACAGATGAGCTTCCTAAGACTATTATTTACAGCTTGAATCCTAATGACAATCAGGCTATCGGAACTATCCTTGGATGTTTCCAGGACTCTACTGCCTGTGCTAAGATTCAACAGGGTAGCGCTTGGTGGTTCAACGATCACAAGACAGGTATGCAGGATCAGATGATTTCTCTTGCTAACCTTGGTAACTTATCCGGATTCGTAGGAATGCTGACAGACTCTAGAAGCTTCTTATCTTACACAAGACATGAATATTTCAGAAGAATTATGTGTAACTTAGTTGGTAACTGGGTTGAGAACGGCGAATTCCCTGCTGACATGGAAATCTTAGAAGAAATCGTTAAGGGCATCTCTTACAATAATGCTGTTAACTATTTCGGATTCGACTTAAAGACCGTGTAATCTTATAAATTCATCATAAGAAAAAGGTTCTTATCGCATAAACGTGATAAGAACCTTTTTCATTTATAAATCCAGCTTGGAAATCTTTCTATCATAGGTCAGAAGTCCGTTTACTTCCTCTTCTATGTCTGTCAGCTGTGTATAGACTGCTGCCGCCAGCCCTTCTCGTTGCAGCTTTTGTATTTTTTTCATCGTTTCCTTATAAGCCTTTTTGAAATCTGTTGCGTTTTCATAATTGGCATAACCATAGATATCCTCTGAATAGCTGTGTTCCTTGATTCCATATGCCAATCCGCCATATTCAGAAATGACAAACGGTTTCTCTAATCCCTTCTCAACTGCTAGATCAAAGAAGTATATATGAACACTTCTAAGATCACCCGCTCCCTGATCAAACCAGCCACTATGCGAATCAATGATTCTGGTATTGTCTTTTTCCAATACCATTTGCGTATTTTGTTCTGCATCAAACTGTCCCCAGCCTTCGTTAAACAATACCCATGTACAAATACTGGTACAGTTATAGAGCTGTTCAATGGTTTCTAGACACTCCTTTTTCCATTCTTTTCTTCCCTTTGCATTTGCTCTGGCGTGAAATGCATAATGAGTGTCTTTCATCTGCTGCATCTTTTTTACTACAGTTGGAATATAGGTTGTTTTTAACAAATTATAATGTTCTCCACCATTAATCATATCCTGCCACACCAGCATGCCCAGTCTGTCACAGTGATAATACCAGCGCATCGGTTCTATTTTACAATGCTTACGAATCATATTAAAGCCCATATTCTTCGCTTCCTGAATATCATAAATCATAGCCTCATCGCTCACTGGTGTCAGCAAGCTTTCCGGCCAATAGCCTTGGTCAAGAATACCATTTTGGAAATAAGGCACATGATTCAAGCACAGACGTGGTATTCCATTCAAATCCTTCTCCACTGAAAAATGACGCATTCCAAAATAACTTTGGATGCTATCCTCTCCATAGACAATGGTTACCTGATATAAAAACGGTGATACTGGAGACCAGATTTTCTTATTCGGTATTGGCAACACCAGCTTATGTCCGTCTTGTGTGGACATTTCGCTTACCAATTGTTCATCCTCAAATACATACACTTTATATGGAAGACATACTCCTTCTTCTTCATTGGTAAATAACTCAATTTCCACGCTATCCTCATCAAAACGAGGAGTGATATGAAGACTTTGTACATAGGTATCCGGCACCCACTCATACCATACCGTCTGCCAGATACCACTTTGTGCCGTATAGAACATACCGCCATTTTTTAGCATCTGCTTACCTCTTCCATGATAGGAGGTATCGCTTACATCCTTGACACAGACCTGTAGTTTATTCTCTCCCTCTTTGATACTGGTTGTAATATCAAAGTAAAATGCCTGATAACCGCCTGAATGAGATCCAACCTGTTCTCCATTGATATATACTCTGCATCTCTCATCACATGCCCCAAAATGCAACAACAAGCGTTTTCCCTGTGGCAGCTGCTCTAATGTAAACATTCTCTCATACCACAGATATTCCTTCGGCTGCAACTGTCTTCCTACACCGGACAATTCCGCTTCCGGTGAAAAAGGAACCAATATCTCGCCATCATAACATACGGGCATCTCACTACTGCTTGTAATCGCATATTGATATATACCATTTAAAATCGTATAATTGTCTCTCACCATCTGCGGTCTGGGGTATTCCTCCAACACATGATTCTTATCAAGCTGCTCTCCCCATATGGTTTTTAGCTGCTTTGTGCCTGTATTCTTCTTCTTTAGCTGCAGTGCCTCTAACATTTCCTTAACTTTCATAAGCCATTCCTTTCCCCCATTTATTTAGCTATTACCTATGTATTTTCCTACCGTCTCCCTAATAACTGTACATACTAAGAATGTTACTCCATCTTTTCATAAGCAAGCTGAGCCAGTCTTACAGCTCCCATAATTCCCTGGTTGTCCTGCAAACTTGCAGGAACGATATAACTATCCATATCACATAACTCTCTCGTTGTATAATAATCATTCAGCATGGCCATTACCTTGCTTCGAATCATTGGAAACAGCTGCTCCTGATGCATGACACCTCCACCAAGAATAATCTTCTGAGGACTTAAGGTCAGAATCATATTGACAAGCCCCTTTGCAACATATTCGCTTTCAAGCTCCCAGACAATCGTTTTATCCACAAGCTCTACTGCCTTTTTTCCCCATCTTGCTTCAATGGATGGACCTGATGCTAACCCCTCAAAGCAGGAGTCATGATAAGGGCATACACTCTTTCCTGGGTCATGGCTATTCTTCGCAATCAATATATGACCTGCCTCTGGATGCAGCATGCCATGCAACAGCCTTCCACCAACTGCAATTCCTGCGCCAATTCCCGTTCCAATGGTAATATAGACTACCGTATCCAGACCTTTGGCACATCCATAGGTCATTTCACCAAGGCAGGAACCATTCACATCCGTATCCAAGCCTACCGGAATCCCCAGCTCCTTCTCCAAAGTGCCTACAAGATTATATTTTTTCCATGCAAGCTTTGGTGTATTCAGAATATGCCCATATGTAGGTGAACCCTTTACCACGTCCACCGGTCCAAAGGCTCCTACACCAAGAGCCACGATTCCTTTCTCCTCTATCTTCTCCTTAAAATATTCCACAATCTGTGGCATGGTTTCTTCCGGCGTTGTTGTAGGAATTGTCTTCTGTTCTAAAATCTTTCCATTCTCCTCTCCAACTGCCATTACCATCTTCGTTCCGCCTGCCTCTAATGCTCCAAACAGCATAATATCCCTCCTCGCTTGATTATTAATTCCTACCTGCTTATCTTCTACTTATCTTCTATTTTAACATACTACTGTTATTTAACAGCAAGGTATTATATAAAAATAATACCTGTGTATTCTTTGCTTCAAAATCCACATAATCGCCCAGTAATGCCGAACTTATATATCTGGTATCAATTAGTATAATTTCCTTATATGCTTCCAAAAACAATGGTACAATACTGCTGCCAAAGGAATCCCTGAAAACAATCAAACGATTCTCTGTTTTCGCAAGCGGACTCTCTATCCTCTGTAATGCCTGCGCACCTGACAGGAAAATATTGTATTTATCAAAGCCTGCCTCCTCTTCGCTGATATGGATTGGTTGTGTCTTATTGGTTTCCAGACTCCACTGCGTTGCTGCCTGTGTAGTCTCATTTGTCAGATAATACAATGGCTCCGAAGAAAGTGGTAATGCCGACTGCCCATAGTAAACCCCATAGAACTCTGCTATTTCCTGTCGTTCATAATCATTGGTCAGATACTGTGAAAAGCCCATTTTCTCACCAATTCGAACCACTGTTTCTTCCAAGCATTCCTGTCTCCAATGCGTATCTGTCGTATAATAATCCTCTATTGACAACGTATCCCATATATCGATATAAGTCATGTCCTTCAGCTGCTCCTGCATACGTGTTTCCAACCTGTCATAATCAATGGATGGATAACCATTTTGCTCTGCCAATAAATAATTCTTATCCGGCACAATGGCATAATATACCTCTCCCTCTGGAAAATATTGCTCCTTGATAGCCTGCATTTTCTCAGCTGCCCTTGTAACCGAAGTCTCATTGAGTGGATATTCCAGCTTTCCTGCATAGCCATTCACCATATAAATATCATTATTTTCCAACTGTCCTAACACATCATAAGCAAAATAAGCCTTGATTCTTCGTAAGCCATCCCTTAACGGAAAATGATCTAGAAAATATGCTTCCAAGTCCTCCATAAAGGACTGATCTTGTAACGATTCCACGCTAAGCGAAGGAAATGTTGCCAGCTTTCTTCGTTCCGAAACTGAGCTAGTCTGTTTACCACCAAACACCAGAGTAAGCATAAAGCCTGTGATGCAACAGCTAAAGCCCAGAATAATTATGTTGTGTTTTATGAACTTCAACATACTCTCTCCTCCTAGAATCGAAAATACAAAAACGGATTAAAGGAACCATCAATTAAATATGCAGTGCTTAACAATAATATCACAATGACACCAACTGCCTTTGCGATTTCCTCTACTACATCCTTCTGAAGCCATGCAAATACACGTTTCCATAGCAAAGCCGGAAGGGGTGTAGAACCAATTACGGCTATCAGAAGAATTCCGAATCGGTTACGTAGCATAAATGAAGCGTTTTCCAACTGTGCCCGATCTAAGCTCGCTCCCGGCAGCATTGCCTTAATGTCACGCAAAGCTATTTCCATATTCTCTGCATGGAAAATCAAAAAGCTGATTAAAATCGCAAGCAGTACATAAACATGCCCTAACATTCTTCCTATAAGGCTTCTCTTACCTTCTGCTCTTTTACCAAATTCTTTTTCAATAATTAAGAAAAACGCAAAGAAAAGTCCCCATATGATAAAATTCCATCCTGCACCATGCCATAATCCGGTTAAAAACCACACAGTAAGCAAATTGAAAAACCATCTGACCTTTTTCACACGGTTTCCACCCATCGGAATATACACATAGTCTCTGAACCAACCACCCAAGGTCATATGCCATCTGCGCCAGAATTCCGTCAGGCTTCCTGAGATAAATGGATAATGGAAATTCTCTGGGAAATGGAATCCAAACATTCTTCCTAATCCAATTGCCATATCAGAATACCCTGAAAAATCAAAATAAATCTGCAAAGAAACGGCTGCCGCATACCCCCACGAAAGCGCCAGTCCTCTTACCTCAGGTGCCACTACCTCTGCTACAAATTCGCCTAATACATTAGCAATTAATACCTTTTTTCCTAAACCAATAGAGAATCTGACAATTCCTTCTGCGACATCCTCTTTTGTCGTTTTTCTTTTCGACAATTCCCTATCTATGTCGCTGTACCTGACAATCGGTCCTGCAATCAGCTGAGGGAACAAAGCTACATAGGTCATGAGGGACAGTAAATTCTTCTGTAGCTTTACTCTGCCCCGCCATACATCAATACAGTAGCTTGTGAGCTGGAAGGTATAGAATGAAATTCCTATAGGAAGAGTAATACCTTTTGCGTATTTTACCCAACTTTCAGGCCATGGCAGCCATGAAGTCAGCGTATTCATGAAGAACCCGGTATATTTGAAATAAAAAAGAGAAGCAAAAGGAATCAGCACAGACAAAGCAAAGCATACCTTGCCCGCAACTGATTCTCGCTTCTTCTCCATAAGATAAGTCAGTCCATAAACCACCAAAATCTGTGCTAGCATGAGGAACAGATACACTGGTTCTCCCCACGCATAGAACAGACAAGACATAACCCAAAGAACAAGATTTCTCCATGTTATATCCTGTTTGATGGATGCAATTCCATATAAAATGAATACTGTTGGTAAAAAGAAATATAAAAACGTAATACTGGAAAAAAGCATACGCTCTTTCTCCTTTACATAGGATTTGTCTTTTCTAAAGGTTCTCCAACCTTCATGGTACGGGCTTCTGCTACCTTAGCAGCCTCCTCATACACAAGGTCTGCGGTATCTGCTGCAGCCATAACGAAGAAAATATCATCTCCGAATAAGCCTGCAACCTGCTTCTCAGCAGTAACACAAAGCCATTTAGCCGGATTCACATTATCCATAAGAGTCTGTCGAATCTGCTCTACATCTGCGCCATCTTTTGTACGGATGTACACCACGGAATATGCCACAGAGCTCATCATAGGCTCTGAAATGGCAATCCCGTCAATCTGGCTTAAATCTGTCAGCCCCGTATGGTAGCTGACAGTATCGATATCCTGTAAATCAAGTTCCATAGTTGCAAGACTCATAGGAATCATATCCGTTGGAATATTGGCATACATCTCATCCATAAAAGCTGCAACCTCTTCTGCACTTCCTAGATGAACCATTCCCTGTTCTTCTTGTGTCTGTGTCTGCACTTCATCTGAAGTTCTATCTGTATTTCCACCACAGGCTGTTACAGCCCCTGTAAGCATGACAGCCATTAATACGAATGCGATTTTCTTTTTCATAATATCTCTCCTCCTGTTTTAGCTTTCACCAACAGTATCTTCATTCTATCGGAATTTTATACACTTTTTCTGACTATTTCCATACTTCCACTTTACCATATCCGGAAAACAAACGCAACTTACCATGTATAATCCTAACCCTTTTAGGGACAATATAGACTGTAGAAAAAATTGGTGCAGACATTCTGCCCGGAAAGAGGTATTATATGGCACAATTATCCGAAAAAGAATTATCCTCTCTGCATGATATGTTATCTGAAGAGGAACTTCTCGTTAAGAAATTTAAGATGCTTGCAGATCAAGCAACAGACCCTGAAGTTAAAGATAAGCTGACAGAGATTTCCAATAAACATCAGGGACATTTTAACACTCTGTATTCCCAGTTAAAGTAACAGGAGGACACTAACATGACAACAACAAATTTTACTGAAAAAGAAATCCTTTCGGATGCACTTAGCAGCGCAAAAGCAGCTACTAACCACTACAACACCTTCTCCAATGAATGCGTTCATGAAAATGTTCGCCATGCTATGCTTCATTGTTTGGAGCAGGAGCATGATATTCAGCAGGATTTATTCGAGATGATGCATGCTAAGGGTTACTACCCAACCCCTGCTGCAGATGAGAAAAAGATTCAGAATGCAATTCAGACCTTCTCACAGAGTGCAAAAAGTATCTAGCAAGTAACCAAAAAAGTAACCAAAAGGTGCCGCATCTGCGACACCTTTACATATACATCATTATCTCTTTTTACCAAAATAAGAAACAACCAATGTACCTACACCCGTATGAGCCCCTACGGTTGGACTGACCGGAAGAATCCAAATGAAAGACTCCGGATACTTCTCCTTTACCATTTCTGCAAGCTCCTGTATTCCCTGTTCATTATCCGAATGAGACAGAAAAATCTCACTGATATTTTCACTATCAGCATTATCAAGTATCGTATCTACTAAGGTTTTCATTGCCTTTTTGGTTCCTCTTACCTTTGCAATATTAGCTAGCTTTCCCTCATCATCCACATGCAAAATAGGTTTAATATTTAATGCCGTTCCAAGAATTGCGGAGGACTTACTAAGTCTTCCACCTCTCATCAGATGAAACAAATCATCCACCGTAAAATGATGCACTACATGAAGCTTATTTTCTTCTAACCACGCTGCAATCTCATCCATGGTCTTTCCCTGCTTTTTCATCTCAACAGCACGATAAACCAGAAGCGCCTGTCCACACTCAGCACTTAGAGAATCCACTACAACAATCCTACACTCCGGCTTCTCTTCCATAATCTCTCTGGCACACATAGCTGCATTACTAAAGCTGCTGCTTAATCCGCCAGAAAAGCCAATATGCAAAATATCATAGCCTTCCTCAACCTGTTTACGCATGATGCGATTAATATACTCCGGATTTGTAGCACTTGTGGTCGGCATCTTGCCATCACGAATACAATTATAAAACTCCTTATCTGTAAGCTCCTTATCTAAATCCATCCCATACTCTTCACCATCAATGATGTAATGCAGTGGATGAATTGCAATATCATTTTCCTTCACATATTCTACAGGTAAGCTTGCTGTCGAATCTGTTGAAATCAAGAATTCTCTCATCCGTTTCATCCTTTCTAACTTTCTTCCTCTACAGTATATGCACTTTTTAAAAGCAAATCAAGCAATTCCTATTTCGAATATTTTTCGTAAAATTTTCCTATTAATCTACCCTATTATAACCTTGCTTACTCCATTGAATAATGATAAAATGTAAACTAGATTATGAACCACAAGATAAAGCAAAGGGGACATTGTTAGTTATGAAGAAAAAACAATTAAGATACAATATGATAACTGCCGGCATGATGTTAACACTTGTGGTCTCCAATCCTACAACAGCCTATGTTTATGCTTCTGAGAATACAGCTTTGGGCCAATCTGCCGGTACAACCACCAATATAGAAATCTCTCAGGAAGCTTCCGAAGAAACAACGACCGAAGAAGCGACCGCCTTAGCAGATGTTATGGAAATCAGTGAAGAAGAAATTGATGCTTATTTTGCTGATTCTGTTTTTGTTGGTGACTCGATTATGCTAGGCTTTCGTAATTATTGTATGAAACAAAAGGATTCTTTTTTAAATGATATCCAGTTTCTTGCTGCCGGAAGTTTTTCTGTTACCAATTCCTTATGGGATGTCAATGAAAAGAGTGTTCATCCCGTTTATCAAGGAAAGAAACGCCAAATCTGGGAATCCATCTCCATGATGGATGTAAAAAGAGTATTTTTATTCTTTGGCATGAATGATTTGAATGTTTCCGGATTAGAAGGCACTTGTGAGAAATATCAGCAGTTAATCAGCAATATTAAGGAAAAGAGTCCTGATGTTGAGATACATATTATAAGCATGACCTATACCTTAAAGGGTGCCGGTAAGGGTAAGCTGAAAAATAATATTATTCGTGAGTTTAATGTACTTTTACAGGATATGGCCAAAGATAACGGCTGGGGCTATATGGATATGGCAACTCCACTTGCTGATGAAAATGGCGATCTTGCTGAAAAATACTGTAGTGATGGCTATGTTCATCAATCAAGAGCTGCTTATGATGTCTGGTCTACTCAGATTCGCGACTATGCAAGAGCTCAGCTTGATGGAACAACCGAGTTCCCAATTGGTGTCCCTACCTCTGAAGATGAAACTGTTGAAGAAGCTTCTATGGAAGAAACAATAGTAGAAGAAGCTACTACCTCACAGGAAGTGATTAAAGACACACCTTCTCCCAGATCTGCGTCGGTTTCATCAGCTGCTACATCTGAATGTAGCTTTGAATTCAGACATACTGCAGGATTTTCTGCTCTTGCCACAACTACAGAATAAGGAGATATTACCGTGAAAAGGATAAAGATAAAAAGATACCTATTAATGTTAGCCGGAGTAATGCTTTTAGGTGGGTGTGCTGACTCAGCACCTGCTGATACTGCTTCTACAGACTCTACTGCTACTGTACAGACAGAGGAAGTAAAAAAAGAAGCAAAAGCAATTGCTGATATTTATGATGAGATTACGAAAAGTGTAACTCTCTACTCTCCATTTTGCTGGGATGAAGAATTCATCTCCAACTATTATGGCATTGATGTTACCAGCTTAGAGGAATATGTTTTCTCTATGTCTGAGGATGCAACCTCTGCCGAAACCATTATCATTATGAAAGCCAAGGACTCCGCATCCGTTGCCGGGTTAAGTGATTGCTTGCAGATGGTTGTGGATGAGAAAAAGAACGAGATGGAGAACTATCTCCCTGAACAGTTTGAGATTGTAGCGAAAAGCTCTGTACAGACCAAAGATAATTATGTATGGCTTGTTATTTCTGAAAATGCTGATGCCATTACCAAGATTATCGAAGACAGTATTTCGTAGCTTGGAGGATAAGCATGGTTTTTAGCAGTATTCCTTTTTTATTTTTCTTTTTACCATTATGTTTGATTTTGTATTATGCAGTCCCATTTTCTTTGAAAAATGGGATTTTGCTTGTTTTTAGTCTTATATTTTATGCATGGGGTGAGCCTGTTTATATTCTGCTCATGCTCTTTGCAACATTAGTTGACTACACCAACGGCTTACTGATGGAACGCTTTGGAAACACTAAGGCCAAGCGAACCTTCTTCCTATGCTGTTCCGTTGTAGTCAATCTTTCTGTTCTTGCATTTTTTAAGTATGCAGACTTTTTCATTATCAATATAAACGGACTGTTGGGAACGGATATCCCCCCCCTAGGCTTAGGCTTGCCGGTCGGTATCAGCTTTTTTACATTCCAGACTATGAGCTACATTATCGATTTATATCGTGGCGAAGTTGAAACAGAACATAATTATTTTACCTATCTTACCTATGTATCTATGTTTCCACAGCTGGTTGCAGGACCAATTGTACGCTTTCAGCATATTAATGCAGAGCTTCATCATAGAACGCTTTGTCGTTCTGAATGTGAAGCCGGACTACTTCGTTTCATGCAGGGTCTATTTAAGAAGGTGTTAATTGCCAATCAGGTTGGTGCTCTTTGGGAAGAGCTCCGTACTATAGAAGCCTCCCAAATCTCTGTTACGATGGCATGGATTGGTGCAGCATGCTTTACCTTACAGCTTTATTTTGACTTCAGTGCATATAGTGATATGGCAATCGGTATGGGACATATGTTAGGCTTCCATTTTAATGAGAACTTTAACTATCCGCTCTCTTCTGTGTCCGTAACGGATTTCTGGAGGCGCTGGCATATTTCACTTTCCACATGGTTTCGCGACTATGTGTATATTCCACTCGGTGGAAATCGAAGAGGTGTTGTAAAGCAGCTTCGAAATATGGCTGTTGTGTGGTTCTTAACCGGCCTCTGGCATGGGGCTGCATGGAATTTTGTTTTATGGGGTGTATACTATGGTATTTTGCTTGCTCTGGAAAAATTTGTCTGGGGTAAAGGACTTGCAAAACTGCCAAAGTTCATGCAACATCTCTATGCTATTTTGATTGTAGTATTTGGCTTTGTCATTTTTACCTTTGATGATATGGGGGCACTTACCACCTATCTAAGCTCTATGTTTGGCGCTGCTGGCAATCCGTCCTTCGGAACAGAAGTATTCTGGTACTTAGGGAATTATGGTGTTATCCTTTTGGTTGCATGCGTGCTTGCCTTTCCTGTTTATCCATGGCTTAAGGCTAAGCTCTCCACTGCTGGTAAATCAACAACAACAACTGTTTCTGTTATTTCCATGCTTGGTTTTGTAGCATTATTTCTACTTGCTACCGCATACTTGGTTAATGATACCTATAATCCGTTCCTTTACTTCCGCTTCTAACTGCGGAAATATAAGGAACAGAATATGACATATTGTTTATTAACGAACTTAAGAATTTGATAAGGACTTGGTATTCAAATGATTCAAAACAAAAAACTTCGCACCTTAACATCTGGACTGCTTGCAGGCGGTGTTTTGGTACTTTCCATTACCTTCCTGCTCTCACCCAAGCAGGACTTCTCTGAGAATGAGAATCGTTATCTTGCAAAGTTCCCTTCTTTTGTATGGGAAGATGTGAAAAGTGGTCAATATATGGAGGAGCTGAGCTCTTGGCTTTCTGACCATTTTCCGCTCCGTAACTTCTTCATGGGATTGAAAGCAGATACTGAAATTGCTCTTGGCAAAAAAGAAATTAACAATGTCTATATTGCAGAAGATGATTATCTCATCGAAGTCTATGAAACACCCGCTAATACAGATCGTATTGCAGATACCTTTCATAAATTTTATGAGAAAACAGATACTTCAAAAGTAGATACAAGACTTATGCTTGTGCCTACGGCAAACTATATATTAGCCAATAAGCTGCCTGCCAATGCTCCGGTTATCAGCCAGATGGATACATTAAAAACTATCTATGACAAATCAGGAATTCCAGCCATTGATTGTAGTGCTTATCTTACACAAGCCGCTGCTTCCGGACAAATTTATTACTATACTGATCATCATTGGACAACCTATGGTGCATATCAAGGCTATCTTGCCTACTGTGAGACAAAGGGACTTGTTCCTGTTTCCTTAGAAGATATGAAGGCTCAAACCGTTACAGATGAATTCCATGGAACGATTTATTCTAAAGTAAATGATTATAGTCATAAGGCTGACTCGATTACCATTTATACGAATCCTGCGGATTCTCTAACCGTAAATTATACAGATACGGAAGAAATCACGGATTCCCTTTATAATCTTGATTATATTGGGCAAAAAGATAAATATTCCTTATTTTTGAATAATCTCCACACCTTAATTGAGATTACAAACGAAACTGCTGAATCTGACCGTGAGCTAGTATTAATCAAGGATAGCTATGCAAACTCTATGGTTCCGTTCCTTGCACATCATTACAAGAAGATTTATGTGTTCGATACGAGATATTATAAGCACGGACCATCTTCCTTTATTGAAGATCATCCAAGCGTAACCGATGTATTGCTTCTGTATAATATGAATACTCTGGATACTGATTCGGGAATACGAGGGATTTATTAAATATGACCTGAAAAGAGCATGTGATTTTACTCACATGCTCCTTTTTCTTACATAACACAGCCCAAGGCCATAGCAAGACGATACACTTTATCTACACTTGTAGTGATCGTTACACAATACCTTATTAATAATTCTACTCTTCCCCTACTAATTTCACAATAATCATCTCATGCTTCACTGCCGGTAGCACCTTCTCCCACACATCTGCCGCTTTTAGCTTAATGCTGGAGGTATTGATACAAGGATGACAACCAAGGTATTCTCCTGCCAGTACATCCTCGTCCACCAATAATTGTACCTTATTTTCCTTATCATTCATAAGTCCCATTACACTCACAGAACCCGGAGTAATGTCTAACAATCTCTCCATATCCTCGGCAGAAGCAAAGGATAGTCTTGCACTATTAATCTGCGCTGACAATTCCTTCGTCTTAAACGGCTTATCCCCCGGCATCATTAAAAGATAAAAATTTGTTTTCTGGCGATTACACAAAAACAGATTCTTACAGATTGTCACATCTAAAATAGCATCAATTTCGTTGCAAGCCTCCATGGTATTGGCTACTTCATGGTCTGTTCTCATATATTCAATTCCCAAAGAATCCAGTAAATCATACACTCTGATTTCTTTTTCCAATCTACCATCTGTATTCTCAGGTCTTCCTGTAAATAACTCCATCTTTCTTTTTCCTCTCTTCATTTCATCTACTATAATCCAAAAGGCCGAGGTTCCAAAAGCAACCACAGCCTTTTCAATCTTCTCTATATGTATTATGCTGCTTCGTCAAATTCCTTAACAATAGAAGCATCCGGTGCTTCTGTCAGCAAGCTTACAACTATGATAAATACTAACGATACTAAGAATGCAGGAAGCAATTCATAAATATTCCATACACCACCTAATGGACGAACTGCATACTTCCATACAAATACCATAACACCACCGCTAATCATACCAGCTAATGCCCCCCAGCGATTACTTCTCTTCCAGAACAACGCACATAGGGTAACTGCACCAAATGCACCACCAAAGCCTGCCCATGCAAAGGATACAATTCCAAATACACTTGAGTTTGGGTCTCTTGCAAGGAAGATACCGATTACACTGATTGCTACAATCGTCACACGTGCTACAAGAAGACTATGCTTCTCGGATAATTTTACTTTAAAGAAATCTTGAACAATATTCTGTGATACACTAGAAGCCGCAGCTAACATCTGGCTGTCTGCGGTTGACATCGTTGCCGCTAAAATGCCTGCTAAGATAACTCCTGCTACAATCGCAGGGAAAATACCATGAGAACTGATTAAGCCTGCAATCTCAACAATGATAGTCTCACTGCTACTGCCCTCTAAGAATCTTAAAGCTCCTGCCTTTGTCATGCCTAAGCCTACTATACCGATAAAGATAGCAACTGCCATAGCGATAAATACCCAGATTGTTGCAATTCTACGAGATAATACGAGCTTCTTTTCATCTTCAACAGCCATAAAACGAACCAGAATATGAGGCATACCAAAATATCCCAATCCCCAAGCCATCGTAGATACAATTGTCAAAAAGCCATATGGATTTGCTGTTCCATTTATCATATCATGCATAGCAGTCATACTTAAATACCCCGGTAATGCTTTTGCATTTTCCATAACGGCTCCAAGACCTCCGGCTGTTGTTACACCAAAGCATACCACTACAGCCAAAGCTATAGTCATAACAACACTTTGAATTAAATCTGTTGTAGATACTGCCTTAAAACCTCCCATAATGGTATAGCCTACAATAATCAACGCAGACACCACCATAGCAGTCATATAATCCACACCAAACAGACTGTTAAACAGCTTACCACATGCAGCAAAACCAGATGCTGTATAAGGGATAAAGAATACGATGATAACAATTGCCGCAAATACATTTAACATATTGGACTTATCATGATATCTCTTCGAATAAAAATCAGGAACAGTAATCGCATTAATATTTGCAGAATAACGACGAATCTTACGTGCAACGAGTAACCAGTTTACCCATGTACCAACACCAAGGCCAATTGCTGTCCATGCCGGGTCAGCCATACCTGATAAATAAGCAACGCCTGGAAGTCCCATTAACAGCCAACTGGACATATCACTTGCCTCGGCACTCATCGCTGTTACAATGGGTCCCATCTTACGTCCGCCAAGATAAAAATCTTCACTGTTACTATTATTTTTACTAAATACAAATCCAATTACAAGCATCATTAACAAATACACAACGATAGTTGTAATCAGACAAAATGAAATGGTAGATGTCATATTGTCCTCCTTAAGTTGACATAATTTGTAAAATCAACTCGTATTATAGCAAATCACAGTGTTGCGGACAAGTATTACCATTCAATCTGTTACAATTATGCCTTCTCTTTTAGAGTTGCGTGTTACGGTTCTCTCATACCTCGTTCCGTAACTACACTTCAATCTTATATTCCACTTCCGCAGATACGCTGATTACCTCACAGCCCTTCTTCGCTGGAAGGTCATAATAAACACCGTCCCGATAAGGATACACTACAAGTCTTAAATCCTGTGGATAGTCATACCGCTTTAATGCTACAATCCATTCTTCACCGTTGGAGAACCAGTCTGTCAGCAACTCATCTCCGGCATATAGCTCTGCCTTGTCTCCGGCATAATCGATATGTAAATAAACCTCGTGAAGCTCATCCTCATAAACTTCTACATCTACGTCATCCGTTGATTCTGCATCACTTTCCTCTACTTCTACCTTATGCATAGTAAGATTAATCTCATATACCTTACAGCTCTCATTCGCTCCTAAATGCATATCCTCTGCATGAACCACATTCGCTGCTATAATTGCTGACTTCTTTTCCTCATCATCACATTCTTCACAATTCACTGACACTTCTGTCATAACCTCTGGCGGCAATAAATACATTTCCACCACTTCTCCTGTTTCTTCGTAAAAGCGAACTTTTTCCTCATCTTCACCTACTAACGAATAAAGTACTCCGTCCTTTTCAAACAGAGATTTTTCCGTAATATACAGCCTATCTCCTATAACATACGCATGCTCTGCTTCTTCTCTTGTCAGAATCACTACATTATCATAAGCAGCCCCTTCATACTCGAAATATGGCGTTTCCCCATTGTCATAGAAGAAATAGCGCTCCCCGAGCTTCGTTAGTAAAGACGCATTGGTTCTAAGGAGTCTACAATCTCCCATTCTAAGTCCAAATGGAACAATGGCACATTCTCCCGACGCACAGCAGATATTTTCTAATACAAACGCTTCCTCTGCGATTCCTTCGATTTCCACCTGTAGATTCTGAATCGGGGTCATCTTACGTAAGCGCTGTTGATTATTAATGAATAAAAAGCCCTCCTTCGTATCATGGCTGTAACGAACACTAATACGCGGTGTTGTCATATCCTCTGCACTTTGTGGCTGTACATCCGGGAAATACGCCTGAGACTGTGCTAACTGTTCCGTGAATGCATGAATCATAAGATGTATTTTCTTCAATCTATGATAGCTATCATGTAATTTACCTGACTCACGAATACAGGTCTGGAAATCATAGCTCTTAACCGGTAAGTCATTAAAGTATCCTGTCACTCTTGCCTCTTGTAGGCCAGTACACTTTCCATCTGGATTCACTCCACCATGATACATGTAGTAGCCTAACAGATTTGCTCCCGCTCCAAGCATACACATTGCCTGTGCCTCAATATCCTGAGGAAATGGATAGGTTCTTCTAAGAGACGTTACCTGCAAGCCTCCACCAAGCTCCGCTGTCAGATACGGATTCCTTGTCTTTGAGAAGGTATACCCGTCTTCTTTTTCTATCTTCAAATCGGCACCAATATTCTCATCCTCACGAAATGGTGTGAATAAAAAGTTCTCACACGCCGGCATTTCTTTATCATGCCCTGCCCATGGTGCATCTACATAGCCACCTAATACCGGAATCGTCTCTCCATCAATGACAATCGCTCCGCCCCAGCCTGTTGAGGTATAATACGGAACCTCAAAACCAAGCTCTATGGCAAGCTTTTTTAAAGTCATCATATGGTCGATACCCTTGTTCTTATCTGCCGGACCACCTGCATGACAGTATTCATTCTCAAGCTGTATCCCGAGAACAGCTCCACCATCCTTACACATCTGTCCCTGCACCTGTTCTGAAAGCTTTTCCCAGAAAATACGAACATATTTCATATAAAGTTCATCGTTCGTTCTGGCTTCTCTTACCTTCTCCTGTCCCGGCTTAGCACCAAGTCCGTTATCCCCAAGCTCGTCTACAAGCCAGTCAGGAAATCCACCATTACGACATTCACCATGTGCCCAAGGTCCGATGCGAAGCCATACCGGCATATTTACACTCCTGCACACCTCTAAAAATGCCCTGATATCCTTACTTCCTGAGAAGTCCCACTCTCCCTTTATCTCTTCATGGTGATTCCAGAATATATAGGTCGCAACAATATCCACACCACCTGCACGCATTTTTAAAACCGCTTCCTCCCAATCTGCAGGATTCCATCTGGAAAAATGGAATTCTCCCATAACGGGAAGCATCGGCTCACCATTTTTCAAAAAGAATTTATTATTAATCTCATAAAAATTACCCTCACTGTCCCTTCCGTTAAACGGCAGCTTCTCTAAGGCTGTTTTTTCATTTATTCTAATCTTCATTGCATTACCCTCCATAATATTTTCATTATAAAAATTCTCGCCTTTTCTTTCAACTCATTCTATTACTTTAATTCCTCAATATTGACCGCCTTAGATAAATTCAAGTTTAGGTGAGTATAAGTTCAGGTCGTGAGCACTCCTTTTCAAGGCTGTATAAGGCGAATGAATATGCCTCAAATGCAAACCCGCTTGTTTGGTATTTCCTAAATGGAGCGTTCGACAGCTTCGATTAACGCCCTCTTGCGCAAACTCGTCCGCTTTGCGGACTCAAACAGTGCTCCAGAGGTCGTTTGCT
>JAFSGY010000108.1 GCA_017440575.1 Lachnospiraceae bacterium | reverse complement strand
TGATAATTCTCTATAAATACAACCTTGATTCTGCCCTTTACGTCAGGATCATTGTTTACTACATCTGCAACTGCGTTAATCAGCTTAATAGTCAGCTTTGCATTCTTGTAGCCTGCTGCTGCCTTTGCACCAAAGATAAAGGTTCTTGGATAGAATTCCATAGATGGATTCGCCTTAATCTGATTATACAGATACATAACGTGCAGAATATTTAAGAGCTGTCTCTTATACTCATGCAGACGCTTTACCTGTACATCAAAGATGGAATCCGGATTTACCTCGATACCATTATGCTCCTTGATGTAAGCCGCAAGTCTCTCCTTATTCTTACGCTTAATTGCCATGAATTCCTTCTGCGCCACCGGATTATCAGCAAGCTTTTGGATTCCCTTGATAACAGGAAGGTCTACAATCCAGTCCTCGCCTACTTCCTTGGTTACCCAGTCAGCAAGCAATGGATTACCATGCAGTAAGAATCTTCTCTGTGTAATACCATTTGTCTTATTGTTGAACTTCTCAGGGAACATCTCATAGAAGTCCTTTAATTCCTGATTCTTGAGAATCTCAGTGTGCAGTCTTGCTACACCGTTTACAGAATAGCCTGCAACGATAGCAAGATGTGCCATCTTAACCTGACCGTCAGCGATAATTGCCATCTTCTTAATCTTATCTGCCGGATCATGATATTTATTTACAATATCAACCAAGAATCTACGGTTGATTTCCTCAACAATCTGATAAATACGAGGAAGCAGTCTAGAGAACAGATCAACCGGCCATTTCTCTAATGCTTCTGACATAATGGTATGATTTGTATATGCACAGGTCTTGGTTGTAATCTCCCATGCCTCATCCCATTCTAAGTTATAATCGTCTAAAAGGATTCTCATTAACTCTGCAACCGCTACGGTTGGATGGGTATCATTTAACTGGAAGGTTGCCTTTTCATACAGCTTGTGAATATCATCATGCTTTGCCATATATTTCTCTACGGCTGTCTGTACGGATGCAGAAATAAAGAAATACTGCTGCTTTAAACGAAGCTCTTTTCCTGCCATATGGTTATCATTTGGATAAAGAACCTCTACGATGTTCTTTGCAAGGTTATTCTGCTCAACCGCCTTCTGATAATCACCCTTATCAAAGGAATCAAGGCTGAAGCAATCCATAGGCTGCGCATCCCAGATACGAAGTGTATTTACAATACCATTACCATAGCCTACGATTGGTAAATCATAAGGAACAGCCTTAACAGACTGATAATCTACATGGTCAAAATAAAGCTTGCCATTTTCCTCTCTGGTTACTACCTTACCACCAAACTTAATAGTCTTTGTATATTCCGGTCTTCTAAGCTCGAATGGATTACCCTCACGTAACCAGTCATCCGGCTCTTCAATCTGGAAACCATCACGGATTGCCTGCTTAAACATACCGTAACGATAACGGATACCACAGCCATATGCTGCGTGTCCTAAGGTTGCAAGAGAATCAAGAAAGCATGCAGCAAGTCTTCCAAGACCACCGTTTCCAAGTGCTGCATCCGGCTCCTGGTCTTCGATTACATTAAGGTCAAGCCCTAATTCCTCTAATGCCTCTGAAAACTCCTTATAAGCCATCAGGTTAATGATATTATTGCCAAGCGCACGTCCCATTAAGAACTCCATCGACATATAATAAACAATCTTTGGATCCTTGGCTTCGTAATTCTCCTGTGTTTTTAACCAGTTGTCTACAATGGCGTCCTTAACCGCATAGGAAACAGCCTGAAAAATCTGCTGCTGAGTAGCCTCCTCTAAGGTTTTTCTGTACAGTGTCTTGATATTATATAAGACACTACGTTTAAACATTTCTTTATCTAATTCTGGTTTCTTTGGCATAAATATACCTCCCCTTTTACAATTATTTACCGCAATTATTAAGTACCTGAATCGTTACTAATTACCTTATTTTACACAATTTTTAGTGTTATATTCTATTATTATACACTATAGCACTGAATTTTTAAACAATTTATTGTAACAAAATATATTTTTTCCATCTATATACCATTAGTCATATCTACCAAAAAAGTTCAGTCGTATTTGGCTGAACTTTTCTGAATAGTTACTATATTTCTTTTAATACAATCTCTTCTTTTGTACAATTTTCTGACTCATACAGCTTGTTCTTATCCACACAATATGGCTCTTCAAAGTGTACTTTTCCACGAATTTCCAGTCCATCAACACATCTGCCATAGGCTACCGGAATGCTATGTGGATATACATTTCGCTCGGATGGCTGTTCATCAAAATAGCCACTCTTCTGTGTTCCCTGACTACACATCGTAATATGCAAATCAGATAACTCAATATTCTCCACTCTTGCATCTTCCTCTCCTGCAACAAAAATGCTGGATTCTGCCTTCATATAGATATGGTCAAAGGTAATATTCTTAATCTTGCCCGGATATTTGTGCTCCTTATTACGATAGGTCGCATCGATAAAAATTGGCTCTCCATTGCCCCACCACATCGTAGGACCGGATTCTCTTACACCGTCTGCATACTTTAAAACACTTCCTGTTACATGATGGATATGTACATCTTCAATGGTTGCCCCATCTCTTACCCAAATACCGACACCTCTGGAACAATCCTTAATCACACAATCACTCAGCATGACATTTCGAATGTCTCCGTGTGTCTCTGTTCCGATTTTTAAGCCGGAATCTCGAGAATAAAGTACACAGTTATTAATGACGATATTTTCACAGGTTCCATACTTCTTTGCCATTGGCTTTGTTGACTTTAATACAATGGCATCATCACCTGTCTTAACCAGACAACCACTTATGATAACATCCTGACAGGTATCCGGGTCAATGCCATCGTTATTAGCACCTCTGATATCATTGAGAATCTTAATGTCCTTTACCAATACATGACGGCAACCTGCCATATGCAGCGTCCAAAATGCCGCATCCTGGAAGGTAACATCCCTTACGGTCAGATTCTCCACATCCTCCAAGAATGTAGTTCTTGGTCTAAAAGCCGCTACCTGCAATGGACATTCATGCGCACCATTATCTGCATTATCATCCACAAATACCTTATCACCCTGTCCGTAAATCACACCTTCGCCGGATATCGTAACATTTTTCTCATGACAGGCAAAGATAAAGCAACCTCCATCCCAGCCAGTGCAATCGTTGTCATCATCAAAAAGCTTGGCAAAATCTAAAATATCCTCTTCTCTAAGACTACTGATTAACACTGCACCCTTTTCCAAATGCAGGTCAACATTACTCTTTAACACAATCGTTCCGCTTAAAAACTCTCCGGCAGGAACAATTACCTGTCCCCCAAGCTTTGTTGCTTCATCAATTGCCTGCTGAATTGCCAATGCATTGTTGGTTACACCATCTGCAACCGCTCCAAAATCCAATATATTATATGTATTCATCTTAATAACCATGCCTTTCTCAAATTCGCCGTGTAAAAAATCTTCCGCCTATGGATTTTTTACACTATCTTCTAACCCCATTGAAAAAATCTCCGGCAGGAGCAGGAAATTCTCCTCTCCCGACAATGTATGGTCAAAATGACTCTCCGGATTTACCGCAAGCCACTCCTGAATTACCTTAGATTCCTCCTGCACATCCTTTTTGATGTGGGTAAAAATCTTTGGTTCTTCAAAATAAGAAAATAAAATATTTTCATGAAGAGCAATAAACTGATATCTGTCTCCCTCTAGTAATCCTTCATCTACAATCGCCTTATGATAGTAAACATAAGAAAACAGCTTATCCTCATGAAGATAGGCAATGCGCCCTCTTCTCTTCTTTTTCTCATTTCTTGCCCAATATTCTTCATTTTTCGGAATGTCATGATAATAAATCGTATACATCTTTGCCCATGCTGCAAAGCCATCCTTCTGCGGCCATAGCGCAAGAAGTTCTGACAAATGCGGGAACAACACAGCTGGCTCTAATTCTTCCTCCAATGCCTCCATATAGAGGAAAAGCATATTTTCATGTTGATACAACGCAACGGTCATACAATGCCCAGAAGCAATTGCCTCTCGCACAACGCTTTTATCCTTTTCCAATGCTTCTTTTATCGCTTCCGCAGAAGCTCTGCCATTACCATCCTTCGATAAGATGCTTGCTCTGTAATTTTTTCTATAAATCATTATTTTACGCTGACCTCTCCTGCAAGAACTCTCTTATAATCCTCATAATTCTTCTCTAATAGTGCCGGAGTATCGAGTCCATACGGACACTGGCTCTTACACTTGTTACAATGCAGACATTCTTCAATCTTCTTCATTTTCTCCTGAACCTCAGGTGTAAGCTGCAGCTCTGACGGAGAGCGACGAAGCAACAAGGACATTCTTGCACAATTATTGATTTCAATACCAACTGGACATGGCATACAATAGCCACAGCCTCGACAGAACTCGCCGCTTAATTCTTCAATGTCCTTCTGAATCAAGGCTTTGATTTCCTCTGTCATGGCAGGTGGATTATCTATGTAAGAAATAAACTCATCCAGTTCACTTTCTCTCTGAATGCCCCAGATTGGAAGGACATTATCGTATTGCGCTTCAAAAGCATATGCCGCAGCCGAATTGGTAATCAATCCACCGGATAACGCTTTCATGGCAATAAAGCCCATATTTTTCTCTTTGCACTTTTCTACCAATGCAATATCCTTTTCAGAAGCAAGATAGCAGAATGGAAATTGTAATGTTTCGTATAAACCGGACTCTATCGCTTCCTCTGCTACAGCCAGTC
The DNA here is from genome assembly GCA_017440575.1 of Lachnospiraceae bacterium. GTDB lineage: Bacteria > Bacillota > Clostridia > Lachnospirales > Lachnospiraceae > COE1. Next base: position 8,875 of record JAFSGY010000108.1, on the reverse strand, counting down.
TATGATTCGTAATACCGATATGACGAATTTTCCCCTGTGCTTTAGCGTCAAGCATAGCTTCGTATAAGCCTGTTCCATCTCCCGGCTTTGGACAGAAGGATGGATTATGGAACTGATAAAGATCAATATAATCCGTTCTCAGATTATGAAGAGAGGTCTCTAGCTGCTCCCAGAAATCCTTTGTATTCGTTGCTGCCGTTTTTGTAGCAATATACACCTTTTCACGCATACCATCAAATGCCTCACCAAGCTTCTCTTCACTATCAGTATAGAATCTTGCGGTATCAAAAAAAGTTATTCCTGCATCATACGCCTTTCTTGCAAGCTTTACAGCATCCTCTGTACTGATTCTCTGAATCGGCAAAGCGCCAAATCCATTTTTATTTACCGTAATTCCTGTGGAACCTAATGTTACCATTTCCATATTCATATTTTCCTTTCCTCATTTCTGCGAATTTGTGCCATTGCACAAAGTTGCCATGTTGAAAGAATAAAATTCTTTCAACATTTTTCACACATATCACATTTATTTTATTAACCGATAATAACTACTTGGCTTTCTGGAAAAATCCACACTCTTTTCTTCCAGCTTCTCCACACGCCCGGTGTCCATAAATTTCTTCTTAAACGAACGTCTGAAGTTTGCTACATCAAACGCTTCACCCGTCAGTGCCTCATGAATTGTCTGAAGCTCATAAATCGTAAATTTCTCCTTATCCCGTAACAATTCTAACGCAATATCCGAATAAACCACTTTACCTTTTAAACGCTCCAGACCTTTTTCTACAATATCCTTATGGTCAAAGGCAAGCTCCTCCTGCGTCAAAATAAGATTACGTTCCTGTGAATACAAGGTAAATCCGCCATGTTCCTGCTTTACCACAAAATTGCAAGCATCTACAGCATCATCGCCCGCCGCAAAATCCAGATTTCCTGCCGGAACCAAAGCAATATAGGCAACAGAAATCACTCTTGTCCTCTTATCTCTTTCCACCTCACCAAAGGTATAAAGCTGTTCTAAATAAATGCCATCCAGATTCGTTTCCTCTTTCAGCTCTCTTGCCGCAGCCTCTTCTAACGACTCATCCATTTCCACAAAGCCTCCCGGAATTGCCCACTTTCCTTTGTGAGGATGTCCACCACGTTTTATCAGAAGAAGCTCCAGCTGCTGTTCCTTATTCATGGAAAAAATCAGCATATCTACCGTTACGCAGGGACGGGCAAATTCTATCGTTTTACAATGCGCCAGATATTCTTCCTCTGTCATTTCCTCGTAATTTATCATGTTATACCATGCCTTTCCATTCTAAAGTCCATGTCATTATTTCGTATCCTTATCTATTTTTCCTATGAACGCAGACCGTGTAAAAGTCCCATCTTAAGTTCATAATAATCCGGTGTCATATCCATATAATGTCTATGAGGATTTACGAATCGCTGCTCTTCATCCCAAATCTCCTCTTCCAGCTGACGGCTTACATAGTCACGAATCTCCTGCAGAGTCGGGAGCTTATAGACAAGCTTACCATTTTCAAAAATCTTCACCTGTAATGCCTTAGCGGTACAGCCTGTGAATTTAAGATTTCTCCAAGGCATCTCAGGATCTACAAAACGGTAATCCTGCGACATATCCACTACCTCATCTGCCTTCGCAATCAAATCTGCCTTCGCCTTTCCATTCTGGTCATAGATACGATAAACCTTTTTAAGTCCCGGATTGGTAATCTTCTCTACCGTACCTGAAATCTTAATTCTTGGAGAAAATATGCCATCTTCCTCTACTGCCGCAATCTTATAAACAGCACCAAGTAAGGAAATACTTTCTTCCGAATAATCACTGGAAGCACCCGTAATAAGACGTTCTCCAACTCCATAACCATCAATCTTTGCCTCCTGTGTATTCAGAGAAGAAATGGTATGCTCATCTAAGCTGTTAGATACAATAATCTTACAATCCTCCAGACCTGCTTCATCTAACATCTTTCTAACCTTTCGTGACTGGTAAGCTAAGTCACCACTGTCAATTCGGATTCCCTTCAAGCGCTTGCCCATCGGCTCTAATACTTCCTTTGCCACCCGAATCGCATTCGGTACACCGGACTGAATCGTATCATAAGTATCTACCAAAAGAGTGGTACTATCAGGATAATTTTCAGCATATTTCTTAAATGCCTCATACTCATCCTTATAATACATTACCCAGCTATGCGCCATCGTTCCACTGACCGGAATGCCAAACATCTGACCTGCAAGTACCGTAGCCGTCCCCGCTGCACCTCCAATATATGCTGCTCTTGCTCCATATACTGCCGCATCCATATTATGGGCGCGTCTTGCTCCAAAATCAGAAACCATCTTTCCTGCTGCCGCATTCACAATTCTTCTGGTTTTGGTTGCTACCAGTGACTGATGATTTACCTGTGCAAGAATCGCTGTCTCAATTAATTGTGCATCAATTAACGGTGCCACAATCGTAATCACCGGCTCATTCGGGTACATAATCGTTCCTTCCGGAAATGCATATAAATCGCCGGAAAAACGGAAGGTTTTCAAATACTCTAAAAACTCCTCCGTAAAAATGTTCAGAGAACGAAGATAAACAACATCCTCATCCGAAAAATGCAAATCCTCTATATATTCTACAATCTGTTCTAGACCCGCAAAGATGGCAAAACCACCTCTGTCAGGATTCTTTCTGTAAAAAACATCAAAAGCGACTCTCGTCTCTCTGTCACCATCATTAAAATAACCATTTGCCATCGTAAGCTCATACAAGTCCATTACCATGGAAAGATTTCTCTTGCCTGACTGCTTCATCATCATTACCCAGCCTTTCTCATCCCTATGCTTTTTACATAGACTTTGACTACTATTTCTTGTTTTATCATAACCACGAAAATCGAAATTCATTATATTGTATGTATAATAGTCCTGATGACCATTTGTGTCAAGGTCTTTTGATAAAATATTTCCCAAAACACTCTCTATTTTTCTGACTATTTTTTCACAATCTCATATACTAAAAACGCTCACAACATTTCTAATACTTTCCTATAAAGTAAAAAGATGCAGAGCTTGTCTACATCTTTTTCCTCAGCCTTATAATACCTTCGTCAGATAGCTTGAATACGCATAAAGTACCTGTCCATTTAATACCACTCTTGACCAACCGTTATTACCGATTCCGGTTCTAAAAATCATATCACCCGGATTAATCTTCACAACAATAGTGTTATCATCAACCGTACTTGGTACTGTTCTCAGATTCAGTTCTGCAGTGTTCGGTGTTACTACCTGTTGTACATCTGTAAATTGTACATTACCAACCGCACTAGCTGGAATTATCGGTGCTCCCGTAGGATCCTTTGCTTCTGCGATTCCTGTATAATTAAAATAAGCCACATTCATATCCACACCACCATTAATACCTGCAATAACAGCCTTATCTGTATACTGCCACATATGATGAATGCCGGTATAAGTACATGCAGGTGTTAATGGAAATGGTTGCTGAGGATACCACGCTGCCCACACCTTATATCTTGCAGACAAGGTCGCCATATCCCAGTCCCTGCTATTTTCCATGGCATTCTTGGAACTGTAGAACATCGGAGTATATCCTCTTGATGCTATCGTATCCAGAAAATGAATTGCCAATGCAGTTCTGGTTGTCTTATCCAAAGCTTTCTGCCTGCTAGTTGCACTGTTATAATTCTCACAGTCATATGCTACCGGATATGTAATCTTATACTTATCCAAAATATTAGCCGTAAACATTGCCTCTTCTACTGCCTCTGCTGCTGTAACAGCAGTCGAAAAGAAATACGCACCTGTTTTAATTCCTACTCTTTGTGCCTCCTGAAGATTATATCTTGCAAACGGGTCTTCGTTCAACACTCCTGTTTCCTGTGTTCGGTAACCGATACGAATCATGGCAAACTGAATACCGGAAGCTGCCACCTGTTCCCAGTCAATCAGTCCCTGATAACGGGACACATCGATTCCTAAAGCAGCCTGTGGTACCTCTGCCGGAGCTGCCTGAACTTCTTTTTGCGGAATCATGACTGCTGCCATAAGTACAATCACCATTACCAATGCCTGAAATCCTGCTGTTAATCTGAGTCTTTTGTTCATTTTTCCTACTCCTCTCCTTTCTCTTTGCTTCTTTATTTTACCTTGTCTTTCTTCTATAGTAAAGAACTATAAATTAGTAATTATTTCTATCTTTTATATATATTTTCTTTATTTCTGCTCTCCCAAAAAATCTCTACTACATTTTCTTTGGAAATGTGCTAAAATATGTTTGTTGCCCGATAACCGTTTCATATGAAGCGGTTCGTCATCTGCCAGATAGACATTCTATATCATTGGGAGGAAATTATATGTTACAGAATAAAGATATATTAGAACTAAAAAGACGTTTTAAAAAGGAAGCCTGCACCTTTACCAGAATGTGCGGCTGTTACGTGGACGCCAATAAAAACAAGGTGGTCGACATAAACGAAACCTTTCTGAATCTGGAGGACGAAGAATTCTATAAATATCTCGAAATCGCAAAAAAAGCTTTATCAGGAACCATCGGTAATAACCTGTTAGAGCTTAGCTTCCATAAGGAAGAGGAAGAACCAGGCGGAAAACAGCAGTATCTTTTGGGACTTCGAGAAAGCGGACTTCGTAATCCGGAGCTATTATCCCATCTCTATGATATGATTATTGAGAATTATGATTATGTTGGAAACTACCTGATTCTGATTTTCCATGACGCTTATGATGTCATAACCAAAACAAACGATGATTTAAAGCTGGATGAATCCGAAGAGGTTTATACTTATCTTCTCTGTGCCATCTGTCCTGTCAATCTCTCCAAACCGGGACTTGGCTATCGCGAGGCTGAGAACAGAATCGGCGTGCGTATACAGGACTGGGTTGTTGGTGTTCCTGATGTTGGATTCTTGTATCCTTCCTTTATTGAACGAAGCACTGACATACACACTCTTACCTATTATGTACGTGATGCCAAGGATTCCCATGCCGACTTTATCGAGGCTGCTCTTGGCTGCGGTTCAAAGCGTACCGCAACTGAGGAAAAGGATACCTTCCATGCCATGGTAAAGCGTGCCATTGCGCCTATCATCGAAAAAAGCGATGACGTTCTCTTAGAAATTCAGGAGAACTTACATACTCTTGTCGAAGAAAAGGAAGCCGAGATGGAAGATCTTGTCATTGGCGAACCTGAAGAATTTACCCTCACCCCTGAAATTATCAAGGAAGTACTGACTCAAAGTGAAATCCCTGATGCAACGGTTATGCAGATTCAGGATCACTTTGTGGAAGAATTTCAGGATGCACCACCAGTCGTGAAGCATCTCGTTGATGAAAAAGCGATTGAGAAAAATCAGAAAGCGAAGAAAGAATTAAAGCTTTTGGAAGAGGTTGCAAATCTTCGTCAGGAATTAAGAGAAAGAGACGAAATTCCTTCTGATGTGTCCTTGCGTATGAACCCGGAAAAAGCAGATCAGATTAAGACCGAAACCATTGACGGACAGAAATATCTCATGATTCCGGTGGAAGAAAACGAACAAATTACACTCAATGGTGTAGAAACAACTGTTTAGTCGTTTAAAAAAGAAGCTGATAAAAATCAGCTTCTTTTTATTAAAAAATCTTCCGCATATGGATTTTTAATTGAATTCCTTAAATACCACTTTGTTTCTTCCTGATTCTTTGGCTTCATATACCGCTTTATCTGCTTGATCCAAAACAATCTGCACATCCTTTTCTGTACCATGATAATATGCCGCTCCAATACTTGCTGTTACCTTTACCGTCTGATTCGCCTTCTGATACTGGGCACTAAGCTTATCTTTCATATATTCCAGCTTATCTTTCATCGTTTCTACCGGAATATTTTTTACAAAGATACAGAATTCATCTCCACCAAAGCGTGAAACCAAATCTACATTAGCAAAATTAACCTGTAGTTTCTGTGCCGCCTCCTTAATGGCATTATCTCCTACAAGATGTCCCAGCCGATCGTTAACCTGCTTAAAGTGATCGAGGTCAAAAAATACCATACAAAAATTGGTCTGTTCTGCTTCTCGTAAGTATGCCGCAACCTCCTCCAAAAAAGTCTTTTTATTCAGCAATCCTGTCATGGAATCGGTTCGGGTTTGTGATTTTAACCGTTGTGTTTCTTTTGTTATCTGATCAATATTTACAATATTACCAATAACCTTTACAACTTCACCTTTTTCATTCAAAATAGGATAACGCCTTACCTTGCACCAGACATAACCTACATCCTTTTTTACCAGTCGCACGACACATTCACTGTTCTTGCTCTCCATTCTAGTCTCGAGATATGCCTTTTTCAAAGTCTCTATATCATCCTTATGAACCTTCCAACATTTCATTAACTCATCCGGGTCTTTGGATGCCTTAAAGTCATCCAGCGACCAGCCAAACTTCTCCCTCATAATACCGGAAACTGGCGCATCCCCTGTCTGAAGATCTGTTTCAAAGATAATATCCTCTGACTTTTCAATAATGAGCTCATATCGTTTCTGCTGAATCGCAAGCTTTTTCTCCTTTTCTGCCAAAGCCTGATAATTCTTCTTACGAGTCACAGAAAGAACGCACTGCATGCAAAATACCAATAAAATGACAAGAATCGCCAGAGACAACGTAATCCAGTTCTCATACATGAAATCCTTCCAAGTATACTGGTAACGATGGCTTAATGTATTCTGGAAAATAATCATATTGACTTCATTCTCCGTAAGCTTTGATATAGCCACATCGAGAATTTCCTTAATCATCTTATAATCAGATTCTTCTCCTCCACCTGCATAATCAAGCACCGCAAGGCTATGATCATCACCAAGTCCTTCTGCCGGAATAATGCTAAGGGATGAATAAATTGGTCTTCCAAGCCAATAGTCCGCCGCATACTGATTCACGAGTACAACATCAGCCTCACCATTTACAACCGCATCAAATGCCTCTTCCATTGTTTTATAATTCAACTGCGTAAAATTCGGATAATCTGCTGCAATAACATCCGCTATTGTCTGAGAACCGGAACTCATAGCAAGACGTAAGGAACCGTTTCGATAAAAAATCATATTTTCCTTACTAATTAATACCTTATTCATATAATCATAAGGTGTGGTAACTACCATTCTAGGCGCTCTACGGTTCCATCTGTTATAGGTTACATCGGCTGTAATTGCAATATTATGCTCTTTCAAATATTGATAATCTACATTCCCCTCTGGCAATGGTACATATTCAAAATTTAACCCACTAAACTCCTGAATCCGGTCAAGTATATCTCTGGTAATACCTTTAAACTCCCCTGTTTGAGCATCGGTATAAGACACCGGTATATTGCCCTGTACATATCCTACCCGTATTGGTTCACTTGCTTCAATAAAAGCACGCTGCTCCACCGTCATATACTGCATATCGTAAATTGGCAGATATATTTCCGTTAAATCGTTAATCAGCTTCGGCCTGCATGACTGCAAATGATACATTGCTTCGTTCAATTCTTCCAGTAATGCTCCATTTCCTTGGTAAGTCAAATAATAAAACGGCATCTGATTGAATCTTGCAAGTACCTTATGTCTCCCCTGCGTCTCCAACAGATTTACCACTGCCGCATCCACTTCTCTATTGTGCAACAGTTCTAAAATCTCTGTCGTTGACTCACCATATATATACTCTACCTCTAAAGAATGTTTTTCGGCATACTCATAGAAATTATCTGCACAGAAAGAATTCTCGACAACCGCTACCTTCATTCCCTGAAATTCTTCATATACTTCATAATTCAAATCTGCTCGCGATACCTCTGTAATCAACGCCGTATATTGCGTTCCAAAAGAATACTCTGAATACAAATATTGAGCCAGTCCTTTTACTGTCTTCGGCGCAGGTGCAAGTAAATCTATCTTTTTTTCTTCTAATTTCTTCAAGCCATCCTCATAATCCTCTATTTGAACATACTCATATTCCCAGCCTGTAAGCTCCGCAATCTCTGATAAATACTCAAAATTATAGCCTACCGGACTGCCATCCTGAAGCTCACTAAAGCCCGGAAGCTCATAGATTCCAATTCGAACTATCTGTTCTGTTTCCTTTGCCTGTACCACTCTTGAACATGAAAAAATCAGCATGATACTCATCAGTACCATGCCGGTCAGAAAATATACGATCCACTTCTTATTCTTCCAACCAAAACCTCTCATTTTCATTGTACACTTTCACCAAAATAAACCATGCTATCATATAAAGTGTACTATATTTGTTTGATTTTTTCAATATTTTCAGACAATTTATTGTTCATTTTTATCAACCAAGAAACTAGTACTGCTCACTTCGTTATCGTAAGATCCACAAAAAAACAGCAGAGACTCTACATCTCTGCCATTTTTACGATACACATATACCTTATTTCTTCTCAACGCCAATAGTTACGTTCTCACCATTTACGTTCCATTCCTTAGCGATTCCGCCCTCTGCATAGACAAACTCATCTGCAAGAACCTTCTCACCAATTGCCTGTTCATTCTTCTGAACAATTCCGACAACCTTGTCATTTCCGCTGATATAAACCTTAATATGGTCCATAACCTCGAAATCAGAATCCTTACGCATGGTCTGAATCTTGCTGATTACTTCGTATACGAAGCCTTCCTCTAACAATTCTTCGGTTAAGTTTGTATCAAGAACTACAGTAGCTACGTTGTCTGCTTCTGTTACATAGCCTTCCTTCTTGGTGATATCGATTAATAAATCTTCCTCTGCAAGCTTAACCTCTACACCATCTACATCGAATGCGATAAAGCCATTTGCCTTTAACTCATCCATA
>JAFSGY010000107.1 GCA_017440575.1 Lachnospiraceae bacterium | reverse complement strand
GTAACAAACTGTTGGTTCTGTTTTATATAATGTCGCATTTCTCGAAATGCACGCATAATAAATATACTTTGTTGCTCCGCAAGTTTTCCTTTCAAAACTGTAGCAAGCATATATATACCTTGTTCAGTAAATGCGTATGGCATTTTTTTGATATGAAGACCTCTTTTATTTCCACTTTCGTTTAAAGTCACAATTTGTGACTTTAAAAAATCTTCCAGTATTTCTTCTTTTTTAGTTGAAACATAAAATCCTCTGGAAATCTATCAATATTTCTTTTCACCTGCTGATTTAATGCTTTAACTTCGTATCCATAGAGTTCAGCTAAATCATAATCAAGCATAACCTGCTGTCCTCTTATGATATAGACTCGATTACATATATTATTTGCTGTCATCAACTCTGTAGTTTCTGCCATAGTTTCCCTCCAATCTTTCGTCTTTATCTTCCTATTCTACCTACCATGTCCTGATACATTTTGAAGCAATTCTTCATATTTAAGTTGGTATGCGATTAATTTGGGAATATATTCAGGTGGTGTTCTCCGCCCTGCCTCCCAGTCTTCCAAAGTTCTCACAGGGATTCCTATATGTTCAGAAAACTCTTTACGAGTTAAACCAATACTTTCTCTTAATTCTCTTATTATTTTTGCACTTTCCATAAAGTAAACCTCGCAATGCGTTTTTATTATAATAACATATAACAATCTATAACGCAATGCGAGGTTCTGATTTTACATAATTCAAACACGCAGTGGCATATCCCTTCTTTCGATAATTTCCGTGAGTTATCACATTCTCCACAAATACATATGGACAGATATTTCTTGAACGCATCTACTTTCCTATAATCTCGCGATACTCCTTCATCTCTAAAGATAAACCAACATAAGAATCTTGTTTACGGTTATTTATTCAGCTCAAGAGAACTACCGTCTCCACTATACTTTCATTGTCCCAATCTAATTCATATATCTCTTTCCCATTGAAAAACACAGGGAATTTAAACTCAAGACTACGAAGGATTCTTCCGTCCGCCTGCTCTTCCTCGTAAATGTTCACATCCGCAAGGAAGCTCTTCATGAATGTTTTCTTCTCAATATCCGTAAATCTGTCATACAGCTTATCAAAGAATAATAAGAACTGGTACACATTGTCACCGGATATTTTCTCCTGCCTAATATTATACAGTCTGGTCTCCACTTCTTCAATCAGAGTTTCGATTTCTTCTATCTCATCATAAAGCTTGTCCAGACGCACCTGCATATCCTCATACTTCTTGTCATAATGCTTGTCCGATACAGACAAGTTATCCATCTGATTCGCCAACTTGTTCTTGGCACCGGTTACCTGCTTTAATCTCTCCTGTAACCCTGTATGTTCTCTATCCAGCTCCTGCGTATCAATGCTTTGTCCGATATGCTTCTGAATCTCCGTTTTGAACTTTGGATTATTCACCAGCTTACGAATAACCTCTTCCACTGCTGCATTGATTTTATCCTCACTCCACTGCTTGCGATAAGTACACTTATGACCATTCACAAAAGTTCTGTGTTTGCAGGCATAGTAAAAATAATCTTTGTAATGTCCGCCGTCGGGATGCTTTTTACGATTTACATTGCCATACATACCACTTCC
>JAFSGY010000106.1 GCA_017440575.1 Lachnospiraceae bacterium | reverse complement strand
TTCGAATATATTTCTCTTCAATTCTATAAAACACATAATTTTTAGACACAAATATGTATCGGTAATCCGACACTACGTCAAACATTTTCGATACTTCTGGACCCTTTTCTTCATAATCACAAAGTCCTCTTATTGCATCGGTTATGCTCTTAATTATTTTTTTAGCACTATCCGAACCGTATTCTTGCGATATCGCTATCTTTAATGCTCTTAACTTATCCGCTGCATCAGGAGTATATTTTATCTTTTTCAATCAAGTACCCCCAATTCACGTTCTAAATCATCTGCATCAATCCAGCCTTCCACGTCAGCTCGTTCCTCAGCTCGTTTCAAATCAAGCATAAGCATTGCGATTGCCTGTTCCTTCAATGCTTCCTTGCTATTTTTTGTCACTATAAAAGGAAGTCCTTCGACATTTAAAGATTGTTGAATAAAGGTATTAAATGCATCCGTCAATGTCATTCCGGTTTTTGCATAAATATCCTCAACTGCTCTTTTGATTTCTGAATTTATTCTTACTTGAAAAGTTGAATCCTTTGGTGCAATAGCGACATTCAAATTTGTATCCATAAGACATACCTCCTTACTTTTTCTATAACATAACACTTCTTTTGTTGCATGTCAATACATTGTCATTACACAAAGATTTATGATATATATTTCCGAAGCATTTCGGTAGTTATCTTTACAACCGGAATATCATTGATAATGTTATAGCTCTCTCTAAAGTATCAATTGCATTTATCCATAGAATTCAGTTATTTTTAGCTGCCTGATTTTCATTTTTCTCCAACTTATAAATCCGTATATATCATTAACAAAAAAAGCAACGAAGCATACTACAACCGAAATATATCTTATATCATATAGACTTGCCAATCCCCATAATATAATCAACACAATATCATTTGCAGCGTATGCCAATGCAAAATATGGGCTTCTCCTAAATGTAAGATATACTGCAAGAAAACTTGTTGTTACAGACATAGTGCTTGGGATGATATTAGCTGTATTAAAATATTCCAAAATAAAATAGAATAGGAATGTAACGACCAATGTTCCAATCCACATATAGACATTTTCTCTTTTTCCAATGCTATTAACTTTAACTTCTGCTTTGTTTCCATTGTACGGATTCTTAAGCCATGATATTAAGGCAAAAATCGCCATAGGCATTGTCATTCCAAGATATGTAACCATTTCACCATAGTACGAGAAAGTATATGAGATAATCCCATACAGCAAACTAAACACAACCATGAGTAGCTGTCCAAACGGATTTCCCTTTGCATTAAATATCAATGATGTTACTCCTATTAGTGATGCACATAAAGTCATATAATTTGTTCTGTCAAAAACACAGAACGAAATTAAAATAACCATTACAGAAGTACTCCACAAAATAATTTCACCTTTTGAAAAATAATCCTTTAACTTTGTCATAACAACCTCCAAAAAAATAAGCATTCGAATATACATCTTCAAAGACCTAACGATGTACAAACGAATGCTTTACGCATCTACTACCCGGTGGCAGTTTACATTCTATATTAACGCTGATTATTATAATCAAAAACACCATGTAAAGCAATAGCAATTTTTTCTTTTCATTGAAACTTTTTACCGTTATGCTATGTCTAATAGATAAAGACATCAAGAGATGTGAAAAGGAGGTGCAGGCCTTGAAATTCTTTTCCGGAAAAGAAGATAAAATAAAAGAAAAAAAGGTAGAAGAGATATTATTAGCAAATTACGACCGTTATTACCGGCTTGCATATAGCTATGTACATAATAATGAGGATGCAGGAGATATTGTTCAGAACGGTGCTTATAAAGCAATCAAAAACAGCCATACCTTAAAACAGGTCGAGTATGCCGTAACGTGGGTATATCGAATCATGCTAAATGAAATCTTTCGTTTTTGCAAAGAGGAAAAAGGGAAAGTGATATCCTTGGAGGAAGTACAGATAGAACAGGGAAAAGAGGATGTGTATGAGGATTTTGACTTACAGTCAGCCCTTGATTCTCTTTCTAAAGAGGATAAAGCAGTAGTAGAGCTTCGTTATTTTGAGGATAGAAAATTAGATGAGATAGCAGAAATCTTAGACGAGAATGTAAGCACTATAAAAAGCAGGCTGTATCGAAGTATGAAAAAGCTTAGAGAATAGAAGAAATAAGAAACATATAGGAAAAAGAATTACAGTGGCGGCAGCAGCTGTGGCAGCAGCCTTTGTAATTCTGCCAAATACATCAGCAAGCGTGGCACATGCAATGGAGAATATTCCGATACTTGGAAAACTGGTAGAGGTAGTGACTTTCCGGGATTATCAGTATGAGGATGACAGACATAGAGCAGATATTGAAGTACCAGAGCTTGTACCACAGTCGGTTACGGATGAGGTTTTTGAGCAGTCGCAAAAGATTCAGGAAAATCTCCAAAAGACAGCCGAAGAAATCAATGCCGAGATTCAGCAAATAACAGATCGTATTTTAGCAGAATTTGAAGAAAATCTTCAATATGAACAAGGCTATCAGGATGTAATCGTAAAATCAGAGGTTGTAAACACAACAGAGGATTACTTTACCTTAAAACTTATCTGTTATCAGGGAGCTGGAAGCGGAGCAGAATGGGATTATTTCTACACTATCGACTTAAAGACTGGAGAACGTATCCAGTTAAAGGATATATTTAAGGAAGATGCGGATTATATTACTCCAATTAGTGAGAATATCAAGGCGCAGATGCGTGAGCAGATGGCAGCAGACGAAATGAAGATATACTGGCTTGAGGATGAAATAGAAGAGTTGAATTTCAAGCAGATTACAGATGAGACATCCTTCTATCTGAATGAAGAAGGAAAGTTAGTAATTACGTTTAATGAGGGCGACGTAGCTCCAATGTATATGGGAGTTGTTGAGTTTGTCATAGAAGAGGAAGTTATCACAGATATAAGAAAATAGAATTTATATAGGAAAAAGACCGAGTTCGTCTCAGAAATCGGTCTTTTTCTGTACATAATTTATAAAATGTTATTTTTTTAACAAAAAGTAAAAACAAGTGTCTTGTCACCTGTAAAGAAACGTGCTATACTCTCATTCAAGTGTGCAGTGTAAAAAATAAATTTTTTGCACGAAAAATTGTGGCATAGTGATTAATGTGAAAACCATTTATGGAGGCTGAATATGAATCAGAAGAAGCTAAGAATTGAAGAGCTTAAAAAAGAAAAAAATGCTGTTATCATGGCACATTATTATGTAGAGGATGAGGTACAGGAGATTGCTGATTACATTGGTGATTCCTATTACTTAAGTGATGTGGCAACAAGAATAGATGCAGATGTGATTGTGCTTTGTGGTGTTGTTTTTATGGGAGAGGGTGCAAAAATTTTAAATCCTGATAAAAAGGTACTCATTCCGGCAGCAGATGCAAACTGTCCAATGGCACATATGGCAAGTGTTGAGAAGATTCAGGAGATGAGAGAGAAGTATGATGACATTGCGGTTGTTTGCTATGTGAATTCTATTGCAGAGCTGAAGGCAGCAAGTGATGTCTGCGTAACTTCAGCAAATGCCTTAAAGATTGTAAAGGCACTTCCAAATAAGAATATTTTCTTTATACCAGATCAGAATCTGGCTCATTATATTGCTGACCAGCTTCCTGAGAAGAACTTTATCTTCAATGATGGCTACTGTCATGTACATCATGCAGTAACCGCAGACGAGATTAAGGAAGCAAAGCAGGAAAGACCAGAGGCATTGGTTATGGTTCACCCTGAGTGTAAGCCGGAGGTAACAGCACTAGCAGATTACATTGGAAGTACATCAGGAATTATTGATTTTGCAACCAAGAGTGATGCGAAGGAATTCATCGTTGTGACCGAGATGGGTGTGTTATATGAATTAAGACATCGTAATCCGGACAAGGCTTTTCATGTGGTTGGAAAAGCACAGGTTTGTGAAAATATGAAGAAAATTACTATAGATAAGGTAATTAAAGTGCTAGAGCAAGAGGATACAGAAATCCTTATGGATTCTGAATTGATGGATGCTGCACATAAGCCAATGACTCGTATGTTGGAGTTAGCAGCAAAGTAGAGGTAGATACATATGAAAAAACAATATGATGTCATTATCGTAGGCTGTGGCGTTGCAGGCTGTTTTACAGCATTGCATTTGCCAGAGGATAAAGAAATATTGATGATTGCAAAAAGTGAGTTAGAAGAAAGTGATTCCTTTCTTGCGCAGGGTGGAATCTGTGTTTTAAAGGATGAACAGGATTATGACAGCTTCTACGAGGATACCATGCGTGCCGGACATTATGAGAATAAGCCGGAATCCGTAGATATCATGATTCGTTCCTCCAGAGAGGTTATTAACGAATTAATTGCATTCGGTGTGGATTTTAATAAAAAGGATGGAGAGCTTGCCTATACTAAGGAAGGTGCTCATTCCACCCATAGAATTTTATATCATGATGATGTGACGGGAAGAGAGATTACTTCCAAGTTATTAGCAAGGGTAAAAGAACGTAATAACATCACACTCATGGCACATACTACCATGATTGACATTATGTGTCGAGATAACTGCTGTGACGGCATTATCGTACAGACAGAGAATGGTGAATTACACCCTGTATTTGCACAGAACGTAATGTGGGCTTGCGGTGGAATCGGCGGAGTCTATGAGAATTCTACGAACTTCCCGCAGTTGACAGGAGATGCGCTTGCATTGTCCTTACGCCACAAGATTGAGCTAGAACATGTAGATTATGTGCAGATTCATCCAACAACTCTGTTTTCCAGAAAAAAAGAGCGTCGGTTCCTGATTTCCGAGTCCGTTCGTGGAGAGGGAGCGCATCTATATGATAAAAACGGCAATCGTTTTGTCAATGAGCTGTTGCCAAGAGATGTGGTAACCAAAGAAATACATAAACAGATGGAAAAGGATGGAACAGAGCACGTATGGCTTTCCTTCCTTCCGATTGAGGATATTGATGTAACAGTCCGTTTCCCGAATATTTATCGTAAGTGTTTGGAAGAGGGCTACGATATTACGAAAGAATGGATACCTGTTGTGCCTGCGCAGCATTATTTTATGGGCGGTGTACAGGTAGATAGCAACAGTCATACTTCCATGGAGCACCTTTATGCAGCAGGAGAGACAAGCTGTAACGGTGTACATGGCAAGAATCGTCTGGCAAGCAATTCCTTGTTAGAGAGCCTTGTTTTTGCAAAAAAGGCAGCCCTACATATGGTAAATGATGAGACTAGTAAGAATGCAGACAGATTTGCAGAGAATCTAGATATGAGCTTGCAGGAGCTTGCTTTAGTTTATGAGCTTACCTTAGACGAATACAAGAGCTTAGAAAGCTATCACAACAAAAACAAAGAAATGATTCGAAAAGAAATTTATAAATAGAAATAGAAGAAAGGCAGGATAATCCATATGATGAATTCCATTACAACCAAGTTAAATGTAGATAATCTGATTATGATGGCTTTGCAGGAGGATATCTCCAGCGAAGACGTAACCACCAATGCGGTGATGAGAGAGGCAAAAAAGGGAAAGGTAGACTTAATTTGTAAGCAGGATGGTATTATTGCAGGACTTCCTGTGTTCCAGAGAGTATTTGAGCTGTTAGATGATACCACAGAAGTAAAGATGTACTTCAAGGATGGTGATGAGGTAAAGAATGGCGATTTACTTGCAGAGGTAACAGGTGATATTCGTGTATTATTATCTGGTGAGCGTACTGCGTTAAATTATTTGCAGAGAATGAGCGGAATTGCAACCTATACCAAAAGCGTTTCTAAGCTGCTAGAGGGAAGCAAGACGAAGCTTTTAGATACTCGTAAGACAACACCGAATATGCGTATTTTCGAAAAGTATGCTGTAAAGGCAGGCGGCGGCTACAACCATCGTTATAATCTTTCTGACGGTATCTTAATTAAGGACAACCACATTGGCGCAGCCGGTGGTGTTGCTAATGCCGTGAAGCTTGCCAAGGAGTATGCTCCATTTGTGCGTAAGATTGAAGTTGAGGTTGAGAATCTGGAAATGCTTCAGGAGGCATTGGATGCAGGTGCTGATATTATCATGCTTGATAACATGTCTCATGAGGATATGAAGAAGGCAGTAGAAATGGTAGCAGGAAAGGCAGAAACAGAATGCTCCGGTAATATTACCAAGGAAAATATCGCAAAGATTATCGATATCGGTGTAGACTATGTTTCCAGCGGTGCTCTGACGCATTCTGCACCAATTCTTGATGTGTCCCTGAAGAATCTCCACAGTATTGAATAGGAGGCGTGATACTATTCATGACAGGTGAAGAAAGAAGAAATGGATTACTGAATACAATCAGTGAGTCGGCAGAACCTATATCAGGGGCTGCGCTTGCAAAAAAATATCAGGTAAGCCGTCAGGTCATCGTACAGGACATGGCGATACTTCGTGCTGCACATCATGAAATATATGCGACACCTAAGGGATATGTCATTCTTCAGTCTAAAATGGATAACGCAATCGTAGAAGAACAGGATTTGCAGACCAGCCATAAGGTACCGTATGAGCAGAGCTCACATGTGATTCGGGAATATAAGGTAACTCATACCGATGAGCAGATAGAAGACGAGCTGAACACCATCGTAGATATGGGAGGAAAGGTTATCGATGTTATCGTGAAGCATGAGCTATATGGCACGATTCGGGCAGACCTTCCGATTTCTTGCAGACGTCAAGTGCAGGAGTTTGTCGAAGAGATTCGAACAGGCAAGTCGAAGCCTCTCAAGAATCTCACGTCTGGAGGTATTCATTATCATAACGTGGAAGCGGATAGTGAAGAGACTCTGGATTTAATCGAACAGGAATTGAAAAGAAAAGGATACTTGCTATAAAGAAAACCGTCTTTGTCAAATTGTAATAGATAATGCAATTTGCAAGGGCGGTTTTGTGCGTTGTGTGTGCATTTTTAGCTTAAAATAGAATGACATAGGTATTTATATATAAAAAAGAATAAAAATCACTGTTTTTTCATGTATAAAATGTCGGATTTTGAAGATATTTTTTTGCATTTTAATATGTTAAACTCACTAAGAAAAAAATAAAATGGGAGGTAACATAATTGAAAAGGGTAAGGAGATGCTTATCATTTGTTCTGGCATTTATTTTAGTGGCAACCGGAATTCAAGTAACCGGCTTGACTGTAAATGCTAAAACTGAATGGAAGGAGACCAACATTACATCAATTAAATATGATGTAACCGTAAGTGAGTGTGAAGGGGAAGACGCATTTGAATGGAAGGCACAGACAGCGAGCTGGCAGGAGAAGTCACAGACAGTAGAGTTGAATGGTGAGGGGGACTATTCCTTTGCTCTGGACTTAGGAAGCAAAGCGGGAATGAAGAATCTCGGGTTTGTTGAACTGATTTCAGACAGTGCGATGAAGATAGAGGTTAGAAAGATAACCGTAAATGATACGTATATGCTTAGCTTTGGCAGCAATCCTGTTTTGCAGGCAGGCGTAAAGGACTGTAATGGTCTGGCAAACATCTGGAATACTTCGGTAGGAACAAAGATTTGTCAGAGTGACGATGCATATCTGGCATTGAATCAGGCAGATGGTGCAATTGCATTATACGTAGCAGAGGAAGTAGAAGAATCGTCATCGGAGGAAAAATCAGAAGTAGAGAAGTCTGAAACGGCAGAATCTTCGTCAGAGGCAGAATCTTCTATGGTAGAAGAATCATCAGAAGAATATTCAGAAGAGGAGACAACTAACGAAGAAGAGAGTTCTGAAGAAGTAACATCAGAAGAAGAGTCAACCGAAGAAGAGAGCTCAGAGGAAGTAACAACAGAAGAACAGACTTCCGAAGAGTCAGTTATGGAAATTGAGTCGATTACCTCCGTAAAGTATGAAGTAACAGTTGACGGAAGCAATGACTTGGCTTCTTTTACATGGAAGGCACAGGCAGCAAGCTGGCAGGAGAAGGCACAGATCATTGAGCTTGATGGCGATGGATACTATAGCTTTGAGTTAGCATTCGACTATGAGAAAGGTGTTAAGAACCTCGGATTTATAGAAGTAATATCCGGTAGCGAAATGACAGTAACGGTTAACAAAATCACCGTTAACGATACTTATGAGTTAGCGTATGAAACAGCTCCTGTTTTACAGGCGGGCGTAAATAACGCAAATGGACTTGCAAACATTTGGAATGTACAGCCACAGGTAAGAATCTGCGGTGATGATTCTGCTTACTTGGCACTTGACCAGCAGGATGGGGCGATTCAGCTCTATGTAGCACAGGAAGAGGAATCTAAGGAAGAGGAAAGCACCGGGGACTCAGTAGAAGTAGAACCACAGACGCTTACTTCTCTTACCTATTGTATGACTGTAGCACAGGCAGGGGATCTTGAAGCCTTTAGCTGGAAGGCACAGGCAGCAAGCTGGAATGTGAAAGAGCAGACGGTAGCATTAGATGGCGATGGAGAATATGAGGTCTCTTTCCAGCTTGATTATGAAGAGGGAATGAAAAACCTTGGATATATCGAGCCGGTTGATGGAAGCAGTATGACAGCGACCATTACAAAGATAGTTGTTAACGATACATACGAATTAACGTATGAGACAGCGCCGGTTTTAAAGGCAGGCGAAAATGGTGCAAACGGACTTGCAAACATCTGGAATGTACAGCCGGAAGTCAAGATTTGCGGTGATGAAAACGCATATTTTGCTCTGGATAAGCAGGATGGAGCGATTACCTTCTATGCAGGCAAGGTAACAGCGGACGAAGAAGAAGGAAAGATGGATTCCGACGCTTCTATTAAGTATGTGGAGGCAATGGGTTCCGGCTGGAATCTCGGTAATTCTTTTGAGGGCTTTGACTCTGACTTAAGTGCACCAGATAGGGGAGAGCTTGCTTGGGGTAATCCGACCGTAACAAGAGAACTGATAGCGGCAGTAAAGGATAAGGGCTATGACAGCATTCGTATTCCTTTCACGGTTTACCGCAGATATACAGTAAATGAAGCAGCTTCTGCAGATGAGTATAAGTATGTAATTAATGAAGACTGGTTAAAGCGTTATAAAGAAGTTATTAACTGGGCGTTAGACGAAGACTTATATGTTATGATTAACATTCATCATGATTCCTGGATCTGGTTAAAGTACTGGGATGGCGATAAGTCTTCAGAAGAATACAGAATGTATACCGATTTCTGGAAGCAGCTTGCAGAATATATGGCAGATTTGCCACAGCAGGTTTGCTTTGAGACTATTAACGAGCCAGATTTTGTAGAGAACGCACAGCAGAAGTTGGATGAGATCAATCAGGCAGCATACGACATTATCCGTGGAACTAAGGGTAATGAGGAGCGTATGATTGTTCTTCCGACTGTATATACCAATTTTGAAAAAGGAGCATCATTATATAACTTTATCAAAAAGTTAGATGATCATAATGTAATCGCAACCGTTCATTATTACAGTGAGTGGGTTTATAGTGCAAACCTTGGAAAAACAGGATTTGACGAAGAATTGTGGCAGAATAATGGTGAAAGCTATACAGCAAGAGATGCCGCAGATAACATGATGAAGACCATCAAGAACCAGTTTGTTTCTAAAGGAATCGGTGTTATTATCGGTGAATATGGTCTGCTTGGCTATGATGCATCCGAAGGTTGTCTGGAAACAGGAGAAGAGCTGAAATATTATGAATACATGAATGAGCTCGCTAGACAGAATAATGTATGTCTGATTTTCTGGGATAATGGTTCTGGTATTAACAGAAAAAATGGTTCTTATACATGGAAAAAGCCAACCGTTGGCGAAATGCTGGAAAACAGCATGACAGGACGTTCCTCCTATGCAACAGGAGCAGATAACCTGTACTTTAAGGAAGAAGTAAAGAGCGATGTAGCAATCGCATTAACCTTAAATGGCAATACGTTTAAGGGAATTGAGGGTCTGACAGAAGGAACAGATTATACATATGACAGCAACAGTGCTACTGTTACCCTGAAAAAAGAGTATATAAATAAAGAATTTGCCAAGATGTCCGGTTATGGAACTTTTGCAGAGCTTGTTATGAAGTTCAGCAGTGGAGCAGACTGGCATGAGTATCTGATTAAGTATGCAGATCCGGTTGTTGGCAAAGCGCAGGGCAGTAAGGATGGAATCCAGATTCCGGTAGAGTTCAATGGTAGCAGAGTAAGAAGAGTGACTGCTTATCAGGCAAGTGGCAAGGTAGGGCCAAATTCTGACTGGTGGGATTATCTGCAATATGACAGCTCCTTTGGTGTGGATTATGAAAAGGGAACCATCAATCTGTTAAGTGCATTTTTTGCAGATGCAACTGTAAAAGACGGACTTATGAAGCTCAAGGCAGAGTTCTATGATGGTCAGATAATCTATATCTGGTTAACGGTAGATGGTAATCAGGTAACAAGCAGTCCGGATATGGAAGTTAATGCAGAAGCGATTGATGCATCCACAACAATCTGTCTGTATACAGGAGAAACAGCAGTTCCGGTTCAGTATCTTGATATGCCGGAGGGCGGAAGTGTATACGGAACATGGGTAGATGAGGCAACAAATAATGGAATGGTGACGCTTGAGGGCTGGCCATGTAAGATGATATTTGATACCAAGGCACATGAAGACTTTGTATCCGGTGGAATCGTTCTCTATTATATGGATTTACAGAAATATATTGATGTATCCTTTGGTATCAAGGACGCACCGATGGTAGAGGATATCGACATAAAGGCAGGAAATAATAAAAAGCTCACCGTAAGCAATCTGGCAGAGGATGCGAAGGTAACTTATAAGAGTAGCAATATTTCTGTTGCAACCGTGAGTACAGATGGAACCGTAACAGGTAAGAAGGCCGGAGAAGCTGTGATTACTGTTACTGTAGAGCAGTATAACCGTAGTGATGATTTCGAAGCAACTGTGAAGGTAACAGGTACAGCTTCACAGGGACAGTCATCCAGCTCATCAGGAAATTCATCAAATAGTGGAAGTCAGTCAAGCGGCTCAAGCCAGACATCTTCTACAAAACAGGAAACTGCAAAGCAGGAGACAAAGACACAGAAGATTATAGAGCAGCAGGTAGCATTGGCACCACAGCCTGTCATTGTTCCTGAGACACCGGTACAGCAGCCTGAGACAGTAGCACCAGTACAGAGTCAGAGCACACAGAAGTCTACGTCTACAAAGACAGAGACGGTGGAAACAGAAGAGTCTGTAATCGAAGGAACAGCAGTAGAAGTTGTGACGGAAAGTGTAGTAGAAGAGATGAGTGAAGTGGAAACACAGGAAATAGAAGCTTCTACAGAAACAGAGGTAGAAAAAGCTACAACTGTAGAGGAGGAAGCAACACCGCTTGCCGCAGAACAGTTGCAGGAAAAGACTTCGCCATTACCATTCGTAATTGCTGGTATTATGGTAGTAATCTTTGCTATGGGAGTAGTAGTGATTTATCTTAGAAGAAAAGAAGATATCATGGAATAGTGTGATTATAAAATGAACCGAATATACCTGCTTGTGAGCGAGCTTCCAGCAGTCAATTCGGTTCATTTTGCATGGTTCACTTTGACACGCAAAAAAGCACCGTCCCCGATGCCTATTATCATCAAAAACAGTGCTTTAATGCACCTCCAGGGGCTCGAACCCTGGACACCCTGATTAAGAGTCAGGTGCTCTACCAACTGAGCTAGAGGTGCGTATATATTAAATTGTAAAAGCATTATTTATGCTCTAGTGCACCTCCAGGGGCTCGAACCCTGGACACCCTGATTAAGAGTCAGGTGCTCTACCAACTGAGC
>JAFSGY010000105.1 GCA_017440575.1 Lachnospiraceae bacterium | reverse complement strand
TCAAAGCCTGAGAAAATCATACGGATAACCCAGAAGAAAATAATATCATATCCTGTAACAAGTACATCTGTTGGATAGAAATAGTCTAAGTCTTCTGTTTTTTCCGGCCATCCTAAGGTTGAAAATGGCCAAAGTGCTGATGAGAACCATGTATCAAGTGTATCAGGGTCCTGTGTCAGATGTGCGCCGCCACACTTAGGACATACACTTGGCATTTCCTTAGCAACTACGATTTCTCCACACTCATCACAGTAATAAGCCGGAATTCTATGTCCCCACCATAACTGTCTGGAAATACACCAGTCCTTGATATTATCTGTCCAGTTATAATAGGTCTTATCCATTCTCTCAGGAATCAGTTCGATATCGCCACTCTTTACAGCCTCTACTGCCGGCTTAATCAGCTCATCCATTTTAACGAACCACTGCTGCTTTACTAATGGCTCGATGGTTGTCTTACATCTGTCATGTGTACCTACATTATGACTGTGGTCTTCAATCTTTACCAGTAAGCCCATGCTGTCAAGCTCTTTTACGATAGCAGCTCTGGCTTCGTAACGGTCCATACCTTCAAACTTGCCGCCATCCTTATTAATGGTAGCATCATCGTTCATAATATTGATAATTGGTAAGTTATGTCTCTTTCCAACTTCAAAGTCGTTCGGGTCATGAGCTGGTGTAATCTTAACAACACCGGTACCGAATTCCATATCTACATAAGTATCCTCAACAATAGGAATCACACGATTTACGATAGGAAGCTTAACCTTTTTACCCTTTAAATGAGTATATCTCTCATCATCCGGATGAATAGCTACTGCGGTATCACCAAGCATTGTCTCTGGTCTTGTGGTTGCAAAGGTCAGATATTCGCCTGACTCTGTTCCATCATCATTCAGAACCGGATACTGAATATGCCAGAAATGTCCTGCCTGATCCTCATACTCTACTTCTGCATCAGAAATAGAAGTATTACATACAGGACACCAGTTAATGATACGGGAACCCTTGTAAATATATCCTTTTTCATGCATCTTACAGAATACTTCTGTAACTGCCTTATTACAGCCTTCGTCCATAGTGAAACGTTCTCTGTCCCAATCGCAGGAGGAACCGAGCTTTTTGAGCTGGCTAATGATTCTTCCGCCATATTCCTTCTTCCAGTCCCATGCACGCTCCAAGAACTTCTCACGTCCAAGCTCCCACTTATCAATGCCCTCTTCCTTGAGCTTCTCGATAATCTTAACCTCTGTTGCAATACTTGCATGATCTGTTCCCGGCTGCCATAATGCATTATAACCCTGCATTCTCTTAAAACGAATTAAAATATCCTGCATAGTGTTATCCAGCGCATGTCCCATGTGAAGCTGACCAGTAATGTTTGGAGGTGGAATCACAATTGTGAATGGTTTCTTACTCCTGTCTACTTCTGCATGAAAATATTTCTTGTCGAGCCACTTCTGGTAGATTCTGTCTTCCAGACCATGTGGATCATAAGTCTTAGCTAATTCTTTACTCATGTTTTTTCTTCCTCCTAAAAAATTTCTACATCTAATTAATATGGAATGTGCATGCACATTCCTGCGCCGCAAAAGCATCGCATTTATGCGATATCTTCCTTGCTTTTGCGTGTGCATCTTGGGCTTTTTGTATTATGAGGATTTTCCTCATAATACAAGAAAAGCCCCTTGCTGAAATTTCTAATTCCAGCAAAGGGCGAGTTATCGCGGTACCACCTTTGTTTGAATGCGCAATGCATCCATCTCAGCAAGCTCCCATCAGAGCCTTGTCCGTTAACGGGGACGAAGCGTGAATCCCTACTGATATAAATACTTTCCGGATTCCGGTTTCAAAGCTACCTTCTTCATTCCTTCCTTTAAGAAATCTTTCAGCCGATGGATTTCTCTCTCTGATAAGGGGTAATGAATACTCCTCTTTGGCACTACCTTTTTATAATGATAAAGGAACTAAATAGTTACCTCTTTTCTTATTCTTTAATGATAGTAAATGAAAAGAAAAAAGTCAAGCAGGATTTTTTAATACCTCTTGACAAATAATAGTATATGCCATATAGTATTCTCAAGAACAATATTATACGCTATATAATATTATAAATTCAAAAAGGAGATGAATGCATGGTATTTAATACAGGTTCAACTCTGCTTGATGCCATTGTTTTAGCTGTAGTCTCTAAGGATTCAGAAGGAACCTATGGCTACAAGATTACTCAGGACGTAAGGGAAGTCATCGAGCTAAGTGAATCCACACTTTACCCTGTACTGCGCCGTTTGCAGAAGGACGAATGTCTGACTACCTATGATCGGGAATGCGCCGGGCGTAATCGTCGCTATTACCAGATTACGGAAAAAGGTAGCGCACAGCTACAGCTTTACAAAACAGAATGGATTTCCTATTCTACAAAAATTACGAGTGTATTTGAGGGAGGTATAACTCATGAGTAAAAATGAATTCTTAAACCAACTCTCCTTATTACTCTCTGATGTTTCACCGGAAGAAAGAGATGAGGTGCTTGCATATTACAGAGAATATATTGAGGATGCAGGTTTCGAGAATGAAGAAGCTATTTTAGAAGAGCTTGGCACACCAGAAGCGATTGCCGCTGAGATTAAATCAGGTATGTTGAATAAGATTAATCAGGATATCAATTATTCATCTAATACTGTTAAACATTCGCCTGAGCCTTATGGTTCTGCACAGAGCCAACATAATGAGCAAACTTATTCCTATAACTATGGCAATACTGCCCAGCATCCACCTGCACCTAAGAACAAGCAAAATCCAGTGCTTATCATTCTTGCCATTATAGCAATCATTTTATTAAGTCCTGTTTGGATTGGACTCCTTGGCGGATTGTTTGGTATTCTTGTTGGAATCTTTGGTACCATCCTAGGGCTGATTTTCGGCTTTGGAGTCGCAGGACTAATTTGTTTTATCGTCGGTATTGTTGTCTTTATCACTGGATTTCCAACGATGTTTCATAACCCACTAGCTGGTGTTGCCTGTTTGGGTGCCGGGCTTGTTGTTACCGCCCTTGGAATCTTATTCCTGCTCTTTACAGGCTGGATTTGTATCGGTTTGATTCCATGGATTATCCGCTCCATCAGTAGCCTTTTTCACAGAACGAAAACACACAACAAGGAGGCACACGTATGAAAAAATTTGCAAAAGGCTGTCTTATAACAGCTCTTTCCATGCTTTTTATCGGAATCATCATTGTTGTTATTTGCATTATCATTGGTGGTGGGTCGCTCTATAGCTATCTTAGAAACGAAGCACCTCACCATGAACACATATCAGGTATTTTTGATGATACGGTTGTCACTTTTCATAATGGAAAAAGCCATATTAATTTCTCCGAGCATCATCAGACCCATTCCGGTAAGCATGAAAATATGCAGGTAGCAGCCATTTCCGATATTGCTAATTTAGATATTGATTTTGGTGGCGGTATGTGCGTGATTTCCGAATCTTCTGACGAGTATTTTCATATCTTTACTGAAAATGCTAACAAATTTCAATATTATACAGAGGATAGAACGCTTTATGTAAAAGGTTTTGATGATATTACCTTTGGAATACAGTCTGGTGATTATAATAAGGTATATCTGGAGATTCCAAAGAGCTTTTCTTTCGAGAATATTGACATTAAGCTAGGAGCAGGTTATTTAGAATCACATTCTTTAGCTGCCACTGACAAGATTACTCTTGATGTTGGTGCCGGTGAACTCATTTCTCATTCCCTTGCTGCCGACACACTCACTCTCGAAGTAGGCGCCGGCAATGTAGAGATTCGTGATGCAAATATCGCTGACTCTGACATTTCAGTAGGATTTGGCAATATCACCTATCACGGAATTATCACCCATAATCTTACCGCGGAATGTGGTATGGGTAATCTGGAACTATTTTTACAAGATTCCTATGAAGCGCATAATTACAACGTTGACTGCGCAATGGGCAATTTGACCTTACATGAAAAATCACTCGGTGCGGTTGCCTACTCTGACCATATACAGCATGGTGTCGACAGTACCTACACCCTTAAATGTGGTATGGGAAACATGAACATTTTATTTGAATAAACATAAAGGAGGATTTCAAAATGGATTTTAATCAGAACAATAACAATGAATATCGTAAGCTTTACAAATCAAGAAATCGCATGCTTTGCGGTGTATGTGGCGGAATCGGTGAATACTTCAATATTGACCCGACCGTCATCCGACTTCTCTGGATTATTTTCTCAGTACTTGGTGGTTGTGGAATCCTAGCCTATATCATTGCAGCAATCGTAATTCCTGAATATTAAACATAAGAACTTTAACCGAAAGTTATAATAACAAAGCCTCTTTTCGGGCATGCTACTCATATATACATTCATAAATATGATAGTTTACACATGCTATTCAAATAAGGAGGCCTTCAAATGAAACGATTCGCATTTCTCTTACAACACAAAAGCAACAGCTACATTTTATTATGTATTCTGTTGCTTTTCTTTTTTTCAGCATTCACATTTTCATCCTTCACCATTTACGCTGCCGATTTATCTACTCAACCAATCGAATCGATTCCACTTCCTACTGAAGAAGCTCCAAATGAACCAGAAGCAGATATACCTACTCCCACCGAGGTTCCTGAAGATATTCTGACCGAGGAAACAATTTCTCCTGAACCTCCTGCAATTGAAAATCCTATACCAGAAGCCCCTGAACTGCCATCTGACAATATTGTCGCACCAGTTCTTCCACCAATAGATGATGCCCCTAATCCTTCTACTGAAGAAAGCTTTATTATCGAAGAATTTGTAGGAACTTACTTCGTTACATCCTCCGGCGGCTTAAATGTTCGTAGTGGCCCGTCCATTCAATACGATATTATCGGTAATCTCTCTTACGGAGAAGAAATATCTATCACCGGAAAAGTTCAAAACGATTGGTTTGAGATTCCATTCCAAGGCACCAACGGCTTTATCTCTGCTAAATATCTTTCTGCAGAACCTCCATCCACCCTCCCGGTAGAGACCGAAGATCTTTCTGAAACACTTGAATCCATTATAGAAGAACCTGTCGCCAAGCAAGAATCCGTTCCTTTCGTATCCGATACCACAATGCTTGTGTTACTAGCTGCCATCATTGCTATGATTCTCATCATCATCGCTACCATAATCAGCTTTTTTCATAATAATCACAAATATTCATAATTTTAAAGCAACCGAATCGTTACGATAAAAATTGAAAAAAGGACTGTATCCATTAAAATACAGTCCTTTTCTCATTTTTACCCTATTAAAATCCGGTTCTATTATTCGATTTTGTACGAATCATCTTCACAGCACTATCCACATCTTCAAGTCCCTTCATCACTTCTTCAGCAGTTTCTAACTGCGCAGAATTAATACAAAATACAATACTTGGCTTTGCCCCTGTAAATATCTTTGCAAAAAAACCAGGCTTTTCCCATCGTAAAAAGTAAGATACTCTTGCTTTCATAAATGCCTTTTCCAAAACAGTTTTCACATTTTGATCCGTTACCGAACAAAAATCCATCTCATTATTTACTTTTACTTTGCTATACTCGTTTTCCATTTCATGCACGCCTTCTTTCGTTATGCTAATCATAGTTCCTGTTCACTATAAGTCAGTAACTAATAATATACTCTGCCTTCTTCCAACAGATTTATCTGACCATCTACTACTTCCAAAATGGTGACTGCACAGTTTTTGTGAACGCCACCCTTCCAAAACTCTGCGACACCATTCATATTAATGGACGACAACAGTCCTCTTAGTGCCGCACCATGTGTAGATATTAAAATAGTATCATCCTGATATGCAGTAGTATGTACCAATTCCTGCAAAAAATCCGTGGTACGATTACATAATGTCTCTATTTTTTCCGCTCCTTGCGGCGCAATATATTTTTCCGGCTGTTTAAAGAAATTAATAAAATCAGGATCTGGAATCGTATAATGATTCTCTGCACAAGTGAGTCCTTCATAGATTCCAAAGCTAATCTCCTGAATTCTCTCTTCCTCTATCACCGGGATATCTCTGTCCCCCTTGATAATCATCGCCGTTTCCTTAGCTCGTAGTAAGGGACTCGTATAGATTCTTGTAAATGGAATATCAGTCAGTGCATCTGCTGTCACCCTTGCCAAACGTTTTCCTTCTTCATTCAAAGGTATATCAGAACGTCCCTGCAAACGCTTTACAACATTCCAATCTGTCTCTCCATGACGTATTATATATATCTTCATAATCTTCTCATCTCATCATATTAATCTCTAATAAATATACGTTTTCTAGCTGCAACCCTTAAGAAGCGTATGACTAAGAAACCGTTATTATCTATCCTATTTTAATATAATATAAAAAAAGAAAAAATACAAATATATCTTATAATATCCAATTTAAAAACATCCAGATTATACATAACAACGAAAAACTCGCATCAACTTATTTTAAGATACAGATTGATTGTGCCGGCATACAAAGCACTCCATTCTGTAACGTAATCTCTTCACCGTTCAAAGTCAAATACCCCCTGATTCCCATATCAGCTATCTCCGTCCCTGTAAGTGCAATCTCGATTACTTCATCCGAGGTATTATAAGCAATCGCAATCATACTATCGTTATAGGTCTTAGTA
This sequence comes from Lachnospiraceae bacterium, assembly GCA_017440575.1. Taxonomy (GTDB): domain Bacteria; phylum Bacillota; class Clostridia; order Lachnospirales; family Lachnospiraceae; genus COE1. The sequence continues at coordinate 12,220 of JAFSGY010000105.1, read as the reverse complement.
ATCACAGCCTGATGTCCACTACATAACTCTTCTATTAAAGCAACCGTGCCTCTTGCAATCTCAGGATTCTCATTACGAAGCCTTACTCCTCGCTTATAATAATTCAGGATAGATGTCTCATCCGCCATCTGCACGTCTACTGACGGAAAAGCTGAAATGATACCATCATCAGCGTCCTTTGGTCCATTTGACATACCAGTCTTGTCTGTATCAGACCATATCATCGGCAGACGCTTATTCTCATCCTTCTTTCCAGAGCTTGCCATACCAATCTCTTCGCCATAGTAAACAAATGGGCTTCCATTCATTGTCATAAGAAGACCTGCTGCCATCTTCATATCATTACTATTCGCATTCAATGCATTCGATACACGTCCCATATCGTGATTAGCAATAAATGGTGCATCAATATAGCCCTCATATACTGCTCCAAATTCTGTCTGATATGTCAACATATTCTTAACAAAATTCTCTGCTTTATAGTTACCTCTTGCGGTCTTTATCAGCTTTCCTTCTGTATCTGCTCCATCAAAATTAAACATACTTGGTGTCTTACTTGCGTAATAATCAGTAATCGTTGCCAGATTTGCCCATACCTCAGACACCATATAGAAGTCAGACTTCAGACTCTGACAGTATGTATAGAACCAATTCATGACATCTATATTAAGCTGTTTATCCGTTTCACTTATGTGCATTACCGCATCCATTCGGAATCCATCGATTCCCTTACCAATCCAGAATTCCGCAATATCTTCAAATTCCTTCTCTAACACACCACTTTCCCAATTTAAGTCCGGCATCTCAGACCAAAAGGAACCTTCATAATACCAATCTGTCCCTGCTACCTTATAATAGGTACCATTCACCTGTTCCTTGGAAAAATGATAATAATCTACATATGGGCATACACTTGCATCCGGTTCCGCATCAACAGACAGCTCTTTTAAGTACTCACAAGCCTCTGTAAACCATGGATGCTTTGAAGATGAATGGTTCATTACAAAATCAATAATCAAACGAATATCACGCTTATGACATTCCTCGACCAACCTCTCAAAGTCTTCCATCGTACCATATTCTTCATCAATGGCATAATAATCTGTCACATCATATTTGTGATAGGTTGTGGATGGCATAATTGGCATAAGCCAGATACCATTAAATCCCATCTCTTGCACATAATCAAGCTTTTCTGTCACACCATTCAAATCCCCTATTCCATCTCCATCAGAATCATAAAAAGAATATACAAATATCTCATAATAATTTCTATAATTATCATCTATGATATTCAAATCCTGTTCATATTCATAAATTACAGGCTCTGCAACTGCTTCTGACTGTACTTCTTCTGACTCTGAAGCTTCTGAACTTACTTCAACGGCCACTGACATTTTTTCAGAGGCATCTTCATTCGTATTTGAGCCTTTATCTCCTCTTGCACATCCCACGATTCCTAGCATCATTATCGCTGCTACGAAGATTAATTTATGTAGAATTTTCTTACTATTCATATAAAAGTCCTTTCTGCCCTAATCACTGTTTGCTTCGTCCCAGAAACCTTTCCTTCTAGTATACACTATCTTATCCATTCTGAGTATCGTCTTTTCATATAATACATACGCAGAAAAATCGGCAGTCATTTCGGACTGCCGATTCAAAATCCTATATAACGGTTATTAACCCTTTACTGCACCACCAGTTACACCTTCTACATAGTACTTCTGTAAGCACATGAAGAGGATTGTTACTGGAACTGCTACCAAAATACCACCTGCACAGAATCTTGTGAAGTAGCCCTGATAGTCATTCGTCTTAACCCAACGATACATCGCTACCGCTACGTTATACGTATCACTGTTTCCTAATGATACGTAAGAAGCAAAGATATAGTCACACCATGGAGCCATAAATGCGGTTAATGCTGTATAAATAACAATAGGTTTCGCAAGAGGAAGCATCATAATATATAAAATCTGTGCTCTTGTTGCACCATCAATACGTGCTGCCTCATCAAGGGACTTTGGAATGGTATCCATATAACCCTTAAATACATAGTATCCCATACCGGAACTTGCTACAGAAATCAAGATTAATCCAGGAATTGCACCTTGCTGTGTTAATCCAAGCTCCTTTAATAAGAAGTATAAACAAATCATGGTTAAGAAACCAGGGAACATACCAAGTACTAACCAGAAATTCATCAAAGCTCTACGTCCCTTAAAACGCATTCTGGAAAGTGCATAGCTTACACAAATAACAATAATTGTCTGGAAAACTGCTACAAAGGCAGCAATGGTAAGTGTATTGCCATACCACTTTACAAACTGACTCTCTTCACTAAACAAAAACTTATAAGAATCTAATGAAAATTCCTTTGGTATCAGGTAATTTACCATACCACCAAACTCTGTAATATAAGAGCGGAAGCTCTGAATAATCAAACACACGAATGGAAATAACCATACGATACTAATAATAATCAAAATAGCATAAGTAACTGCATTACCTATAGCTCTACGTCTCTTCATACTTGCTTCTTTTGCCATTATTGGAATCCCTCCTCATCTTTAACTGAAGGTAAGATGTTGTATACCACCAGCGAAATTACAGCGGTTACTATGAATACCATAATACCAATAACTGCCGCCATCTTATAGTCGGTATTGTTATAGGTCATCTTATACAGCCATGTTACCAACAAGTCTGTATTTCCTGCGGAACCTGTCAACTCCATAGACTGTGGACCACCGCCAGACAGCAGATAGATAACGTTAAAGTTATTCAAGTTACCTGTAAACTGTGTTAACAGATAAGGTCCTGTTACGAATAACATATATGGAAGTGTAATCTTGCGGAACATCTGCCATGCATTTGCACCGTCGATACGAGCACTCTCATATAAATCTTCCGGAATATTCATTAAAAGTCCGGTTGCTATTAACATTAAATATGGAATACCAACCCAGCAGTTGAGTATGATAACCAATACCTTAGCATAAGTTGGATCTGTCCAGAATGGAATCGCACTTTCAATCCATCCCCATTTCATCAAATAGCTGTTAATCAGACCATCTGCTGCAAACATCTTACTAACATATAATAAGGATACAAACTGTGGAATCGCAATTGTCATAACGAGAATCGTTCTCCACATTTTCTTGAACTTAATACCCTTTTTATTTATTAACATTGCAACACCCATTCCTAAGAAATAGTTCAGGAAAGTTGCAAAAAATGCCCAAATTAAAGTCCACGATAAAACCTTACCAAATGTCTTACCAAAACCAGTTGCTCCAATAGAGAACAAGTTTTTAAAATTCTCTATACCAACCCATGTAAATAACTGAGTTGGAGACTGATGATTATAGTCATAATTTGTAAATGCAACACAAATCATGAAGATAATCGGCAATACCGTAAATACAAACACACCGGTAAAAGGTAATGCCAACAAAGTCTTATCAAAGTTCTCATCTAATAAAGAATGTAAATCCTGCTTGGTTGTCGCAAGCTTCTTACCCTGTGCGAGAAGAATCTGTCTATCTCTATTCTGACGGACATTCACTCTCCATAAGAAAATAAATGCAAAGATAAAAATAATACTTAATAAACTGAATAACAAGATAAAGAAACTGTTATCACCATAAGCCATTGTTCCGTCCGGATTCCAACCACTCTTCTTTGTACCTAATGTAGTAATATCCTTTAAGTATGTTGCACCAAAAGTTGCCATATAATAGATAAACAGTACCTCAATTCCAAAAAAAGCCACAAAACGAGCATACTGCTTATGCATTAACTGTCCAAATCCCATAATGAGAAAGGACACGCGAGTTTTCCAATCACCATTTGCAAATGTTGTTCCGATATCCTTTAAATCGGTACTAAGCCACTTGAAGAAATTAACAATTGCACTTCCTGCTTTTTTGAAAATACCAGAGTTTTTTTCCATTTCTTTCATAGTCCCTCCAGATTGTGTATTATCGATGCAGGCAAGCGATTACATGAAATATTTCAGAATGTTTCACCTACAAAGTCAATAAGAATCAAGTATCACTACTTGAATCCGATGTTGTTCACTACATCATATTTTTTCATAAATTCCTGTATCGACTCTCTCAAAGTCTTTGATACAAATATACTAGGCAGGGAATCAAGTTCCCTGCCTAGACATTATTTAATTAAGCTCAGATATAACATCCAAAGCAAACACTATATTCAGCTGTTTCTAAACGACTGAATTACTGTGCGTAAGACTGGCATGTAGCCTGGAAATCTTCAAGAACCTTCATAAGTTCTTCGTCAGAAGCGTTGTCATACTCACCAGCGATTACAGAATCACCAAGAGAAGTTCCAAGTGCCCAGTAGTCATTTGGATACTGTCCCTGAGGAATTGTAAATGCTAACTGCTCTGCAAGTGCTGAAAGTGCTTCATCAGCCTTAACAGCATCACTCTGCTGAACTGCTACGTTAGAAGGACCCCAACCTACCTCGTTGTAACGAGCAAGCTGTACTTCTTCACTAGATAAGTGCTTAACGATTGCATGACAAACTGCTAATTTGTTAGCATCTGTCTGAGGCTTAATACCCATTAACTTAAATCCACCAAATCCGCTAAACTGATAATCTGTTCCATCAACATTGAATGTAGGAAGCTTAGCACATGCATAGTTATCACCGAATAACTCCTTAGCTGCGCCTGAATCCCATGTACCGTCAACGATTGCACCTACGTTAGTTGCTGCACTTAATGAAGAACCATTTACAAATGCTGAAGACTTATGAAGGTTAATCATAGCCTTTAATGCCTTTACACCATTGTCTGAAGCATAATCGATGTTACATGTTGTGAAGTTACCCATATCATCTGTATCATATGTTAATGTACATCCTGTTCCGAAGAAGAATGCTGGCTGATACCAAGCTGAGTTAATTTCCATGTAGAAACTCTTACCTGCTGCTTCACAATCAGCAACGATCTTATCAAGAGATGTAGGATCTGTTACAACACTCTTATCATAGTATAAGAAGTATCCGTTGTCAGATGTTAAAGGATATGCAAATACTGTACCTGCCATTGTTGCTGCTGAAGCTGCGCCAGCGTCATTCTGCTCGTTAACAAATGTAGCGTTATCACCAACTACTGGAGATAATGCACCTGCAGATACAAGACGAGCTAACTGATCCTGAGCGAATCCAAAGATATCAGCGCCGCCTGCAACGTCTGTAATCATGTTGCTTGCTGCATCACCTTCACCTACAGGCTCTACTGTTACAGCATATCCTGCATATTCTGGGTTAGCATCCTGGAATTCCTTAATCTTTGTTTCTGTGAAAGTCTGAACGTTCTCAGCAACCCAAACCTTGATTTCACCTGTACCATAATCCTTAACTTCTTCTGTTGCTGCGTCTGCTGCTGGAGCATCTGCCTTTGCCTCAGTCTTTGTTTCTGTTGTTGCTGCAGAATCTGCTGCTGGAGTCTCTGCCTTTTCTGAGCTTCCACATCCTGCTAATGCAGCTGCAACCATTGTTGTTGACATAATCAATGCTAAAACACGCTTTTTCATCTTTTTACCTCTCCTTAAAATTATAAAGTTTCTTTCTATTATTAAATTCTTATATCCAAGAATTTTAATAACCATCGCCTGTCTTATATAAATTTTCGTTTATCATGCACCAAATTAACATATCTTCTACAATCCAATTCCGAGCATTTTCAATCATCGGAAACGATACCAAAAATTTACATAAGTAAAACCGCTTCTTTTTGTTTCTTGGCGGTTAATTAATTATAAATCTAACAATATATGAAAGTTCTTATGAAAACATCTCAAAGTGCTAAATCATTTATCTGTTTTTATCTTAACAATTGTGCACTTTATTTTCAATGGGAAATATTGACGATAAATCAATTTATAATTTGTGAATAGTGCACGTAAATTATTTCGTATTTTTTCGTGCAAGTTAAATAATGCACTTTTTGTGGAACCATTACATAATATGCAACGGTTCCACTAGCCTTCTTATACGACAAACTGCTCTACAATCTTCTGGAACTCTCCAACTGCCTCTCTGCATATCTGAAGCTTCTCATAGCCTTCTGCCATGGTATTTTGTGTTTCACCTGATTTTTCTGCAATGACATTAATACCGTTGGATGACTGTGTAACCATTTCATCAATATCTTCTACTGCCGAAGCAATCTGAACAATATATTTTTCCAATGCTTCTATTGCTGTGCCAACCTGTCCCATAACATGCAGAAAAGAATCTGCATCAGTACGATATTTATTCCCTGACTCACAGAAAGCATCATAATCCTTGAGTACCGTTTCTTCGAGAAAGCCCATCATTGCCATGATACATTCTGTCATATTGGAAACCGCTTCATTTACCTCACCAACAATCTCATCAATCGTATCAACCGTCTTGAAGGTCTGAGAAGCAAGCGTTCCTATCTCTGAAGCGACTACTGCAAATCCTTTTCCGGCATCTCCCGCACGAGCTGCCTCAATACTTGCGTTCAGAGCCAACAGATTCGTCTGGGAAGATATTTCCTTAATATCCTCCGTCAACTCATTAATACGTTTTACTGCCCTTGACTGTTCAATAGCAATATCCGTCTTCTGCTTCATGACCTCATACATCTTCTGTGTCTTATCACTAGATTCTCTGCTGACCTTTTCCATCTCACTTGCACGTACTTGAATCTGTTTCGAATCTTCTTCTCCTGCCTTTGCAAGTTCATAGATATTCTGCGAATTATTTTTAACCTCTACTACATTTTTTACAATATTTGTTGTATTGGAAGAAGCCTCCTGCATGCCTGCTGCAAGCTCCTGCGTCGCCGCCGAGTTCTCACCTGCACGATTACTGTTCTCCTGCATAATACGGTCAAGATTTCCAACACTGTCAAGAATCAGCCCCTCAGCATTATTCAAGGATGAAACCAACTCACGGAAAATACTACGCATACCATGAATTTCCTTTGCCATAATACCAATTTCATCCTTTTGCTTACGCAGTTTGCTCCCCGCCTGTGTAGGTTTCAAATCAAGTCTCGCTGTCTGACTGATAATACCTGTTAATAGCTTAATCGGCTTAGAAATACTAGTACCGACTACCACTCCTACGATACTAGAGATAATCATCGCTATGATTATCGCACTGCCAATCAATATAACCATCCTGTTTGCATCTGATACAATCTCAATATTCGGTGCACTGAGAATCAGCTTCATGCCATTTCCCAGCTCATAGTAAACCATTCGCTTATTTATCCCCTGATAAGCATACATCTTGTCTATACCCTGATTGCCACTATTTTCCATCATACTTACAACTTCACTAATCGATGCATCCAGTTCAACAAGCTTTGTACCACTTGCCACTTCCTTATGATGAACAATATTTCCGTCTGCATTCACTAAAAAAGCATAGCCAGTCTCAAATAAGGAAGTCTTATCAACAATATCTGTAATCTGTGAAAAGTCAATGTCCATTCCAATAATACCTATAGAGGTTCCATCCTCTGCGAACAAAGGAACTACATAAGATATCATATATACATTAATATTCTCATTTAAGTATGGCTCCATCCATATAGCTTTTCCTGCCTTGACTGGCGTATAATACCAGCCAACATGTTCCACATCATCTTCTTCATACATGGAAAAATCCGTTGGAACTACTGCCGTAAAATCTTCTGATAATGAATTTCTTGTTAAAAAAGTGCCTGATGTTGGATTAGAAAACTGTGGATTATATCTCACATATGCTGTAATAGCTCCATCGGTACGCCTTGCAAAACTGAAAACTACTTCCTGAATCTCTTCTGTGAATTTATCCGCATAGCTCTTATTCTTAGTAAATGTTGCATAATCAAACTCCTGCATAACCGTATCACTTAACGTATTTACAGATTGCTCGATTCTACTAATCATGCCATTAAGCTCCTGAGCCTGTATTGTTCCAAGGTACTGCATCTTTTCCCGTGCATCCTTACTGGCAAGCTGTGTAGAATTTACAATTGCCAATGCACCAATAACCAATGCCGTTAATAAGGAACACATCAAAATACCTGTTATAATCTTCATTCTAATTGTTCTCATATACGCCCTCCGCACAAAACAACACATGACTATTTTTTTAAACATCTGAATATATTATATAATTATTTTCAGTTTTTGAAAACATATTTTTTATTATCAGACACCAATATATCCAAACCAATACAAATAGAGCAATGCTATCACAGTTTCAATCCATTTTTCCTTGTTAATAAAAAGCCACTCATAAGAGATGTAAACGGAGCAACAGCCACCAATCCAAAGCTTCCCACTATCGTATGAAGGATCTCCGAAGCAACATATTTATAATTTAAAATATTATAAATAGGCGTTCCCTGAGCCATAAATACCATAAGCAACGTAAGATACCCTCCTGAATATGCCAACAGTAAAGTTGTTGTCATAGTTCCCATTGCCGCTCTGCCAACGTGAATTCCTGATAAGACAGCTTCCTTGGCACTAATCTCTGGTTTCTTCTCTACCACTTCATTGACTGCTGATGTAATATCTACTGCAATATCCATAATCGCCCCACTTGCTCCGATAAAAACACTCGCCATAAAAATCTGTGTCAGATTCAAATTCTCAAAACCTGCATAAAGCAAGCTTTCCGAATTTGTCATTACAGCACCATGAATCTTGAATAAATCTGTAAAAATAATACCCAAAATACAGGTCATCATTGTGCCTAACACTGCTCCTGAAGAAGCTGCTAAAAATCGTCTGTCATAGCCATATACAAGTGATATAATCACTACTGTCAATGCAATTACAATACAAAATCCTGCCAGAATCGGATTCACTCCATTCAGACACGCCGGCACTAAAATTTTCCATATAGATAATACAGCAATTGCAAAAGACAACAAGCTCTTTAATCCAGTTTTTCCAGCAAAAATAACAAGTACAACCGCAAAGAAAAACATTAATAAAAATTCTTTATCCATCCTATAATGATCAATCATATTTACTGAGAGAATCTCTCCATTCTGATGACTGACAACCACCATTGCAAAATCTCCCACCGTATATATCTTATCATTTTCTAAAGAGCCGCTTAACATATTATATGCTTCTGTCTCCTGCCCCTTAAAAATCCCTCCCTGCAATCTTACTATGCAATACTGTTCTCCTGAACGGATTAACCCGCTATGAACAACTGCCGATTCATCTGTCCTTAATACTTCTGCCTTGCATCTGTCCGTTCCCTGATAAATAACAGCATCCTCATAGCCCGTAGGAAGAGCTATGAGGATGCATAATAATATACTACATATCATGAAAGGCAGATGTGACAATATATATTTTTTATATAATTGTTTCATCTTTATTCTCCATTTTCCTAATACTATACACATACAGGATTCTTTGCTTACTTCACTCCTGTTAATGTGGATAACTTCTTAAAGATATCTGTATTATCATAATATCCTTCAAAAAGACTTGAACCATTACCAATTGCAAAAACCGGAACCGGTAAACCTGTATGAGAATAAGATGTAAATGCAATACCAGACTTATTATTCAAAATATGTGTAATTGTAACAGAAAGTGGTTCATAAGTTCCATATAACACATATTCCTCCTGAGTCATCTTACTCTGACTTGAAGTGCCAACCTCTAAGGTTCTCTCATATGCCGCTTCCAACTTTTCTACCTCATACTCAGTCAATATAAGCGATTTATCTGTTGTAGCCGCTGCATCATCTGCAGTCACAAGACCAAAATTGTTCTTAATATCTACTAACACCTGTGAAAATGGCGTCTTATTTTCCTTATACCCCTTTACATAATCCGAATCAAACTTTGCAAAAGAAATTTTCTGATTATCAAGATTCTTTAAATAAGTATCATAGTTCGTGCCTGCAAAACCAATTGTCAAACCACCTGTTTCGTGATCACCTGTTACCAAAATTAAGGTATCTGCCGGATTTTCCTGATAGAATTTGTATGCCACCTGAACAGCCTTATCAAGTGCAAGTGTATCATTAATAGATGCTGCTGCATCGTTTGCATGACACGCCCAGTCAATCTTTCCACCTTCTACCATCATAAAAAAGCCATTGTCGTTATCAAGAACCTCGATTCCCTTTTCCACATAGTCCGCTAATTCCCACTGACCATCCTCTAAATCCATGGCATAAGCCATAGAATCACTATCTGCCAGATTCTCGTCAATTGCAATTACCTTACCTGTTTCCTTGCTCACTGCCGCAATTTCACTCTGTGTTGTTGTCACTGTATAACCTGCTTCTTCTGCTACCTCATAAAGATTTGCCAAGTCTTTATTCTTACCTGTCGGATTCAATAATCCACCACCTGCAAAATAGTCAAAACCACTTGCAATTAATTCTTGTCCAATCTCATAATAATTGCTTCTGGATGCCTGATGTGCATAGAATGCAGCTGGAGTAGCGTGATTCAAGTTAACACTAGTCAAAACACCAATCTTATAACCTAACTGTTCTTTCAGCTTCTCTGTAATAGTCTCATATGCAACTGTTTTACTCGTATCCATATTAATAACGCCACTATAGGTCTTGTTACCTGTTGAAATAGACGTTGCAGTAGATGCCGAGTCCGGACAGAAGGATGTACTATCAAAAGTCTGAGCGGAACCACTCACTGGGAAATTCATAAAGGAAAGTTTCTCTGTCTCAACGCCACCATTACTTCCCATTGTTCCAAGATAATAAGCCGCAGACTGTACCTGTGGGTAACTCATTCCATCACCAATAAATAAGAAAATATACTTTGGAACGTTCTTATTTACCGTATTTACATTTGCTATACCTTCTACTGCATATACTTCATTTGTTACTTCTACTGTTTCGTTCTTTGCAGAGCTATTGGTTGCCTGTCCACATCCAACCAATGCAGATGCCATAAGAATTGTAGACATCATAGCTGCTGTTACTTTGTGATTAATTCTCTTCACTTTTTTCTCCTCTTTTCTGAATGTTTATCATTCTCTTTCATTTCGCATAACATTCTCCTTTTGTTATGCGATAAGTGAATCTTAATCATTCTATGTAAAAACAGCTACCACACTTTTGTATAATTCTCGTAAAATAATCTTTTACATTATTACCGCTTATTCCTAACTTGCATTAACATTTCAATAACAAAAAAACGATGTAAGATACTTCTTACACCGTTTTGTACGTGCGCTAGAGGATTCGAACCCCCGACCTTTTGGTCCGTAGCCAAACGCTCTATCCAGCTGAGCTAAGCACACATTTTTATTTTTTATTTATTAAATGCCGGCAACCGGAATCGAACCGGTACGGGGCGTGCAGGGGGCAGGGGATTCCATGCTGGCGGGGCTGCTCCATGCACTGAGCAGGGGAGAAAATCTGGAAAACTGCCTGCGCTTTGCCTCCGCTGTGGCGGGGGGATCGGTAATGCTGCCGGGCACCCAGCTGTGCACTGATCAGGATGCCCTTATTCTATACGAAAAAATGCCCCCCTGCCGTATCTGTTCTTAATTTGTGCTTTTCCCCCGGGGCCCTTGCGGCGCTTCGGGGAATTTTTTATAATGTAGGAGAAAATTACGCTTTAAAAGGATGCGAGTTATGCCAAATTTTTCTTTGCCCGATTCTGTATTTGAGGCGGCGGCCAGCCGCTTTCCAACTCCCTTTCACCTATATGATGAAAAAGATATTCGTGCTCGCGCCCGAGCGCTGAATGCTGCCTTTTCCTGGGCGCCTCATTTTAAGGAATATTATGCAGTGAAGGCGCTGCCCAATCCCCATATCCTGAAGATTTTTCAGGAGGAGGGCTGCGGGCTGGATTGCTCCAGCGAATGCGAATTATTGCTTGCAGAGAAATTGGGTATGCAGGGCGATGATATCATGTTCAGTGCCAATGCCATGCCCCCGGAGGAGTTTGCCCATGCCCGGGCCATGAATGCCATCATCAATCTGGATGATATCAGCGATATTGATCTTCTGGCCGCCCACGGCGGCATCCCCGAAACCATCTGCGCCCGCTTTAATCCGGGGGGAGATTTCACCCTGGGCACGGATATCATGGGCTCTCCCGGGGATTCCAAATACGGCTGGACCAAGGAGCAACTGATCCAGGGCATGAAAAAGCTCAAGGAAATGGGCGCCAAGCGCTTTGGCCTTCATGCTTTCCTGGCC
>JAFSGY010000104.1 GCA_017440575.1 Lachnospiraceae bacterium | reverse complement strand
TATTGACTTGTATCCATGCTACTTGACCCCCACATTCATTATTATTTCCTGGGCCACGTCATCCAATCCGACGACCTGATTCACTAATCCCGTAGCTGCTATACATTTGGGCATTCCATAAACGGTAGAAGTTGCTTCATCCTGTGCAATGACGTGTACTTTTTTTGCGGTTTCCAAATTCACGATTCCTTTTGTTCCATCCGCGCCCATCCCCGTAAGTACGACACATACAACTTGAGAATAATTGCTATTTTTCAAAGATTCATACATATAATTTGCGCAAGGCTTAACCCCTTCTCTTGGTGGTTCATCGGTATAACTGATATATGCCTTCCCGCCCTTGGTAACAACATTCATATGCTTGCCACCCTGAGCAATATATACCGTACCGTTTTCTATCGATTCACCATCCACTGCCTCCTTCACTTCCATCTTACTCAGTGAATTCAGACGCTCTGCCAGTGACTGGGTAAAGCCCTTCGGCATATGCTGAACTATCAGAACAGGTGCTGCCAGTTCTGCCGGCAGTCTTGGAATTACGCTCTGTAATGCCTTTGGACCACCAGTGGAGCTTGCAATTGCTACAATCTTTTGTCCGCCTACTGTCGGCTGACTTCTTCTTACGATATCGACAAGCTTCCTTGTGCTCTCCTCCTGTTTTTGCTTTGGAATTACACTATCCTTCTGAATATTTGACTGACGGCTTGTTACTACCGCATACAAAATATCCAGAAACTTCGTCTTAAACTCGTCACCCTTTAAGTAACTCAGATTCGCCGGTTTCTCAATGAAATCAATCGCACCTAAGTCAAGTGACTCCATTGTTACCGAAGCTCCCTCTTTTGTATCAGTACTTGCCATCATAATTCTTGCACGAATCTTGTCCTTTTGTAACATACGTAAGAGTTGAATTCCATTGAGCTTTGGCATATTCACATCCAGTACGACACCGTCATACTGGTTTTTCTTCAATAATTCATATGCCGCTTCTCCATCAAATACCTGATCAACAACCTGGAATCGTTCATCTGAATTGATTATATCACACATAACTCTTCTCATAAGTGCAGAGTCATCAACTATCAATATTTTTTTCTTACTTTTTTCATTTAAAGAGCTAATTGTCATACTTTTTATCTGCCTTTTCCATTTTTTCTATTTTTGCGATCTTCATCAAAGATGTATTTGATTATTTCTTCACGAGTTGTATTGTCAATATATAAAAACTTCACACGATTCTCATATTCATTCTGACGCTTTTCAATCTCTCTTGAGAGAACTACCCTTGCTGCCAGCCTGAATTCCTTTTCTTGATCATTGATGGAAAGTTTGAATCTCAGATATAAAACCTTCCCCTCCTGAAACGGCTGTCTTGATACAAATCGAAGTCCGCCTCCGCTTATATCAACAATAACCCCTCGTTTCATATCAGTTTCCGATACCAAATACCCCAACTGTTTTCCGAATGCCTCTTCTTCTGCCTTAGCAAGCTCTTTGGTAAGCATTTCTACAATACAGTTAAATCGATAATACTCACGCCTCTGATGCTTATGCAGATTTGTAATCATCTCCGTTATCAGCACATAAGTATTATTTATTTTCTGTCTGTCAACCACTCTGACATTTGCATTATACATGCCTCCATGCGAGAAAAAGCATACCTCATATTCCCCTTCTACCGGCAGAAGCACCATTTTTGCCTTCTCCATTGGCATTACCATCATAATCTTTCCATCTTCCGAAACATCGTAAACAGTAGATTTGTATAGCTTAACGCCTACCGTTTGATCCGGCAAAGTCACTTCCTGTACAGATTTCATCTCAAGCTTATCGCCCGGCGAAATGAATTTTTCAATCATAGAAGCCTCCTGCTCTAACTTTTTTGCTAAGACACTCATATTCCCCTCTCCTTATTTACCCCATTTTGTGCTACATTTTCTTATGGAATCCGCAGTCAATACATATTTCTGCTACACAGCTATCCCATCTTCTTATTTCCAGCCACAATATGTGAGAAAAAAGCAGCCATTCCGCGTTTTGAAAGGGACTTATCATATTCCTTATCCATCAACGTATAGGCCATTTTCTCAAATGCTCTTGCTGACTTGGAATTTGGACTCTGCATGCTTACAGGCATCTGTTGCATAACAGCGCTTTCCAGATGTGAATCCTGTGGTATTGCCCCTAAATAAGAAACCGGAAGCTTCAAATATCTATTTACCACAGAATTCAGTTTGTTATACATAACTTCACCTTCATCTACCGACGATACCTTATTTGCAATTACCTTAATCTTGGAATCTTCTCTGGAATATCTTGGGTGACTATTTAAAGCCTTTAACAAAGAATACGAATCCGTAATCGATGTTGGTTCCGGTGTTGCCACTACTAAAATCTCCCCACTTGCTACCAAAAAGTCAAGAACTGCATCTGAAATTCCTGCTCCAGTATCAACGATGATAATATCTGCAATCGCATCCAGCTTTGCTAGATTCTGAATAATATAATTCAGATAGTCACGGCTAAGGTTTGCCAAACCTGTAATTCCGGAACCACCGGAAATAAATCCGATATCCATAGGTCCCCAGGTAATAATATCTGTGATGCTCTTGCCCTGATAAATCAAATCACATAAGTTATGCTTTGGTACTGTTCCAAACATAATCTCAATATTAGCCAGTCCGAAATCAGCATCGAGAATAATAACTCTTTGTCCCATTTTTTTAAACTGACATGCAAGGTTAATAGCTGTATTAGACTTTCCAACACCACCCTTACCGCTTGTTACGGTAATAACTCTTGCAAGTGGTCTTGGCATAGGATTCATTTTAATGACATTTCGTAACTGTTCTGCCTGATCCATCATATTCTTACTCCCCCTTACACTTATTTTCTTCCACCCAGAAGCTGTTTTACTGTTGCCTGTGGATTGAAGTATGCAATATCATCGGGAACGTTTTGACCACATGTAACATAGGACAGCGAAGCACCTGTATACATCTTTAAATTATAGATATTACCAAGTGTTGATGTTTCGTCCAATTTTGTAAAAATAAGCTTATAATCTGCTATTTCTTTATAAGTATCTGCAATCTTCATTAAGTCTCTATACTTGGTTGCCGCAGATAACACTAAAAATACTTCCTTTTTTGCGGTTGTTTCAACAGAATTAATCAGTTCACTCATACTCTCTCTCTGAGCTTCATTATTTGGTGAATGACCTGTTGTATCCACAAGAATATAATCATATTCTTTGAAATCACTGACTGCATTGGTAATCTCCTGCGCTGTATAAACAACTCGGAACGGTACCTCTAAAATATTTGCATAGGTTCTAAGCTGTTCAGCTGCTGCAATTCGATAGGTATCAGATGTCAAAAGCGCTACTTTCTTCTTCTGTTCTACGCGGAAGGAAGACGCAATCTTTGCAATTGTTGTTGTCTTTCCAACTCCAGTTGGTCCAACAAAGAATAATACTTTTGGCCCCTTCTCCTCTTCAACCATATACGGTTTACCAAGCTTTAAAATCATTCTCTGATATATATCAGAAAGCATATAATCCATACTGGAATCCTGCTTGCAATTCTTCTCAATCTCATCAATAATCTCATTTGCATATTTTTCATGCACTTCATTATCAATCATTTTATTATATAGGAGTCTGAGGAAATTCACTCTTGTACGCTTCTCTTCTTCCTTCTTCTGTTCCTCTAATGCAGCTTCCTTGTCTGCTTCCTCTGCTGCTGCTTTTTCCTCCTGCTGTGATAACTGTTTCTCTAAAAGGTTCTGAAGATTATCCAATTTTTCTTCCAAAAGACTTCCCTTGGAAACATCTGCTTCCTCTGTGTTTCTTCTATGTTCCACTGTCTTGGACGCTTCCACACTATTCACTGTGTTCTTCTTCATTGCCTGTGGGAAAGCAGCAAGTACGTCTGCCACTGTCTCTCCCATCACTCTTGCATCCTCCATTACTGTTTCTGTTCCCTGTCCTGAAGCAAGCTTTACCGGCTGCTTCATAGGGATAATTTTTCCGGCCTGATTGCCTGCATTCAAGCTCACTGACACACCATCAGCTACATCTTTTGAAACCTTGTTCGAAGCAATTCCGTATTTTTCACTCTCTTCTTCCTTTGCTACGGTTACTTCTATCTTTGTTCCTTTGAAGACGCCAAGCAATCCTTTTGCTTTTACTGTTTTGACATTCATTTCTACAATGCCTTCGCCGAGTTCCTTCTTTGCGCACTCCAGTGCTTCTTCTTTTGTTTTTCCTTGAAATTTCTTAATAATCATTATGCCGTCACCATTCCTACTGATTGTAATTCTACACTTGCGTCAATTTCATTGTATGACACTACTACCAAGTCTTTATAATAATCCTCTGTCAGTCGTTTGAAGTACATTCTGACAATAGGTGAGGTTATTACGATTGGATTCTTGCCAAGTTTCTCAAGCTTGCCAACCTCCATCTCAACAGATGCCATAATATTTTTGGTCTTATCCGGGTCAAGAGTCAGATATGCTCCCTGCTCTGTCTGCTTCACACTTCCCATAATCTCCTGCTCCAGCTTCGGATCTAAAGTAACCACGCTGGTCGTTTCATTCACTGGGAAGTATTTATTGGATATTGCCCTCTTGAGGCTCTGTCGCACATATTCTGTTAGGATATCGGTATCTCTTGTCACTGCCGCATGATCTGCCAGTGTTTCAAATATCGTTACAAGGTCTCTTACAGAGATACCTTCCTTTAAAAGATTCTGTAACACCTTCTGGATATCACCAAGTCCAAGCAACTTCGGTACCAATTCTTCCACAAGAGATGGATTTGATTCCTTTACATTGTTGACCAGATTCTGTACATCCTGTCTTGTCAGCAAGTCTGCCAAATACTGTCTGATAATCTCTGTCAAATGTGTTGCTATAATAGAAGGGGGATCTACTACGGTATACCCCACACTCTCTGCTCTTTCTCTCTGATTCTCCGTAATCCAGATAGCCGGTAAATGGAAGGATGGTTCAAAGGTTGGAATACCTGATATTTCTTCCTCTACGAATCCCGGATTCATTGCCATATAGTGGTCAAATAGAATCTCTCCTTCGCTTACCTGTATACCTTTAATCTTGATAATATACTGATTCGGGTTCAGCTGGATATTATCTCGTAAACGAATGATTGGAACTACTGTACCAAGTTCAAGAGCTATCTGTCTTCGAATCATAACGACTCGGTCAAGTAAGTCTCCACCCTGATTCACATCCGCAAGTGGAATAATACCGTAACCAAATTCCAATTCAATCGGGTCAACCTGTAGAAGCGAATTGACATTTTCCGGTCTTCTGATTTCCTCTGCTGATTCTTCATCCGTATCTGCCTGTGCTTCAATCTCAGCCGTTTCAATAGTATTGGCAATCATTCTTCCGCATATAATGAAAATGGCTCCTAATGGAATAAAAATCAGATTACTCAAAGGTGTTATAATACCAAGTACCATGATAACACCACCTACCATATAAAGTACCTTTGGTAAACCAAACATCTGCTTTACCAACACAGAACCAAAGTCTGCTTCCTTGGAACCTTTTGTTACCAGAATACCAGTCGCTAATGAAATTAAAAGTGAGGGAATCTGACTTACAAGACCATCACCAATGGTAAGAATAACATATTTATCAAGAGCTGCTCCAAATTCCATCTTTTGTCTGACTACGCCCATGACAATACCACCAATGATGTTAACACCAGTAATAATAAGACCAGCCGTTGCATCTCCCTTTACATACTTCACAGCACCATCCATAGAACCGAAAAAGCTTGCTTCATCCTGAAGCTTCTGACGTCTTTCCTTTGCCTGTGCGTCTGTAATGGCTCCTGTATTCAAGTCTGCATCGATTGCCATCTGCTTACCTGGCATAGCATCCAAGGTAAATCTGGCTGTTACTTCTGCAACTCGTTCGGAACCTTTATTGATAACAACAAACTGTACAATCAATAAGATAATAAATACTACGATACCGATAACGAGGTCGCCGCCACCTACAAACTCACCAAAGGTCGCCACGACATTTCCCGGATTACCGGTAGAAAGAATTAATCTAGTTGAAGATATGTTCAATGCAATTCTAAAAATTGTAGTGAACAATAATATGGTGGGATAAAATGACATATCCAACACTTCCTTGGCAAACATCGTGCCAAACAAAATTGTGAATGCAATAGCTATGTTAAATGCAAGTAATACATCAAGCAATGTACTGCTGATTGGTACAATCATCATTACAATTGCTGCAAGTAAATACAGTGCAACTCCCAAGTCCTGCTTCTTCATCTGCTGTCTCCCCTTTTCAAACCTTCTCTGAAGCCACTTAATAGGCTGCGAAGAACACTTCCCTGTCTTCTTCTTCTGCAAAGCTCTAAATTATCCTTTACAGCTTTCCCTGCATCTTATATACGAAAGCAAGCACTTCCGCTACCGCCTGATACAGCTCCGGCGGTACTTCTTGACCGATTTCCACATTCGCAAAAAGCATTCTGGCAAGTGGTTTATTTTCCACAATCTCTATGCCTTCTTCTCTGGCTGCCGCTTTAATCTTCTGAGCCAAATAATCTGCACCCTTGGCTACGACAATTGGTGCCGCATGCTCTTCCGGTGCATATTTGATTGCTACTGCAAAGTGGGTCGGGTTAGTAATAACAACATCCGCCTGTTTCAAATCCTGCATCATTCTTCTCTGCGATACCTCTCGCATCTTCTGCCTGATTTTTCCTTTTATCTGCGGATCTCCTTCTGCATTTTTATATTCATCCTTAACTTCCTGCTTTGTCATCTTAATATCTTTATTAAACTTGTACTTCTGATAAGCAAAATCCCCAAAAGCGATAACCAGAAAGAAAAGTGATATTTTCAACCCCAAATTGATAACTATATTGCCAATCAGCTCCAATGCCTGATTCAAAGGCATCTCATAAAACTTATATAAATATACCCAGTCACCTTTTATGGTGTCATATACAACATAGCTGATTAACGCGACCTTTAAGATGGATTTTAGCAGCTCCATCAGCTTCTCTGCTGAAAAAAGTCGCTTCATACCGGATACGGGACTTAATTTATTGAACTTAGGCTGCAACGGTTTCGTCGATATCTTGAACTTAAACTGTAGCATATTTACAATAAATGCAAGAGCAACCCCAGCTGCAAAAAACGGCAACAATATCAATAAAATCTCCAAATATACGGACTTAAATAAAATATTATAATCCTCTTTTACAATATTTCCTTCCCAATAAGTTGTATATTCCGGGAACTTTTCATAAATATTGCTAAACATATCCATAAACTGCGTTCCCATATTTCCAATCCAGAACTTCAATATGAGAAATAATGCAATAAGCTCGACACCACTGGAAAGCTCCTTACTTTTTGCAACTTTACCATCCTTACGGGTGTCTTCTTTCTTTTTTGCGGTAGGTTCTTCTGTTTTCTCACCGCCAGGTCCTTCTGCTGCGAAGAACTGCAAGTCTAACTCTAAAATCACATCATGCCCTCCACGACAGCTACCATCATCTGCTGTATCTGATTTGAAATAAAGCTACAGATATTCGGTAACATCCCAATTGTCAAGAACAAAACACTAAGTCCAGCCAACAATTTCAATTGGATACCTACAGAGAACATATTCATCTGTGGTGCAAGCTTGGCCAAAAGTCCAAGCACAATATTCATCAATGTTATACTTGCAAAAACCGGTAAACAGATTCGAAAGCCGATAATAATATAATCGCTTAAAAACTCAATTACCGTTACCAGAAGCTCATCTGTGTGAAATACCGCCCCTCCAATTGGAATTAAGGTAAACGTCTCAACCAAAGCCTTCAACAAATATCTGTGTAATCCCGTGATATAAAGTATCAGTGTCACACCATACTGTAATAGCAAACCTGTGATAGACGACTGCTGATTCGTTGTCGGATCAAATACATTCGCCATGGATAATCCAATCTCCATATCAATGATTCTTCCCGCAAACAAAACAATGGAAGTACACAGTTGCGCTCCTGCTCCAAGGAACAGACCCACTGCGACTTCCTTCACAACGATAACACTATAACCAAATACGCTGCTGTATTCCGGATATACGTGTGGTTGAATGAATGTATACATCACATAGGCTATGAACACACTTAATCCAATTTTAACGGTATTAGGAACTCCCCTCT
Source organism: Lachnospiraceae bacterium (assembly GCA_017440575.1). Classification (GTDB taxonomy): domain Bacteria; phylum Bacillota; class Clostridia; order Lachnospirales; family Lachnospiraceae; genus COE1. Next base: position 4,335 of record JAFSGY010000104.1, on the reverse strand, counting down.
GACTAAAGAAAGGAGCTGCAAATACAAAGCTTGCAATTCTTACAAGTACAAGCAGGAAATATTCCAGTTCCTGCACCGGAAAAGATAAGTCTACCATGAAGCCTCAAAAGCTCCTTTCCGATTTATCGGATATATAACGAGAAATTCGACCACAAATCCTCCATAAAGGTAGTCATCCCATTCAACATCCAATGTCCTATTATCATCAAGGTAAGAAACATTCCTACCATCTTCGGTACGAAAGTCAGTGTCTGCTCCTGTATGGAGGTTACTGTCTGAAATACACTAACAATCAAACCAATTACCAACGATATAATCAACGGAGGTGCAGCAGTCTTCAAAACTAAAAACAGTGCATCCCGCATTACATCTACTACAACATCTACACTCATCCGCTACCTGCCTTTCTAATAAAATGTCCTTACCAGATTCAAAATCACAAGATTCCATCCATCCGCAAGCACGAATAATAAAATCTTAAATGGCATGGAAATTGTTGTTGGCGGTAACATCATCATACCCATACTCATCAGTACGCTTGCCACTACCATATCAATGACGATAAATGGTATATAAATTAAAAATCCAATAATAAATGCGGTTCTCAATTCACTGATAATAAAACTTGGTATCAATACTGAGGTCGGTACCACACCCCAGTCCTCTCCATCCCAGTCAATATTTGCAATTTGCATGAATGCATCTGCATCTTTTACCTGTGTATGAGTAGCCATGAACTCTCTCATAGGTTCCATCGCCACAGTAAAAGCTTCCTCTGTAGTAAGCTCTCCTGCTTCGAATGGAATAATCGCTTCTTCATACACCTCAGTAAATACCGGCTGCATAATGAAGAATGTTAAAAACAACGAAATCGCAATCAATATCTGGTTTGGCGGTGCTGTTTGTGTATTCAGCGCCTGTCTTGTAAAATGAAGTACAATCAGGATTCTGGTAAAAGAAGTCAGCGTTACCAGCAAAATAGGTGCTAACGATATTAATGTAAGAATCAATAGGATTCTTAACGTTCCTGACAGTTCCCCATTTCCATTATCATATGTAATCGTAAGATTGTTCGCAATATTAAGTTCCTTTAAATCCTCTCCCGTCTCTGCGGAACCTGGTTCATTGATTGTTGTTCTGTTCTCATCAAGCGGTTCATTCGAAAGAATCGAATCCGCTACGATATCATCACTGGTCGCATTCGCAACCAGCGTGTCCGCTCCCAGAATAACGAATATCATACAGAGCATATACAGAAAAGTCTTTATCTTGTCACGAGTAATTTGTTTCTTCATAAATTTCGCCTACTTCTTCTGTTTCGTAATTTTTGCCTTCTCCAAAATTTCTTTAAAACTCATAGTCGTTCCAAGCTGTGATTCCTCTAAGCTTAGCTCTTCCTTGGATATCTCGCCCAATAAAGTGACAGTATCCTTACAAACCACCATAGAATAATATTTATTGCCCACTCTTACAATCTGTATATATTTGTTCTGAGCGATTCGAAAGGTATCCACAATCTCCATATTAGAATTCTGCATTCTTCCTTTTTGAAGACCTGCCGTTAATTTCGTTGTAAAATAGGTAATCGCCAGAACAAATATAAATATGAGTATTACGCTAATCAATTGAACGATTGAGTCAAACCTGTTAGATGTCATTGATAAAAGCATATATAATTAACCTACTACCTTCTTAACTGCCTCTAATACTCTTTCTGCCTGGAAAGGCTTTACAATAAAGTCCTTTGCTCCAGACTGTATTGCCTCGATAACCATCGCCTGCTGTCCCATTGCAGAACACATGATTACATTTGCTGCCGGATCCACTGCCTTGATTCCCTTCAATGCCTGAATTCCATCTAATTCAGGCATTGTGATATCAAGTAAGGTAAGATCCGGAGATACTTCTTTGTATTTATCAATAGCAATTTTTCCGTTTTCCGCCTCTGCAGCTACTTCATAACCATTCTTGGTTAAGATATCCTTAATCATCATTCTCATAAATGCTGCATCATCAACGATTAGAATTCTCTTGCCCATTTTTTACCCTCCATCTATTGGTAATTCTTTATTTGATAATTTCCATGATTCTTACGCCAAAGCTTTCCTCGATTACTACGACCTCGCCTTTTGCTACGAACTTGCCATTGACTAGAACATCAATTGGTTCTCCTGCAATCTTATCAAGTTCAATGATAGTTCCCGGAGCAAATTCTAATATATCGGATATGGATTTACTCGTTCTACCAAGTTCTACGGTAACCTCTAACGGAACATCTTTGATTAAGCCAATGCTTTCAGCGCTTACCATCTCGGCGCCTCCGGCCGCAAAATTTTGGAACTGTGCCGGTTGTATATTCACATTTGGCATACCATATGACACACCATAATTCATATTATTCATCGGCATTCCCATTTGTGGCATTCCCATTTGTGGCATTCCCATCTGCGGCATAGCCATCTGTGGCATTCCCATTTGTGGCATTCCCATCTGGCTCATATCCATTCCCTGCTGTGGCATTGGAGTAGGCGCTGGCGTTGGCGCTGCTGCCATTGGAGCCGGTGTCGGGGTCGGTGTCGGCGCAGGTGCTGCTACCGGTTCTTCTGCCGAAAGTCCACCCATTTGATTTGTCATAAATGTTTCATATATCGACTTTGCAAAATCCAATGGATACAACTGCATCAATGTGGAATCTACCAAATCATCAATCTGCATACTAAAGGATATCTTTACGAATCCATCACCAAGCAACGGTGTTAATTCCCTTGGTTCCTTCGTGTGCAAATCTACCAAACTTGCTTCTGGCGGGCTAATATCAATTGTCTTGCCAAGCATAGAAGAAAGTGATGTAGCCGAAGAACCCATCATCTGGTTCATTGCTTCAGAAATCGCACTTAAATGCAACTCAGAAATCTCACCGTCTACATTCGTTCCATCACCACCCATCATCAAGTCTGTGATTACCTTTACATCATGCTCCTTTAATACCAAAATATTGGTACCGTTCAAGCCTACTGTATATTTAATCTGAATAAATACACATGGCTTTTCATAATTCCCTACAACCTCTTCCCATGTTGTTTCTTCTACAACAGGAGTGGTTATGTTAACCTTTTTATTAACTAAAGAATACAACGTTGTAGCTGAGGTTCCCATACTAATATTGGCCACCTCACCAATTGCATCCTTCTCTACTTCTGTTAAACTTCCTCCACCAGATGAGCTTTCCTCCATCGTAGCAGTTGCTGTACTGGTGTCCATCCCGCTGTCTGCTGATAAATCAACACCATTCAACAGCGCATTTATTTCATCTTGAGATAACATACCATCCATTGTCTATTCCTCCTCCCTGTTAACCGATGTTATTCTCACCGCATATGCTTCCTTACTTGCACCCGGCACCGCCGAAAACTTCTTAATGTTACCTACGTATACATCAAGCTCGTCATCGACTTTAGAATCCAGTCTGATAATATCACCAACTTGTATATTTACAAAGTCATTAACCGTTATCACACTCTTACCGAGCACCGCTTTTACAGGAACATCAACCTTGCGAACCATCGTCTCAATGAACTGTTCGTAATCTTCTTCGTCCATTTTCTGCATATTAGCAAACCAGAACTTCGTGTTGAGTCTGTCCATAACAGATTCCAATGTAAAAAACGGAAGACATACATTCATCAAACCTTCGACATCACCAACTTTTACATTCATAGTAACCAATGCAACCATATCGCTTGGTGAGATTATCTGTGCAAACTGCGGATTTGTCTCAATTCTCTCTAAATAAGGATTGACCTCCGTTACGTTCTTCCACGGTTCTCTGAGTAATTGCATACAGATTACCATGACACGTTCAATAATACTCATCTCAATTTCTGAGAACTCTCTGGTTTTTTCCAGTGTTTCTCCTTTTCCACCCAGCATTCTGTCAATAATTGCATAACCAAGACCGGATGTAAGTTCCATTATGATACTTCCCTGTAATGGTGAAAAGTTGACAATTGTAAGCAATACCGGATTCGACAAAGCGTTTGAAAATTCTGCAAAGGTTACTGTTTCCGAACTCGCTACGCTTACCTGTACATTCTTCCGCAAATATACCGGCAAATTAGTAGATAATAATCTCCCGTAATGTTCAAAAATCATGCCCAACGTTCTTAAATGTTCCTTAGAGAACTTTGCAGGACGGGAGAAATCATAGTTTTTAACCTGTCGTTCTTCCTTTTCCTGCATTGCTGTCTCTGCATCCAGCTCACCACTGCTTAACGCTGCCAGTAAGCTGTCAATCTCGCTTTGAGATAATACCTCTCCCATGTTGCTATTCACCCC
>JAFSGY010000103.1 GCA_017440575.1 Lachnospiraceae bacterium | reverse complement strand
GCAGAAGAGTCTTCTGCAACCAGTGAAGAGTTGTCTGCACAGGCAACAAGTATGGATGAATTGGTAGCGAAGTTCCAATTAAGAGATTAGTACATATATTAACAGTAAAATGAGTGGTATTAAATTGATACCACTCATTTATTTATGTAAATGTTTGAAATTATTTTAGATTACGTTTTTCTAATTCACTTTTTAAAGAGTGAATCTTTGCAAGTTTTTGAAAAATTGATAAACCGGAACCGTTTATGGTCTTAGATTCTTCTTGCAGTTGTTCATTTGTCATATTAATAAATTGAGCAGAATATATTGCAAGATATTCTTCATATTCGGGAATAGTTTTGTTCTTTTTAGATTTAGCATTATTAATGAATTTAAACAATTTGGACGCCTTCTTTCTGAAAGATACCTATTTAAAATGCCCCTAAAACGATAATTGAGTGACAATTAGTGTGTGGTTATGCATATATGAAACAATTACAACAACGAAATTAGCGAAAACGTTGGGAATTACAAAAGGTGCAGTATCACAAATTACATATAAATTATTGAAGAAGAATCTGATAGATAAAACTCCTTCCACTGAGAACAATAATGAGGTTTTAATTGCTCTAACAGATAAGGGAAGAATTGTCTATTCGTATCATCAAAATATGCATAATAAAATGATGGAACGGATTGATTCAATAATATGTGACTTATCTGATGAAGGAAAAACAGCATTGCTTCAGATAGTTCAAGTAATAGATGAATCATTGGATGATTTGTAGGAGGATAATTATATGCAGTTTAAAGTATTGGGAGAAAAAGGAAAACCTATAGTAGTAATGCTTACTGGTTCCTTTTGCCCGGGAGAATGTTTGGATTATATTTATTCACGAATGAAAAATTATTATATTATAGTTCCAACATATAATGGTCACTACAAAGATTCAAATGATTTTACGACTAGAGAGAACGAAGCAAGAGAAATCAGAGAATATCTTTATGGGTTGGGTATTGAACGGATTCATTTGATTTATGGACAATCCATGGGTGCGGAAATAGGAATGGAACTTTATAGACAACTTTCCAGTGAGGGAATCATAGTCAGCAACTTATTTTTTGATGGGGCACCTATGATTCGACTTTCAGGAGCCTATAAGGCGTTTATGCGGTTTAAGTTCGGTACAATGATTAAATTATTTAGAGATAATACCGTAGAAAAAGCATACCCCTATGCAAATTATCGTATTGAGAAAGGTCATGGACATATGACTTATTCTTGTGAACATACGGATGAATATGTTAATTGGCTGAAGGATATTATTGAAGGATAGTAAAATTTCAGTATATCGGAATAAATTATGTTACATAGCATGAATGAGCAGGGCGCGTCAATAAAGCGCCCTGCTCATTGTCAAAGAGTTATGATTTAGCAATATATTGAAAATCAGCAAATGAAACTTTGCATTCGGCCTCACCGGCAAATGCATACACACCAATCATAGCACCAGTAAAGCGTTTACCTTTTCGAATGCCTTCGTCGCAGATATAATATACATTTTCTAAAGCTCCAAGAGATTCCATTTCTGAATTGGAAATGCTAAATGAAAAGCTTCTCTTCAGATATTCCGTATCAATCTGCAATTTTATCTTAGTTTCTCCATCTGACAGCTGTGTCATGATTTCATTAGTGACATTCTTCGAAAAAGCAACATGTTCATCCTCGTCAATCTTCTCAAATACAGCAATTTCATATTGGTCATTCTTGTGATAGACTCCAAATTTCAAGTAAGTATTTTCATCATAGTAGCAAGTCATTCCAGCATCTTGCCCGTTGCCAAGAGAAGAGAAGTCCATCGTAACACTACAGGTAAAGATGAAATCAGACTGTCTTCTGACAACAACATTTTTTGCATGCATAGAATTTAAGTCAATGTGACTTCCTTCCAATGTAAGAATCCCATCAGAAACCTGAATACCATTTGGGGTAGGGGTTCTTGGTGTCATAAATTCTTTAGAAAGTTCGTTAACACCAAAACCATGAGAAATCTTACCACAAGGACTATCAGCACCATGAATTACCGGTTTTATCTGCTGACAGCTTGGCCCCTGTAAACGGTTAACAATAGGCCATTCATCAGCAGTCCATGTAATCGGGTCAAGTGCCGTTTCTCTGCCGAGCATGCTGTATTTTCCGTGAATCTGTCTTCCACAGAGATATACCATGTACCAGTCACCGTTCTGTGTCATAACAGGCTTTCCGTGACCACAACGCTGAATCGGAGCTTCTGGAATCCACTGTCTCATAATCGGATTATAAGGGCATGGTTCATAGGTACCCATTAGGGTTCTGGAGCGAGAGACAGTAATACGATGCCCTTCGCCGGTGCCGCCCTCTGCCTCGAAAAGATAATACCAGCCATCTTTTTTCAAAAGATGTGGTCCTTCCGGCGCACGCTTCTGGTCGCCGTAGAAGAGTAGAGTAGCAGGAGAAATCTGTTTGCCATTTTCCAAGTCAAGCTCTAAGATTCTAGCCCCACGATTGAGCAGCATATAGGAACGTCCATCTGTATCATGGAAAAGAGAAGGATCGATGCCATCCTCTTCGATATAAAATGGCTCAGAATATGGTCCCTCAGGCTTATCAGAAGATACGACAATCTGTCTTCTGCGAATGACACCAGTGTCATTTAGACGATAGGTGGCTGTAACATAAAAGCGACCATCTTTGTAAGAGATATCAGGCGCCCAATAACCACGCCCACCTTCTAAATCATCCACATGTGCCCATTCAGGGTTTGTAATGGCATGACCGATAATTTCCCAATGAATCAAGTCCTTGGAGTGAGAGATAGGGATACATGGGAAAAAGATAAAGGTAGAGTTTGCCATGTAATAATCGTCATCAACACGGATGATAGATGGATCAGGATACATACCGGTACGAATTGGATTATGATATGTATTTTCGTATGTGGTTTTATAATAATCACAGAAATATTGTTCGATTTCTGTATAATGATTTTCATGTGCAATATCAAATGGTGTTACAAGATTGATGTCACCATCAAAGGCAGACATTCCTACACGTTCTACGAGATAAGGGACGGCATCAACTTTGCCGGAAAGAACAGCATAATGAAGAATGCCACGATATTGATAATCACGTGTATTCATACTTGCCATAGAATATTCTACGACATGTTTGATAATATCAAGTTCACCTGTTTTGGCAGCTTGAAACATATAGAGGATGTTGTTTTCATTAGGCTGGTTGATGGCAGCAGGATCATGAGCCAGAATATCTTTGATTTGTGCCAGATTTTTGTCATTAATAGCCTTTGCTAATTGTTCATTCATATGAATTCATACCTTTCTTAATAGTAATATTCTTAATCGTCAGTATTTTATTAAAGTGTTAATCAAAGTTTAACAGAGTATGCATGTCTTTTCTAGCCAGATTCACAGTAATTTGTGTCAAAAGTTGTTACTGTTAATACAGCACTTGTGTCTAACAATAGACATGTGTTATAATGTAAGGGCTTAGATTGATTTGCATACAACAAAATGTGTGCAAGTGTGGAAAATCACAAATGTAAGCGCTTTTACAAATTTGTTTATAGAGTAAGAATGAGCAAGGAGAAGTTTTATGGCAATTGAAATTGTTGAAAAGTATGTAAATGAACTGATTGATAGAAGTACAATGGATGAACCGGTCTGGAACATTGAGAAGATACGAGCAGGCAAGAAAGCAACATGGGATTATATTGATGGCTGTATGATTATGTCCTTGCTTGAGTTATATAAAGTGACTGAGAATAAGAAGTATTTTGAGTTTGCTGAAAGTTATATTGATTACAGAATTGAAGAGGATGGAACGATTCGTGGCTATCATAAGGATGAATTGAACCTTGATAATATCAATGAAGGTAAGAATCTTTTTACTCTTTATGATTTGACAGGCAAGGAAAAATATGCAAAAGCAACAGCGAATATCTATCAGCAGATATTAGAAATGCCAAGAACAAAGGAAGGAAATTTCTGGCATAAGCTGATTTATCCGAATCAGGTGTGGTTGGATGGTTTATATATGGCACAGCCTTATTATATGGAGTATGAGAATCGTTTTAATGATAAGAAGAATTATGAAGATATTTTCAATCAGTTTTTCAACGTTGAGAAGCTGATGAAGGATAAGGAAACGGGCTTGTATTATCATGCATATGATTCTGCTAAGGAGATGTTCTGGGCAGATAAGGAAACAGGTCTGTCACAGAACTTCTGGTTAAGAGCACTTGGCTGGTTCTCTATGGCGTTGCTTGATACTTTGACATTGGCGGATTCTTCTTACAAGGATTATGATCATTTATTACAGATGTATCGTGATTTCATTGATTCCATGTTGAAGTTCCAGTCACCGGAAGGTATGTGGTATCAGGTACCAAACATGGGTGGAAAAGAGAAGAACTATCTGGAAACCAGTGGCAGTTCTATCATGGCATATTGTCTGATGAAGGGTGCGCGTCTAGGATATTTGCCTAAGGAATATAGTGAGTATGGCGTTAAAGCGTTTAAGGGTATTTGCGATACGTATCTCTCTACTGTAGAGGGAGAAATGAGTCTTGGCGGAATCTGTCTTGTGGCAGGTCTTGGACCAGCGGACAACCCAAGACGTGATGGCTCTTATGAATATTATATGTCAGAGCCTATTGTTAAGGATGATGCTAAGGGTACGGCTCCATTTTTACTGGCGTATGCAGAAATATGCAGACTGGAAAAGGAAAACAAATAAGGTACTGAAAGGGTATGGGGATTAGAATGGACATCAAGGAATTATATGTTTCTGCCAAGGGTGACAGAGAGTTTACAGAAGTTTCAGAGGCGTTAGAAGCGGCTAAGGCTTTTTCAGATAAGGAAGTTATTATACATATTGCACCTGGCGTATATCATGAGGAAATCGTAGTGAATCAGGATAATGTATCTTTGATTGGTGGAGGTGCAGAGAGCACGATTATTACTTTTTCACGTTATGCAAACGAGATCATGCCTGAGGGTGACAAGCGTGGAACATTTCGAACTGCAAGTGTTTTTATTGATGCAGATTATTTTTATGCGAATGAGATTACCTTCCGTAATGATGCTGGTCAGGGGTATGATGTAGGACAGGCATTAGCGGTGTATGCGGATGGAGATCATCTTGTATTCGAAAATTGTCGTTTTGAGGGTTATCAGGATACATTGTTCACAGCCCCTCTGCCACAAAAGGAAATGCAGCCGGGAGGATTTAAGGGACCAAAGGAATTTGCGCCACGAAAAGTAGGAAAGCATCTGTATAAGAACTGTTATATTGCAGGTAATATTGATTTTATTTTCGGTGGAGCCATTGCATACTATGAGGGATGCGAGATTTTCATGAGAAATCGTAATGATGATACTCTGAGTGGATATGTAACAGCGCCATCTACCTTTGAAGGACAGAAGTATGGTTACGTTTTCAATCATTGCAGATTTACGAGTGATTGTCCTAAGGAAACTGCATATTTAGGAAGACCTTGGAGAAATCATGCGAAGGTGGTTATTGTCAATTCCGAAATTGGTTCTCATATTAAAAAAGAAGGCTGGCATGACTGGAATAAGAAGGATGCGTGGGATACCTTATTTTTTGCAGAGTATGGCAATACCGGGGAAGGTGCTGGAAGCGAAAGAGCACCATTTGTTACGATGCTGACAGAAGAAGAGGCGGCTGAATATACGATAGAGAATGTACTTGGTTGGTAATAGAGGAAATGATATGGCAGAGAATACAACTATGCGAACTGTTCCAATAATGAAATATTATGGAAGTCTTGGAAATATGAAGGCTAAGTTTGACCGATATGCCAGACAGAGTTGTTTCCAAGGTGAGACGAGAAGCGAGCATGAACAGTGGAAACAGGATGCGAGAGTTATTTTATCGGATTTGTTAGGTCTTGATAAGATGGAGCAAGTACCTTTAGAACCGGTTGTGGAGGAATGTATTACGCTTGAAAATGGAATTGTAAGAGAAAAGGTTATTATTCAGACAGAGGAAGATGTCTGGATGCCTATGTATATTTTGATTCCGCCTAGAGTATCAGATACGGGACAGAATGTATTTCTGGCACCTCCGGGACACATGGGGGCAGGAAAATATTCTGTAGCAGGTTGTTATGAGATTCCTGCTGTGGCGGAAGCAATTGAACGATTCCATTATGATTATGGAATGCAGCTTGCTAAGCTTGGAAATATTGTTTTATGCCCTGATTGCAGAGGTTTCGGGGAGCGAAGAGACGAGGCATTGCAAAAAGATGAAGAAAATGCTTTTTTGAATTCTACATGCTTTCATTTGTCTCATATGGCATTGGGCTTAGGTGAGACTGTTGTTGGTATGTGTGCATGGGATTTGATGCGTGCAATTGACTATGTTGAAACAAGAACTGATTGGAAAATCGGAAAAATTGGTTGTGTCGGTTTTTCTGGTGGAGGTATGCAGACCTTATACGCATCAGCTTTGGATGAACGTATAGAAATTGTCATGATAAGCGGCTATATGTATGGCTTTAAGGATTCTTTGCAGATTTTAAATGGAAATTGCAATTGTAACTATGTTCCGCATTTATGGGAACATTTTGATATGGGTGATATTGCATCGTTGATAGCACCAAGACCTCTTGTGATTCAGTCTTGTAGAGAAGATAATCTGAACGGATCACGTGGACTTGATAACGTATATGAGCAAATGGATATTATCAGAAAAGCATATATATTGTATTATGCAGAGGATGATTTGGCTCATGATATTCAAGAGGGTGGACACTGCTGGCATGGAGACAGATTAGAGGAACTTTTGAAGCTATAAGCTTAAACGGTGCTATTTCAAAATGGTAAGAATAGCGCACTAAAATGTGAAAAATGAAGAGATTTCTTCGAAAGTGAATGCTATCATGGGTATAATGATTATAGACTTGGAGGAATAATTATGCAGTTTGGTATTAGATTACATGATGCGGTTAATGTACCGCTTGAAGAGAGAGTAAAGGCAGTAAAGGAGCAAGGATTTGCATGCGCACATGTTGCTCTTTCCAAGGTTATTAATGAAAATTCGGTTGCAGATAGTGCATTAACACCGGGATATGCGATGTATTTGAAGAGATTATTTGAGAAAAACGAGCTTGATTTTGCAGTATTAGGCTGTTATCTCAATCTTGCTAATCCAGATCCTGTACAGTTAAAAGCGATTCAGGATAAATATATGGCACATATCCGTTTTGCAGCTCATTTAGGAGTTGGTGTAGTGGGAACCGAGACAGGTGCTCCAAATGTGGAATATAAGTTTGAAGAGGCATGCTGGTCAGAAGAGGCATTGGAGCTTTTTATTAAGAATCTCAGACCGATTGTAAAGTATGCAGAACAGATGGGTGTATTAATTGCCATTGAGCCTGTTATAAGGCATATCGTGTGCAATCCGGTTCGTGCCAGAAGAGTATTGGATGAAATCAATTCTCCGAACTTAAGAATTATCCTTGATCCGGTTAATCTTCTTGAGATTTATAATTATGAGAAGCAGGATGAGATTATTGATCAGGCGATTGAATTATTAGGCAAGGATGTGGCAGTGCTTCATGTAAAAGATTTTATCATTGAGGATGGCAAGCTTATCTCTGTGCCGGTTGGACAGGGGCAGTGCCATTGGGACAGAATCATTCCTTATATGAAGAAGGAAAAACCATTTATGCATGCAACCTTAGAGGATACCAAGCCGGATAATGCCGTAGCAGCATTGGAGTATATTAAAGAGATTTATAGTCATTGTTAACACAGCACCTAGCATTTACTGCTAAGTGCGTAAGAAAACGTAGTTTGGCTAAGCAAAAATCCATTTGCAAAGCAAATTCAAGATGGATTTTTGCATGTTACTGGAACGAAGTGAACAGTAACGATTTATAAGAATAGTTAATTGAATGAATATTTACGCTTTTTTTCTTTTATGATATGCTTAGTTTAGAAAGAGGTGAGATATATGCCATTATTAAAGGATTCTTACAAAAAAGAAGAGAAAATCGATGGAGTAATCTTTGATATGTCACCATCTCCAAACTACAGGCATGGAATTGTAGATGGAAATATACATGCTATTATAAAACAGGGATTAAAAGGTAGTTTTTGTTTATCCTTTATGGAAAATCTGGATTATAAATATCATTCAGAGGTTAATGATGATTATGTTATTCCTGATGTTATGATAGTTTGTGATAGAAAGTATTTGAAGGGCGGTAGCTATAGCGGAGTTCCGAAGTTTATTGTAGAGACTCTAAGTCCTTCGACAGCTATGCGTGATACGACAATTAAGAAGGATATCTATGAGCAAGTTGGCGTTAGTGAATATTGGATTGTCTCCTGTAAAGAGTGCATGGTAGAAATCTATTATTTGATAGATGGAAAATATCAGCTTCAAGATAAATTAATTTTGGAAGCTGATATAGGTAGTCCTCACTATAATGCAGAGGTAAAGATTATATTACGTGATTTCCCCAATATAAGCATGACATTAGCAGAAATATTTGAAGGTTTGTTTGAAGAAGAGTATGTAGAATAAGAGAGAATAAAAGTGTAGTTGTTAGAAAGGCATTAACTCTGACAGCTGCACTTTTTATATATTTGAGGAATAACTAATTTGATAATTCCAATTGTTTCAAGCTTTGGACATAATAGAGAAATGCAATCTGTAAAGAATATGCACTGTTTATGTATAAATATAATGTTATTTTTTTAACGATATATAGTTGCTTTTTTGTTAAATTTATGTCAGAATATAATTATTAAATGGTTTACAAAAGTGTGATATAAAACAGAAAGGCATGGTCTAATATGAGAGGAATTGATACCCAGGTAAGAAAAGTCAGACGTGCAATATTTCGTGAAGTAGCAAATATGGCATATAATTCTAAGAATTTAGTAGAAGATATGGAAGCTTTACCATATAAGCTGGCAGATGCAGAGAATTCCCCTTATTGGGATAATATTTATAGAGAACGTGAGATTATCAGAGAGAGAACACGACTTGCGATGGGAATGTCGCTTCGTCCGGAGGATGAGCCGGTACAGGTAAGTCAGGGTGTGGAGGAGAGTAATATTGATGAGAAATATTATGAGCCGCCTCTTATGCAGGTTATTTCATCAGCATGTAATGCCTGTCCTGAGAATCGTTATGAAGTAACAGATAAGTGTATGGGATGTTTGGCGCATCCTTGTAATGAAGTGTGTCCTCGAGGTGCCATTACCATGAAAAATGGTCGTTCAATCATTGATCAAGAGAAATGTATTAAATGTGGTAAGTGTAAAACAGTTTGCCCTTACGATGCCATTTCCCATCAGCAGAGACCGTGTTTGGCACATTGCGGCGTGAATGCGATTCATTCTGACAGCTATGGAAGAGCTGTTATTGATAATGAAAAGTGTGTATCTTGTGGTCAGTGTATGGTAAGCTGTCCATTTGGAGCGATTGCAGATAAGTCACAGATTTTCCAGCTGATTCGCGCATTACAGTCTGGAAGAAAGATCATCGCACAGGTGGCACCTGCTTTTGTTGGTCAGTTTGGGTCAAAGGTTACTCCTGATATGTTGAAAACAGCATTAAAGGAATTAGGCTTTTATGATGTTTACGAAACTGCTATTGGTGCGGATTTAGGAGCGATGGCAGAAGCTGAGCATTATGTAAAAGAGGTTGCGACAGGCGAGTTGCCATTCCTTCTTACTTCCTGTTGTCCTTCTTGGTCTGTGCTTGCTAAGAAGTTTTTCCCGGAAACCATTGACAAGATTAGTAATGCCCTTACTCCTATGGTGGCAACGGCAAGAATTATTAAGGAAGATCATCCGGATGCAAGTGTTGTGTTTATTGGTCCTTGTGCTAGTAAGAAGCTTGAAGCAAGCAGAAGAACGGTTCGTTCAGATGTAGATTTTGTTATTACCTTTGAGGAATTAACGGGTATGTTTGAGGCAAAGGGAATTCTGTTAGAAGAAATTAAGGCAATGGATACCATGCAGGATGCAACGGCTGCCGGACGTGGATATGGTGTTGCCGGCGGTGTGGCAAGTGCTATCGAAGCATGTATTAAGGAATATTATCCTGATACGGAAATAAATATTGAACATGCAGAAAGTCTTGCCGAATGTAAGAAAGTGCTAATGCTTGCGAAAGCAGGCAAGAAGAACGGTTGTCTGATTGAAGGTATGGCATGTCCGGGAGGCTGTATTGCAGGGGCTGGAACCAATATTGCAGTTCCGGTTGCAGCAAAAGAACTCGCAAGCTTTAAGAATGCGACAGAACAGAAACTTCCACAGCCGGAGGAAAAGTAGTTTATTGTTATACTGTTTGTCTATTGACTTTGACTTGACAGATTGGTAAAATTTAACCTTAGAATGATTCGTTTACGAATAGAGAAGAAAAACTGGCAAAATGCCGGTTTTTCTTGTGTGATAGAACACATTTTAATTTACAATAACAGAAAGGTAAGAAAAACATGGCTAAAAAAGTAAGATGCAGATTTGCACCAAGCCCAACAGGAAGAATGCATGTTGGTAATTTGAGAAGTGCTTTATATGAATTTTTAATTGCAAAGCATGATGGCGGAGATTTTCTTTTCCGTATTGAAGATACAGACAGAGAGCGTTATGTTGAAGGTGCGACAGAGATTATTTATAATACATTAAAGGCAACTGGACTTGAATACGATGAAGGTCCAGATAAGGATAAGGGATATGGTCCATATGTACAGAGTGAGCGTGTTGCGGCTGGTATCTACATGGAGTATGCTAAGAAGTTAATCGAAAAAGGCGAAGCATATTATTGCTTCTGTGACAAGGAGCGTCTTGCAACTCTCAAAACAGAGGTTGTAGAAGGTAAGGAAATTAGTGTGTATGACAAGCATTGTCTCCATTTATCCAAGGAAGAAATTGAAGAGAAATTAAAGAGCGGTATTCCATACGTTATTAGACAGAATAATCCAACAGAAGGAACAACAACCTTCCATGATGAGTTATATGGAGATATAACAGTTGATAACTCTGAATTAGATGATATGATTCTGATTAAGTCAGATGGATATCCAACTTATAATTTTGCAAATGTAGTAGATGATCATTTGATGGAGATTACTCATGTTGTACGTGGTAATGAGTATCTTTCTTCTACACCAAAATATAACAGATTATATGAGGCGTTTGGATGGGAGATTCCTGTTTATGTACATCTTCCATTGATTACAGATGAAGAGCATAAGAAGTTAAGCAAGAGAAGCGGACATTCTTCTTTTGAGGATATTATCGAGCAGGGATTCTTACCGGAGGCAGTAGTAAACTTTATTGCGCTTCTTGGCTGGAGTCCTGAGGAAAATAAGGAAATCTTTACACTCGATGAGTTAATCAAGGAGTTTGACTACAGAAGAATTAATAAGTCTCCATCCGTATTTGATATGGGCAAGTTAAGATGGATGAATGGTGAATATATCAAGGCCATGGATTCAGAACGTTTCTATGAGATGGCGTTACCGTATCTGAAAGCAGCGTTGACAAGAGAGTATGACTTTGACTTCAAGAAGATTGCAGAGATGGTGAAGACAAGAATAGAAGTATTCCCGGATATTGCTCCATTGATTACTTTCTTCAATGAGTTACCGGAATATGATATTGCAATGTATACTCATAAGAAGATGAAGACAACAGCGGAGTCTTCTCTTGAGGTATTGAAGGATATTCTTCCAATGCTTGAAGCACAGGAGGATTATAGCAACGATGCTCTGTATCAATTATTATTATCTTATGTAGCTGAGAAGGATGTAAAGAACGGCTATGTTATGTGGCCAATTAGAACTGCAGTATCCGGTATGCAGATGACACCTGCCGGAGCTACAGAGATTATGGAAGTTTTGGGAAAAGAAGAATCTATTAAGAGAATCAAGAAGGGAATCGAATTACTGCAGAATGCTTAATGCGACAGTAAACGAGGCTCAGTCTAAAGCAATTATTCACAGAGAGGGACCGATGCTAGTCCTAGCAGGTCCCGGCTCTGGAAAAACTCTCGTTATTACCCAACGTATCAAATATTTAATAGAAGAACATCAGGTAAAGCCGGAGAATATATTGGTGATTACCTTTACAAAGGCGGCTGCATTGGAGATGCAGAAGCGTTTTTTGGCAATGACTGAAAATAGGTTTTATCCTGTTTGTTTTGGTACGTTTCATGCAATCTTTTTCCAAATCTTAAAACAAACCTATTCTTTTGACACATCCAGTATTATCAGGGAATCACAGAAAAAAACACTAATAAAGGAAGTCATACAAGCTATTCCAGAACAATTA
Organism: Lachnospiraceae bacterium; assembly: GCA_017440575.1. Lineage (GTDB taxonomy): Bacteria > Bacillota > Clostridia > Lachnospirales > Lachnospiraceae > COE1. The sequence continues at coordinate 37,458 of JAFSGY010000103.1, read as the reverse complement.
AAGCAACAAAATGAACAATCATGTGTATTATGGAAGGAACAGGAGGAAACAGGCGAAGAGATACAGAGGCTGTTATCAGAAATTAGTAAGGTAAAAAACTGCGGGATATCACCAAGAGAATATAAGAGCGAAGTAATTTCGTCACAAATATTCGATTATATTTATCAAGAATATAATCGAAAAATGACCATGTCTAAGAAAGTAGATTTTGATGATATGGTGTTGTTGTGCTATCAATTATTGAAGCAGAGACCTGATGTGATAAGGCTGTGGCAGGAACGATTTCAATATATCTTAATCGATGAATTTCAAGATATTAATCCATTGCAATATAAAATCATACAAATGCTTGCCAGGCCGCAAAATAATCTCTTTATCGTTGGAGATGATGACCAGGCAATCTATGGTTTTCGAGGTTCTGATCCTGAGATTATGTTACATTTTCAAGAGGATTATCCAAATGCAGAACAGGTATTATTAAATATAAATTATCGCAGCAAGAGTGATATTGTTGAAAGTGCGAGTCGCTTGATTCAGCATAATAAGAAACGTTTTGAAAAGCAAGTTTTGGCACAGAATACGGATAAGGATGGTGTACGTGTATGCTATTTTGAATCCAGACAGGAACAATCCAAAAGCATTGTTTCGCTCATTCAGCAATACATGAAGCAGAAGGGGGCTCAATATAAGGACATAGCACTTATCTATCGAACCAATACACATGCAACGATTATGGCAGAAAAGCTATTAAAAGAGAAGATTCCTTTTCGGATGAAGGAAAAGACAGGAAATATCTATGATAGTGTGGTGGCAAAGGATATTATCGCATATTTGCAATATGCACTATATCAGAAGGATATAAGGGCATTTTATCGTATTATGAATCGTCCGGTTCGTTACATTCGGCGTGATACTGTACCAATGAAGACGTTTACCATGCAGGAGCTTATTCGAAATAATCAGGATAAGAGTTATGTAATACAAAATATCATACAATTTTATAAACACTTAAAATTTATCAAAGGTATGAGTCCGTATGCTGCGATAAATTTTATCAGAAAGGGAATTGGCTATGACGAATATTTGCGAGAAAAGGCAAAGGAGATAGGAGCTTCGTTTCAAAAATGGGAGGAAGAGTTACAGCTTTTGCAGGAAAGTGCTGCTAATTTTGATACCTTAGAGGAATGGCTTTTTTACATAGAACATTATGAAGAAGAGCTGGAACATGGAAAGAAAGAAAAAGAAGATGCAGTCCATATTGTAACTATGCATGGCTCTAAGGGGCTGGAATGGCCTGTTGTGATTATTCCGGATGTAAATGAAGGACATGTACCGCATAAAAAGGCAGTTACGGATGAGGAACTAGAGGAAGAACGTAGAATGTTTTTTGTAGCTATGACAAGAGCAAAGGAAAAGCTTTTTCTTTTTTCGGTGAAAGAAAAAGAGGCAGGAAATATCCTGCCATCTCGTTATATTTATGAATTTACTCACTTGGATGAAGCTTTGCATTAACAAGCTCCTTTAAGTCCAAACATTTATCTTTAAGACGCGAGCTGATTCCTCTCGTGGTAACAACACCAGAGAGATACTGCATCGCAGTCTGGTACTCACCCTTTTCGTAGGCAAGATAGGAGAGGAGATAGTCTAAAGTAGATTCGTTCATACCTGCGATTGGATAATTTTCTTCCATTCTTGCTTTGGAAAGATGCTCATAGGCGTTCATGGCCTGATTATGAGCTTCTGCAAGGTATGCAGTCTTTTTCTCTTCGTATCCTGGTTCATCTTCTGATAATTCATCAACCAGATCCTGATAGAGCCAACTGATTTTCAGACAGATATTGCCAATTTCGCTTTCCTTTCCAGCTTTGGTAACGGTGCAGAGAAGAGCCATTTTCAGCCTGCTGATTGCAGTTTCAACGGAATAGCTGTCACATGGAATCTCTTCATGGGATTTGTAATTTGCCTGAATCTTTTCACGAAGTAATTTTCTTTGTACTTGTGTGGTATTTGGAAAGTCTTTGCCCAATGCAGTGTAGCCACAATAATTGCAGGAAGCAACCTCGTACTTTGTTACATTGATGTTACTATGAGAAGGTCGTAAGTCGGGGCCGGTTCCAACGAATTTTGCAACATTTGTTTTTACGGATTTAACCTTAATCTTTTTGTCGCATACAGGACAGGTGTAAGATTTGTCCAATAACAGTGTTTTTTCGTTGTCATCCATTTTGGTGAACCTCCTTATTCTTCATCCTTCACAACTTCATCGAATTCCACATTGTCCAGATACTCATCAAAGGCATCCGCAACATTTTCGTATTCATCATCATCATCGATGTACTCAAGCTGAGGCTCAGCGTTTAGATCAGATTCATCTTCAAAATAACGATAGAACCAAACTTCGCCGTCATCATTGTTGCCATCTTCGTCTAAAGGAAGGAGAACAATGTAGTCCTTTTTTTCAACTGTCAGGATAGTAATAATCGCACAGGTAACTTTTTCACCATCATCGAGTTCTAATTCGACAGTCATTTCTTCGTCATCATAACCATTTGTCTTTTTATTTGCCATTTTATTTGTCCTTTCATAAAATATTGTTATATCGAAATAATTTAATATGTAGACATGATAGAAATGTCCTTTACTATATATTTTAACCAAGCAGGAGAAAATAGGCAAGATAATTTGAGAGGAAATACATGAAATATTCAATACAATACTAGGATTTGATTTTTTTTTGTGTTATAGTAAACCATAGAATGCAATAATTATGCATATTGGCTTAAAATGAAAAAGCGAGGACATACATGGTACAAATCAGAACAAAAAAAGGACAGCCGTATCCTTTGGGAGCGACACCAAAGAGCAGCGGTATAAACTTTTCTATGGTGAATAGTTCCGATGAGGAATGTGGATTAATTTTATATCATAAACAATCAGGAGAGGTTACGAGAATTGCTTTTGAAAAAAGGCACAGAATCGGTAATATTTCATGCCTTTTTGTAGAGGGTATTCGTACAGACGAATATGAATACAATTTTTATATAGGAGAGAAACAATTTGTAGATCCATATGCAAAATGTATTTTTGGAAATGAGGTGTGGAGAAAGGCTGAAAAAGAGCCTGTCTGTATGCACAGCGGCTTTTATCAGTCGTATTTTGACTGGCAGAAGACCAATACGCTTCATATTCCATATCATGAGAGTATTATGTATTGTCTGCATGTACGCAGTTTTACAATGCACGCATCTTCAAAGGTTAGACAGAAGGGAACTTTTGAAGGGTTAGTGGAGAAATTGCCATATCTGAAAGAACTTGGAATTACGGCAGTAGAGCTTATGCCAGCGTATGAATTTGAAGAGTGTGAGCAAGAGAAAGGACGAAATACCATAGAATATCAGGTAAAGCATTTTGATGAGCCAATAATGGAAGAGAATGAGGAAACTTCTAGTGTAAAATTAAATTACTGGGGGTATAAGGAAGCGTACTATTTTGCACCAAAAGCGTCCTATTCAGCAAGTGGCAATCCGGTGCAGTCTTTTAAGACGATGGTAAGGGAATTTCATAAAAGTGGAATTGAAGTCATTATGCAATTCTATTTCCCGGAGAATGTTAAACAGGGCTATATTTTAGAAATATTAAAGCATTGGGTGTTGGAATATCGGATTGATGGTATACATTTAAAGGGGAGAAGACTTCCTATTACTCTGCTGGCAACAGAGCCTTTATTTGCCAATACCAAGCTTATGTGTGAGGACTTTTCGCTTACCGATATTTATCCGGAGCAAGAGTCGCCAATATATAAGAATCTTGGTTACTATAGAGATGAATTTATGTATGATACCCGCAAGTTCTTAAAGGGTGATGCTGATATGCTCAAGGGTTTTCAGTATCATATGAGGAATCATAATCCAAAATGCGGAGTTATTAATTATATTACAAATTACTATGGTTTTACGTTGAATGATTTGGTATCTTATGACAAGAAGCATAATGAGGCAAATGGCGAGCATAATCTGGATGGAACGGATTATAATTATAGCTGGAATTGTGGAATAGAAGGATCGACAAGAAAGGCTGCTATTTTAAAGCTTAGACGAAAGCAAATGAAAAATGCAATATGCTTTTTGATGACGGCACAGGGAACGCCATTGTTGTTATCAGGGGATGAATTAGGTAATAGTCAGAATGGTAACAATAATTGTTATTGCCTTGATGATGAAACAAGTTGGATAGACTGGCGGCTAATGAAGAAGAACAGAGAGTTTTTTGAATTTGTAAAGAGTATGATTCAATTTAGGAAAAATCATCCGATTCTGCATACATCCGAGGAACTTACCATGACAGATCGATATGGATTTGGTTGTCCTGATCTGTCATACCATGCGGAAGAAGCATGGAAGGTTGATTTGAGCAATTATAATCGTCATATTGCCATGATGTATTGTGGCAAATATGCCCGCAAAGATAAAAAGACGGAAGATGATACGATTTATATTGCTTATAATATGCACTGGGAATCTCATCAATTTGCATTGCCGTCTTTAGCGGGAGGCTATCGTTGGGAGGTAGTTGTAGATACAGATGCTATGACGGAAGAACTGGAAGATGTAAATCAGATAGAAGTAAAGCCAAGAAGTGTTAAGGTGTTGGTTGGCAGAAAATATAAAAAAGTCAGAAGAATGGCAGGTAAGAAGTAGTGCATATCTGGAAACATTTTAAGACAATTACACAACATAAGCTGCTGGTGTTAAAGGGCTGCTTCTATGTGGGACTTTATTGGCAGGGACTGGTTCATGATTTGTCAAAATATATGCCAAGTGAATTTATGGTAGGTGCAAAGTATTACCAAGGAACGCAAAGTCCGAATAACGCAGAACGAATGGATATTGGTTATTCATCGGCATGGCTTCATCATAAAGGGCGGAATAAGCATCATTATGAATATTGGATGGATTACTGTGCCCATGATGGAAGAGGAATTATACCGGTTAAAATGCCTGATAAGTATGTTGTAGAAATGTTTATTGACCGTGTGGCAGCATCTAAGAATTATAATAGAGAGAATTATAAGGATGATATGCCTTTGCAGTATTATGAACAGGGAATGGCATGCAATTTTTTGCATGAGGATACTAGAAAGACGTTAGAATATTTATTGCACATGCTGGCAAAGGAGGGAGAAGAGAAGACTTTCCGCTATGTGCGTGATGAGATGGTGCGAGGCAAAAAACGAAAAATAGCAAATCTGTAACCAAAAGGTGTCAGCTTCATATAATAATTATTGTATTGATAATATATAGGAGCTGATAATATGTGTAATTGGTTAGTTTTATTATTTTTCCTGTGTCGTTGCAACAATGGCTGTAGTAGTTGTTGTGATAACTGGAGAAATAACAATGATTGTAACAGAAGAAATGAAGGTGTTTGTTACAACAGAAGAAATGAGTGTGACTGTGACCGTAACATAAGAAACGATAACGATTGTGACTGTGACAGAAGAAATGACTGTAATTGGGAAAGAAATACTTCTTGTGGCTGTGATAATGATGATTTTATTCAAACCAGAACCTTTAGTGGATTCCAAAATCAGAGCACTTGTGGTTGCGAGAATAAGAGCGAGTAATCAAAAAGGGAAACGCCTTACGAGGCGTTTCCTGAATGAAAGAAAGGCATGATCAATGATATGAGGATTGTAGAAATATTAAAGGAAGAAAGAGTACATATATCCTGTGAATTGTTTCCACCGAAGCAGGGGTATCAGTTGGAGAATGTTAAGCAGGTTGTTCGTGACATTGCACAGATTAAGCCGGTATATATGAGTGTTACCTATGGAGCAACCGGCGGGACAAGCGATTATACAGTGGATATTGCGAATGAGATTCAGAATGTGAATCAGATTCCGGCACTGGCTCATTTAACCTGTGCTTCTTCTACCAAAGAGAAGGTTCGTGAGGTAGTAGAACAGTTAAAGGAGAAAAGGATAGAAAATATACTAACGCTTCGAGGCGATATTCCTGAAAATGCTGATTTTCCATTACCAAATCAGTACAAGCATGCATCTGAGTTAATTGCTGACGTAAAAGCGTTGGGAGATTTTTGTATAGGTGGTGCATGTTATCCAGAGGGTCATCCTGAGGCAGAAACAATGCATGAGGATATTGAACATTTGAAAGAAAAGGTTGAGGCAGGTTGTGATTTCCTGACAACACAGATGTTTTTTGATAATGATATTTATTATAATTTTATGTACAAGATACTGAAAAAGAATATTGATGTTCCTGTTGTGGCAGGAATTATGCCAGTAACCAATGCAGCTCAGATAAAGAGAATTATTTCTTTATCAGGTAATATGGTTCCACCTCGTTTCAAAGCTATTGTTGACCGCTTTTCAGACAATCCTGCTGCTATGAAGCAGGCAGGAATAGCATATGCAACAGAACAGATTATTGATTTAATTGCTAATGGTGTAAACAACATTCATATTTATACCATGAATAAGCCGGATGTGGCAGGGGCGATATTTAAGAATCTGTCAGAAATATATATTCCATAAATGGAAGATTTTCAAGTGGTAGGAAACCATTGGAAAGGCATGGTTGTTAGTATGGAATTGGATATTTCGCATGTAAATAGGCGAGAAATATACCGCTATCTTGGATACCGGGGACAGATACCGGATGAAACGGTTTGTTACATGATTGAGGAGGTTTTGAAGGAGCTGCTTCGTGTTGTAAAGCCAAGAAATCTCTATCAAAGCTATGAATGTAAGGTGCAGAATAGTGAGATAAGATTATGGAATGAAGCACAAGAGGGTACAATTGTTTTTAAAAGTAAGAAGCTGGCGGACAATCTGGTTCAATGCGAGAAGGTAATCCTTCTGGCAGCAACACTGGGAATTGAGGCGGACAAGCTGTTGCAACGTTATGAGATTATGAATATGGCAAAGGCATCTGTCACACAAGCATGTGGTGCAGCGTGCATGGAAGCCTATTGTAATCTGGTACAGGAACAGATAAGAGAACAACAGTTGACGGATGGTTTCTACTTAAGGCCGAGATTCAGTCCCGGTTATGGGGATTTGGCCTTAGAGACACAGAAAGTGATCTTTGACTGTTTGCAGTGTTCAAAACGATTGGGATTGACATTAACGGACAGTCTGCTTATGTATCCAACTAAGAGCGTAACGGCATTTATAGGAATAACGAAGAATAAACAGGGCTGCCATATAGCAAGGTGCAGTTCCTGTGAGAATACAGGATGTGAATTTAGATATGAAGATTAGAGAAAAGCTTGGAAAAGAAATAATATTTTTTGATGGTGCAATGGGAACGGAATTGCAGTCACGTGGATTACAGACAGGGGAAATCCCTGAGACATGGAATATTCTACAACCGGAAAAAATCAAACAGGTACATAAGGAATACTTATTGGCAGGTGCTAATGTGATTAGTGCCAATACCTTTGGTGTAAATAGTTTTAAATGCAGAAATATTGATTATTCGGTAGAACAGTTGGTATCGGCTGGTATTAGGCTAGTTAAGGAATCAATTGTAGAAGTAAGAGAAGAATTTATATCACAGGGAGAAAAGGAAGAAAATCTACCCGATATGTATACAGCACTTGATATTGGTTCTCTTGGAAAGTTGTTAAAGCCACTAGGAGAGATTGCATTTGAAGATGCGTATCAGGCATTTAAGGAAATTGTTATTGCTGGTGATAAGGCAGGGGCAGATGTTATCTTAATTGAGACAGTAAGTGATTCCTATGAGATTAAAGCTGCTGTTCTGGCTGCAAAGGAAAATAGTGATTTACCCATTGTGGTAACGATGATTTTTGATGAAAATGGAAAGCTGTTAACTGGAGGAGATGTAGCATCAGTAACTGCCATGCTAGAGGGACTTGGAGTTGATGCGATAGGCTTTAACTGTGGACTTGGACCAGAACAGATGATGAAGCTTCTCCCGGAATTAACGTCATGTTGTTCAATTCCGATTGTGATTAATCCGAATGCAGGTCTTCCATCCGTTGTAAATGGAAAGACTGTTTTTAATGTAGAACCTGAGGAATTTGCTCAGAAGGTAAAGCTTTTAGTAGAAAATGGTGCAAGTGCTGTTGGAGGCTGTTGTGGTACAACGCCGGCGCATATTAAAGAGCTTGTTTCGGTATGTAAGGATATGAAGCCCCAGCCAATAACTGATAAGAACTTGACTGTGGTATCTTCTTATAATCATGCAGTATATTTTACAAGAAAACCTTTGATTATAGGCGAGAGGATTAATCCAACCGGAAAATCGAAGTTTAAGCAGGCACTTCGTGACCATGATATGGAATATATCTACAAGGAAGGCTTGACACAGGAGGAAAAAGGCGCACATATTCTTGATGTGAATGTTGGATTACCTGAAATTGATGAACCACAGCTTATGGAAGAGGCTGTAACAGGAATTCAGGCAATTATTGATTTGCCTTTGCAGATAGATACCTCTGACCCGATTGCGATGGAAAGAGCTTTGCGTTGTTATAATGGTAAGCCGATGCTGAACTCTGTGAATGGTAAAAAGGAATCTATGGAAAGTGTATTCCCGATTGCTAAGAAATATGGAGCAGTGGTTGTATGTTTGTGCCTTGATGAGAGTGGTATCCCTGAGACAGTAGAGGGACGTCTTGCTATTGCAGAAAAGATTGTAAAGACAGCGGAAAGCTATGGAATACCGAAGAAGAATCTGGTTATGGATGCGTTGGTAATGACAATAAGTACAGGAAAAGACAATGCATTAATTACTTTAGAGGCGTTGAGAAGAATACGCTATGAAATGGGTATCCATACAGTACTTGGTGTTTCTAATATTTCGTTTGGTTTGCCAGAGAGAGGTAAGGTAAATACGACATTTTTCACGATGGCTTTACAGAACGGCTTGAGTGCGGGTATTGTCAATCCGTCAAGTGAACCAATGATGGCGGCATATTACAGCTTTAATGCATTGATTGGTGAAGATGACCAGTGTATGGAATATATTGAGAAATGCGGAGCACCATCAGAACAGCCTAAAAACGCTGCTGGCGGTAAGAGTAGTGAGTTAACTTTGGAAGAAGCGATTATTAAGGGATTAACAGAGAGTGCATATCATGCAACCATGAAGCTGTTAGAAGAGGGAAAAGATTCTCTGACCATTATTAATGATAAGCTAATTCCTGCTCTGGATGTAGTGGGTAAGGGCTTTGAAGAAAAGAAGATGTTTCTTCCACAGCTATTAATGAGTGCTGATGCGGCAAAGGCTTCCTTCGAAGCGATTAAAAAGGTATTATCTGAGTCTGGTAAAAAGAGCGAAACCAAAGGAAAGATTGTCATTGCAACCGTAAAGGGTGATATTCATGATATAGGTAAGAATATCGTTAAAACACTTTTGGAGAACTATGGATTTGATATGATTGATCTTGGTAAGGATGTAGAGCCGGAAAAGATTTTAAAGACCGTGCAGGAGCATAATATTCGTTTGGTTGGATTAAGTGCATTGATGACAACTACGGTTGTGAATATGGAAGAAACGATTAAGCTGTTAAGAGAAAATAATGTGAACTGCCGTGTAATGGTTGGGGGTGCAGTATTGACACAGGAATATGCAGATATGATAGGAGCTGACTTCTATTCTAAGGATGCTATGGGTTCTGTGCGTTATGCAAATGAACTCTATGAGGCAGGAGAAATTTAAATAATCATTGAGAAACGAAAGGCTTTTATAAAATAGTTCGACTGTTTTATAAAAGCTTTTTAAATTCAAGTTTAGTGCATTAAATATGTATTGACATAAATGACAATATTTGTATATAATATAACTGTATTAATTGTATTAATACAGTTATGAAAGGAGATCTGAACATAGTGATTCTGATTGATTATAAGGATAGAAGACCCATTTATGAACAGGTCATTGAAAAATTCCAGCAGATGATTCTTTGCGGTGCTTTGGAGCCTGATTCTCCGATGCCATCTGTCAGAAGTCTTGCCATGGAGCTGTCATTGAATCCGAATACGATTCAAAGAGCCTATCAGGAGTTAGAACGGCAGGGGTATATTTATACGCTAAAGGGGAAGGGCAGCTTTGTTAGTAATTCTATGAAGGCGGCTGACCATAAGCGAAAGGAGATTCAGGAGGAGCTGGATAAGTGTGTAAGTAATGCCGTGATGGCAGGGATTACCGAAGATGAGCTTCGTGACATGGTGGAGATATCTATTACAAATGTGAAAATAAGAAATACGTGAAAAGAGGAGTGATTGAAAAAATGATAGCGGCGACTCACATCTGTAAACGTTTTGACAATATAGAAGCTGTCAAAGATGTTTCAGTTACGATTAAAAAGGGAGAAGTATTTGGGTTGATAGGAACAAATGGTGCAGGAAAGAGTACCTTTCTTCGCATGGTTTGTGGTGTATTAAAACCAGATAGTGGAGAGATTTTCGTTGATGAAAGACCAATCTATGAGAATCCGGATGCAAAAAGAGATATTTTTTATATTTCAGATGACCAATATTACCTGTCGAATGCTACACCAATTGAAATGATGCATTTTTATAAGGATTTTTATCCGTCATTTGATACAGAACGTTTTCAGAATATGCTTGGAAAGTTTCAACTTGATTCTAAGAGGAAGATTAATACTTTTTCTAAAGGTATGAAAAAGCAGCTTTCTGTATTGCTTGGAGTATGTGCCAATACGAAGTATTTATTATGTGATGAGACCTTTGATGGACTAGATCCTGTTATGCGACAGGCAGTAAAAAGTATTTTTGCAGGTGAGTTGACAAATCGTGATTTTACGCCGATTATTGCATCGCATAACCTTAGAGAATTGGAGGATATCTGTGATTCTGTTGGAGTGCTTCATCAAGGCGGTGTTCTTATGCAGAAAGACTTAGAAGAAATGAAGCTTAATATACATACAATTCAATGTGTTTTTGCTAATCAGTCAGATGAAGAGCAATTATTACAAGCGCTTGATGTAGTAAAAGCAGAGAAGCGTGGTACATTAAACTTAATCACAGTGCGCGGAAAAAGAGAGGAAATTCTTGCTATGGTGAATGCGTATTCGCCGATTTTTGCAGAGGTATTACCATTATCTCTGGAGGAAATCTTTATCAGTGAGACGGAGGTGATTGGCTATGATATCAAAAAACTTATTTTTTAAGCTGATATGGCAGGATTTCAAAAAGAGAATCTGGTGCCCAATTTTGATATTTTTAGTATATTTTCTAGGGTTGGAGCTGCGCTTGTTGAATTATTTTGAACGCATGGAAAGATATCCAAGTGATTATAATTATACGATTAAGCATTATTTGGCAAATGAATTTTTTTCACCAGCCCAAAACTATACGGTGACCTATTTGACAATTGTAGTTGGTGTAGTTTGTGCTTTGAGTGGGTATGCGTATCTGCATTCCAGAAAACAGCTTGACACATATCATAGTATGCCTGTAAAACGTGAAGCTTTGTTTATGTCACGATATGTGTCAGGATTTCTTATGTTTTTAGTACCTGTGATAATGCATACTTTGATTTGTATGTTGCTTGCTGTTGCGAATGGAGCGATTAGTGTACATGGCGTGTTGAATGCCATTGGCTTTTTGGGAGTACAGATTTTATGCTTTTTATTGTTATATAGTATAACGATTATATCTGTATGTCTGACTGGAAATATAATAATTAGTGTTTTGGGCTGTTGCGTTTTGGCTAGTTATAGCTCTATTATTACCTATGTGGGACATTTTTTGTATAATAAATTTTTCCACACCTATCTAGGTGGTTCTTCAGAGCAGGCGCTGGCATTTTCACCAATTGGAATGATTTTAAAATTACATTGGTATGCGGAAGAGTATCATGAAAAGAACTCAGGATTTAGTTATCGTTGTATTTTGCCGTATTCGTTAGTGATTCTGTTGGTGATAGTAGTCTTTACATTAGTTGGTGTATGGCTATATAAAATGAGGTCAACAGAGGCGGCTGGGAAGCCAATTGCTTTTTCTATTACAGAACCGTTTATTAAGGCTATTGTAGTTATTCCTGTATCCATATATTCTGGATTGCTGATTCAGGAATTTGCAAATAGTAATTCTTTTGGCTGGTTTATATTTGGCATTATTTTTGGATTCATTGTGATTGCTTTAGTTATGGAGATTATTTTCAGACTGGATATTAAATGCGCATTCTATCATTGGAAACAGCTGATTTTTAATGGATCCTGTCTTATATTGATTGTGGTGGTGTTTAAGTATGATGTGTTAGGATATAACACTTATGTGCCAAGTGAGAAGGAACTTTCCGGTTGTGCGGTATCTATTAATGGTTTGATGAATATCAGTCTGGAGGAAAGAACAAAAAATTATGGTTATCAGCATACGAGTGCCTTAGATTATCGTTTTGAACATATGAATGTGATTGATAATCCAAGTGTGATGGCTCTTGCAAGAAAAGCTGCGACAGATAATTTGCAATATACACAGTATGATTACTATGAAGGAATCGAAGATTCTCCAGAATTTCAAGAGATACAGAAAAAAGAGAAAGGTTATAGAGAGATTGCTTTTCAATATACGAAGAAAAATGGTAAAAAGGTATGCCGTCAGTATGTGATTGATGTTTCTGATGAAGAAACACTTGGACTTTTAGCTGAAGTCTTTGAGGATTCAGATTATAAGCTTGGTGCGTTCCCGATTCTTACGAATGGCTGGAAGAAGGAATACTCATATGTTGATTGCGATAGTAATGATTTTTCGGGATCTGTTAAGCTTTCACCAGAAAGACAAGCAAAGTTGTTTGAAGTATATCAAAGTGAATTGCTTGATTTAACCTTAGATGAGGTAATGAATGAAATTCCTATGGGAAATATCACATTCCAGTTAAAGGGATTTGCGATGAATGAATATGGTGGTTATGAAGAAGGATATAAGATTTATCCGTCTTTTGTTGCTACTATTGAATTATTAAAGGAATATGGATTTGATTATACAAAAGATCTTACAGCGGAGCAAACAAAGGAGATTCGGGTGTCGAAGTATTGCGAGGATTTGATAGATCCAGAAGTAGGTGTAGAAACAGCTACTGCGGAAAGGGTATATTCAACAGCGCGCACGAACGAAGTGGTAATGAAATATACGGATGCAGAAAGTAAGGAGGCAATTTTAGTTTCTGCAATTAATCGAGAGTTGTTAAGTGGTGTATCTTATTATTTTGATATGGATGAATCAGATGAAGAGGTGATTGTATATTATGATGATAACGGTATAGATGAGTCGAATTATTATTGCTTTAGTAAGGCAAATAAACCGGATTTTATTGATGCTGATATTGAGAAGGAAATAGAAGAAATGAAGAAAGAGATGATGGCAGAATAATATGCTTAAAGCTTGTATCTTAATATCGATAAGCAAAGGAATATATGTCAAGAATGGATAATATCCGTTCTTGACATTTTTTTCTATGTTATATTTTGTTATTATATGAGTAAAGAGCACTTTAAAAATAGTCTGGAAGTACAATATTCCAGAGAGCTATATATAGTAAACGGAATATGAAAATGAATCAAGAAAGGTATATGTGAGTTATGACAAATATTGATAAAGAATTAATTGAATGGGCAATTGATATGATAGAAAAGAAATATAAAGACGATGTGTCATTGCTAATAGGACAGTTTGGCGCATGTAAATTGCCAACAGACGAGCAGAAGATGGCGTTTGATTATTACGTACCGGCAACAGAGCGTGGTTATCAGCTTGCGGAGACTTTTATCATTGAGGATATGGGTTATGATTTGTATCCGATGTCGTTTGAAAGGTTAGAAGGAATTGCAGATTTTCAAGAACCAAGAATGATATGGGTTCTCGAAAAAAGCGAAGTGCTTTATGCCAGAGAGGAAGTGGACAGAAAACGCTTTGAACAGATAAAGGAAAAGCTTCATATTAATTTACAGAATAAGCAGAAAACATTTTATCAGGCGCTGAAATTTTTAGATGTGGCAATGGAAGTATATAATACCATGCTATTTGAAGAAAATATATGTAAAATAAGAAAAGCTGCGGGAGGGGTAAGTAGTATGCTTGCTTATTCTCTTGCGATGGTCAATGGTCTTGCTTTGGTAGATGGTTATGGCAATCTGATAAAAGAAGTCAATAAGATGAAAGTTAAGCCAGAGAAGTTTGTTCAGATATATCAACAAATTATTGAGGCAGCATTGCCAGAAGAAATTTTAGAACATAGCAGAAAACTTATACAAGAAGTTCGTAAGTTACTAGGAGATATGAAGGAAAATTATAAACTGGCGAAGGTAGACAAGGAGGGGATTCATTACGAAGATTTGGCTTTCTGGTATCAGGAAGCAAGATATACGTTCCGCAAAATAGCCTATTATGCTGAGATTGGATATGCACCACAGTGTTATTCTTTAGGATGTTATTTGCAGATTGAATTTGATGCCATTCAGGAGGATTTTGGATTGAAGGAAATGGATCTGCTGGGTAAATTCCATGTGAAAAATCTTAACGCATTTGCAAAACGGGCAAAAGAACTGGAACAATACATCGTTCAGATGATTCAGGAAAATGGAGTAAAACTGAATGAATATGAATCATTAGAAATGTTTCTGAAATATCATAAAATGTAAGAAATGGAGGAATATCCGGTATGAAGTACCGAAATGCTGCACATATCCTGCCGGACGAATTACTCCGGGAGATACAGCGATACACAGAAGGGGAGGCAATCTATATTCCTAAAAGGGAGGAAAAGCGTAAATGGGGCGAGGGTTCAGGAGCCAGAAGATATTATGAGGAACGAAATGAGAAGATTCGAGATGGATACAGAAAAGGAAAAAGCATTGATGATTTGGCAGAGAGCTATAATCTTTCTGTAGATAGTATACGTCGAATTGTATATCGGAAGTAGAGGAATGATATGAAGTACGAATTTAGAAATTATAAGGAAGAATATTATGATATGATTTATCAATTTCTTGTAGAGTTGTCAAAAGAAAACTTGGTACATATTAATTGGAATTGGGCTAGATTTGAATGGATGTACTTTCACCCTGAATTTGACCGCAGCTTAATAGATAAAATTGGATTGTGGTTTATGGTATGATGAAAAAACGGATTATGTGTATGTAGAACCAGTGTGTACAATTCCTAAGTATCGCAAGATGGGGAGTGCTAAGAAGGTTCTTTTAGAAGCTCTGCAGCGAGCACATAAACTTGGTGCAAAACGTGCATTTGTGATATCGGATGATGAATTTTATAAAAAAATTGGATTTAAACAACATTCCCATTTTACATTTTATTGGTATAAGCAGTAAAAGAATTATTAGCTGATAAAAAACAGGGCATACAAGCTTGCTTGTATGCCCTGAATATTTATTGTACTTTCAATTAATTAGATTTAACCTGTTTCCACAGCTCGTTAAGTTTCTCATCAAATTCTTCACCGAGATACTGGAAGGTTTCAATGTTGTTATACTGAGATAAATCAGGGAATGCGATAGGAGAGTTCTTGATATCCTCATCCTCAATTAATTCCTGAGCACCTGTGTTTGGTGTTGAATAGGTGATATATTCAAAGTTCTTTAATGCAATTTCCGGTCTGCATAAGAAATCTAAGAATTTTTCAGCGTTTTCTTTATTAGGGGCATCCTTTAACATAACCCAAGAATCAATCCATACGTTAGTACCTTCTTCTGGGATAACGTATACGAGGTCAGAATTCTCGCGCTGAGTGTAGATTGCTTCACCAGAATAAATAACACCAATAGCGGCTTCGTTTCCAATCATTTTGTCACGAACCTGGTCAACAACATATGCTTGAACAAGTGGCTTCTGTTCAATTAATGCATCCTTAGCAGCATTAAGCTCAGCATCGTCTGTACTGTTCATGGAATTACCGTTTCTCTTTAATGCTACCATAAAAGCATCTCTGACAGAATCCTGCATAAGAATATTGTTCTCATACTGAGCATCCCAAAGTACATCCCAGCTTGTAATTGGCTCAGACACCATAGTCTGATTATAGAGAATACCTACGGTTCCCCAACAGTAAGGGATGCTGTATTTGTTCTCTGGGTCGAATTCCTTAGACTGTTCATAATACTGTTCGCCAATATACTGTTTTGCGTTTGGAATGTTATCGAAGTTCAATTCCTGAACTAAGCCTTTTTCAATCATTTTGTCAATCATGTAGTCGGAAGGGCATACAAGGTCATACTGTGCAGCGCCGGCCTCAACCTTTGGATACATGGTTTCATTTGTTTCATATTCATCATAAACAACCTTGATGCCGGTTTCTTCTTCAAACATTTCTAATACATCAGGATCAATGTATTCTCCCCAGTTATAAACGATTACTTCTCCGTTTGAACTTTCAGAAGAACCACAGCCACTAAGTGCAGCAACAGAAGTTGCTGTTATACATGCAAGTGCAACTAATTTTTTCATAATATTACTCCATCCTTAACTTAAGCTTTTTCTTTTGCCTTTGGATCAGGCATTTTATTAACTAAAATTAATAAAATCAAAACAGTGATAAAAATTAGGGTAGAAAGGGCATACATTTCCGGTTTAATACCTTTCTTAACCTCAGTATAAATCTTGGTAGAAAGCGTATCCAGACCAGCTCCCTTGGTAAAGTGAGTGATAATAAAGTCATCCAATGACATGGTAAATGCCATCAGGAAGCCTGAAAAGACTCCCGGAAGAATGTCTGGAAATACTACCTTAAAAAAGGCATATACAGGTGATGCTCCTAAATCAAGAGCAGCTTCGTAAGTGCTGTTGTTAACCTGTTTCAGCTTCGGCATAACATTCAGAATAACATATGGAATATTGAATGTTATATGTGAGAGCAGAACGGTAAGGAAGCCTGTTTTAATACCTAATGAGATAAACAATAACATCAGTGAGATACCAGTTACTATTTCGGCATTTAACAT
This sequence comes from Lachnospiraceae bacterium, assembly GCA_017440575.1. Classification (GTDB taxonomy): domain Bacteria; phylum Bacillota; class Clostridia; order Lachnospirales; family Lachnospiraceae; genus COE1. The sequence continues at coordinate 20,490 of JAFSGY010000103.1, read as the reverse complement.
TGGAATGTTGGTAACACCCATAATAATTCCCTGATGTCTTTTCTTCATATTGCGAATACCAATACAAGCAGCGGTTCCAAGAATCGTTGCAATTAACGCAGATAGAAAAGCGATAATCATGGTATTGCTGAAAGCTTTTAAAATGGCTTCGTTTTCGAATAATTCAAAATACCATTTGAGAGTAAAGCCGCCCCATTTAGAACGAGTCTTACTGGCGTTAAAGGATAAAACCATTAAGGTAACAATAGGAGCGTATAAAAATACAAATATCAAAAAAACATAAAACTTTTTCAAAAATCCGGTAAAGCGTTCTGAGGCCTGTTTTTTCTGTGTCATAATGCTGCGCCCTCCCCGTCTTTATCAAAGAAACTGCTGATAACCATACTAAGCAATACAAATATCATAAGTACGAGCGAAAGACCACTGCCGAGATGCCAGTTAGAAGCAGTTGTGAATTCCTGTTCAATAACATTACCAATTAATAATATCTTGCTGCCACCTAGAAGAGTAGAGATAACGAAAGTGGTCAGTGCAGGAACGAATACCATGGTAATACCGCTTGCAATACCCGGAAAGCTTAAAGGCAATGTGATTTTTAAAAAAGTCTGAATACCATTTGCGCCTAAGTCTCTTGCAGCGTTGATGACATTAATATCAATTTTTGCAAGAACATTATAAATTGGTAGAACCATAAACGGCAGGAAGTTGTATACCATACCTAAGATGATTGCGCCGGGCGTATTAATCAGATTAAGCGCCGGAAGATGTAAAAAGGATAAAATGCCATTTAATACACCATTTTTCTCTAATAAAGTCTGCCATGCAAGTGTTCTGAGCAGAAAGTTCATCCACATAGGAAGGATAAATAGCATTACGATAAAGCTTGTCTTGCTTGCGTGTTTGGCAACCAGAATCATAGCGAGTGGATACGCAAGCAACAAACAAATAATGGTACTAATCAAGGATAGAAGCAGGGAGAGCATGAGTGCCTTTACATGTTCAGGAGATGTAATAGCAATGACGTTTTCCCAGGTAAATGCTCCTGTTTTATCTGTCATACCATAATATACAACCATTAATAATGGAATTACGATAAATGCAACAGCCCAAAAAAGATAGGGTGTCGCCAGCCATTTCTTATTCATTGATAGCAACAGCCTCCTCGTCCTCAGAAACAGGCTTGTTCATAATCTGAATATTGTATGGGTCGACGTGAATGCTTACCTTAGTTCCGACAGGGAACATAGCGGTAGAATGTACAAGCCATTCAAAGCCATTTGCCATAACTTCCATTTCATAATGAACACCTTTGAAAATCAAGTGAGTAACAACGCCTTCCATGGAACCTTTACCAGGCTCACGAAGTTCCACATCCTCGGGGCGAATAACAACGTCAACGGGCTTGTTGTTTCCAAAGCCTTTGTCAACACAGGCGAATTTAGCACCGAGAATCTCAACCAATTCATCATGGAGCATAATAGAATCAATGATATTGCTGTCACCGATAAAGTCGGCAACAAAAGCATTTTCAGGTTCATTATAAATACGCTCCGGTGTGCCAATTTGCTGAATATATCCCTGATTCATAACGACAATCGTATCAGACATGGTAAGTGCTTCTTCCTGATCGTGTGTTACATAGATAAAGGTAATTCCAAGCTCATTTTTCAGACGGATTAATTCGTACTGCATGTCCTGACGAAGCTTTAAGTCAAGCGCACCAAGGGGTTCATCTAGTAAAAGAACTTTCGGTTCATTTACAATAGCGCGTGCAATGGCAATACGTTGTTGCTGACCACCACTCAGAGAATCAGGCATGCGATTACCGTAGCCGTCAAGGTTTACCAGCTTTAAGGCATATTTAATCTTATCATCAATATAGGCCTTGGATTTGTTCTTAATCTTCAAACCAAATGCAATGTTTTCTGCAATTGTCATATGGGTAAAGAGTGCGTATTTCTGGAAAACGGTATTCAGCTGGCGCTTATTAGGCGGAAGCTTGGTAATATCCTCGCCGCCAAATATAACACGTCCCTGATCCGGACTTTCGAAACCACCAAGAATACGAAGAGTAGTAGTCTTACCGCAACCACTTGGCCCTAACAATGTTAAAAATTCGTTTTCTCTGATATAAAGACTTAAATCATCCAAAATGATGCTACCATCATATGATTTTGAAATATGTTGTAAATCAATCAGCTTGTTGTTCATTCATCTATCCTCCAAATGTAAGAAGCATGGTTAAAAGCTAGGTGGGGTTGATACCCATAAAAATACAGCCTTGCTCTTTCCTGCACATTCAATAAAATGGCTGGAGCTTGGTGTGAGATAAAAGGATTCTCCCTGTTTAGCTGTATAGCTCTTATTTCCGATATTTATACGAATGGTTCCATTTAATACATAACCGAATTCTTCACCCTCGTGAGCGACATCAGGATAAGTAGATCCACCTGGCTCTAAGGTGACACGAATAGGCTCCATCATGTTTTTTTGAGCGTTTGGAATAATCCATTCAATTGTATTGCCAAGTGAACTGTCTACTTTTTCAAAATAGTCTTGTTTGTGAAAGACAATCTGATTTTCAACAGCATCATCAAAAAAATCCTTCGGCGTTGTTCCTAAGACCTGCAGTAAATCAATTAAGGTTGCAATAGAAGGAGATGTAAGATCTCTCTCAAGCTGGGAAATAAATCCTTTTGAAAGCTCGGCTCTGTCCGCAAGCTCTTCTTGCGTCAACCCTTTTTGCACACGCAAATCTTTAATTTTAGTGCCAATTTCCATAATATACCCCTTAATTATGAATTATGTCCTTATATTAATTATGAATTATCAATCAATATAGAGGATATAATAAACTCAAAGTTTAATAATTCTAAACAAATCAAAAATAATTATACATGTAAATTGTATAAAGTCAATGTCATTTTTACAAAAAACATTCAACAAATATAGTGCAAAAATATAGTGCAATATGATACAATAACCTATGAAAAAGATTTGCGAACTGGAGGCAAAGGATTATGGGAAAAATGAAACATGTTGCATATGTATCTACATATACAATGGGTGATGACCACGGTATTAAAATATATGATGTTGATATGGAAAATGGACGTATGACAGAAAAGGGAGAAGTACTGATTTCCAATTCATCTTATGTGACTATTTCTCACAATGGAAAATATTTGTATTCTATTACTGATTTTGGTGTAGAATCCTTTAATATATTAAAGGATGGAAATCTGGAATTGATTAATAAGGCATCTATAAATGGTATGAGAGGCTGCTATCTATCTACGGATTATGAGGACAAGTATCTGTTTTGTGCAGGATATCATGATGGAAAGATTACAGTACTTAGATTAGATCAAGAGACGGGTGCTGTAGGAGCGATTACGGATGAATTATTCCATAAAGGGCTTGGCAGTATTGCAGAGCGTAGTTTTCGTCCACATATTAGCTGTGTAAAAATGACAAGAGATAATAAATATTTATGTGCAGCAGATCTTGGAATTGACTATGTTAATGTATACCGTTTTGATCATGAGAAGGGTACGTTAAAGGCAGTGGATATTATTCGTTGTGAATTGGAATCAGCGCCAAGACACTTGAAGTTCTCGATAGATGGACAGTATATGTATGTTATTGGTGAAATGAAGAATTGCATTGATGTGTATGCTTATACAGAAGATGATGGTCTTCCATATTTTGATCAGATTCAAAGTATCCCAACAACGGATAAATTTGAAGCACAGGGAGTAGCGGCGAGTGCGTTGACTATTTCGGAAGATGGTAAATTTATCGTTGCTTCTAATGCTGGCGAAAATAGTGTTTCCTTATTTGAGATTAATCAGGAAAATGGTATGCTGACAAGGCGCTTCTGTTTGCCGATTAGTGGAGAGTATCCAAAGGATGCTTGTTTGTTCCCGGATAACAGACACTTGATTTCTTTAAATCATGAATCCAATACGATGACATTTTTTACAGTAGATTTAGAGAATGATGTTATTGTTATGAATGGAAAAGAGATGAAGATAAAACAGCCGAACTGTATCATTTTCCACACAATAGAAGAATAGTGTATATAAGTAAAGCACCTGTTTAACAGGTGCTTTCATACGTTTGTATAGATGTATAGAATAGTTTAGGGACGATAGAAGTTTTTGATGTCATCTAAACGAGAGGTCATGTTTTGTAATAAAGAATCTAAAATGGTAATTGCGGTCATTGCTTCGACAACAACAACTGCTCTTGTGACTACAATCGGGTCGTGACGTCCTTTGATATTGATTTTTATATCTTCACCAGTTCTATTTACTGTTTCCTGTTCCTGAAAGATGGAAGGCGTTGGCTTGAAGTATGCTTTGATGATAACATCTGAGCCGTCGCTGATTCCACCAAGAATACCACCGGCGTGATTTGTTTTTTTGCTAATTTCTCCGTCTTTCATGTAAAAAGAATCGTTATTTGTTGAACCATTCGCAGATGCAACCTTAATTCCGTCTCCAACTTCAAAGGCTTTTACGGCACCAATAGACATGATGGCTTTTCCGAGATTGGCGTCTAATTTATCAAAAACAGGTTCGCCAATTCCGGCAGGAAGATTTTTTACGATACATGATACAATGCCGCCAGCAGAGTCGAGATTCTCCATACATTCCTTTAAATATGCTTCTGCCTTTGAAGAGGCTTCTGCATCCGGCATGCCGGTTTGATTAGAACGAGCCTCTTCTATATTAATGTGTTCAGGATTAATGCTGACAGGGCCAATTGCTTCCGTATAGGCAGTAACGGTAATTCCTAGTTCCTCTAAAAGCTTGGATGCGATAGCTCCGGCAGCAACACGACCGATGGTTTCCCTTCCGGAAGAACGCCCTCCACCGCGGTAATCACGAAAACCGTATTTCATGTCAAAGGTATAGTCCGCATGTCCAGGTCTGTAATAAGAGGCAATGTCGCTATAATCAGAAGAACGTTGGGATGTATTTCTAACAAGAAGCGAGATTGGAGTACCGGTAGTTTTTCCTTCGAAAATTCCTGATAATATCTCAACAGAATCGGATTCCTTGCGTTGTGTAGTGAATTGAGAACTTCCGGGTTTTCTTCTGTCCAAAAATTTTTGGATATCCTCTTCGCAAAGTGATAATCCTGCTGGGCAGCCGTCAACAACGACACCGATAGCAGAGCCATGTGATTCGCCCCATGTTGTTATTTTAAAAATATTTCCGTATATTGAACCAGACATAGTGTAAGTCCTTTCGTAACTATTCATTATTTTCTTAGTTACGTCCTTTCTTTATGAGTAAATATATTTCATGATTTTTTCGAACAGATACACATTATCATACTCATATTAATGGTTAAAATCAAGAAAATTCAACTTTTTTCTAAAATCTAATTGACGAAAAAATAAAAATAGCGTATACAATAGATATCAGATATTTGCGTAATTCTACGAAAATTTGCATTTTTTGCTAAATTATAATGCAATCCGTCAATTGTTATGTTAATATATGAGTGGAGGTTTTATTTTTATAAGGATGTATGGGGGAGAAAACATTCTTGTTTAGTTTAATGGGGACGAGAGCGTATGAAAAGGACTTGGAAGGACAACATAATACATAAGTATCGTAGGATGATAGAGAAGAGACACTATTTAAAGTTACCTTTAAGTGTGGCTCTGTTTTTCGTTGTTTTCATATATAATTTTATGGCGTTTTTTGCACATAATAAAAAGCGTTTTTCCAGCATGGTTGCTGTAATGTTGTTTTCTATTATTAGTAGTAGCTTTGCATTTCCGGGGATGCAGGAAGAAGAGGCTTTGGTTGCAGAGAATGAGTCAGAGTGGGCAGAAATCCAGGAAAATTATGATTATGTTCCAGTAGAATTGGGCATATCTCAGGATGAAGTGCTGGATGATGAAGATGTAATAATTGGATATGATAATGAAGAATTGAATGTACAGGACGAAATCGATCAGTTTACGTTAGATGATATTTTGGAAGCTAACGAATTGAGTCAAGGTATGGCAGAGCAGGAGATTTATGGTTCGGAGCTTTCAACAGATGATTGGCAGCTTGTGTTGGTAAATAAACAGCATCCGGTTCCAGAAGATTATACCTTTACTTTAGGAACGATTACTGGTTCTATGAAATGTGATGTTAGAATTATCGATGAATTAATGGCGATGATGGAGGCAGCGAAGGCAGATGGGATTAATTTGATGATTTGTTCTCCATATCGAGATTATAATAGGCAGACTGTTTTATTTAATCGTAAAATTGATTATTATATGAACAAGGGTTATTCTTATATGGAAGCATATAAGATTGCTTCTATTACAGTTACTGTGCCGGGGGCGAGTGAGCATCAGATTGGACTTGCGCTTGATATTGTAAGTAATACCTATACTTCACTGGATACGGGATTTGGTGAGACGGAAGCGGGTATCTGGTTAAGAGAGCATGGATATGAGTATGGATTTATTCTGCGTTATCCATTGGGTAAGGAGTATATCACAGGCATTCAGTATGAACCATGGCATTATCGCTATGTAGGCAAGGAAGCAGCCACTGCTATTATGAAGCAGGGCATAACTCTGGAAGAGTTTTTGGAGGATTTAGAGTAGAATATGTATAAAATATTGAAACAGGAAGGCAGAGCAAAGCGTGCTGAGGTAACAACGGTTCATGGAACGATTCAGACACCGGTATTTATGAATGTTGGTACAGTAGCAGCTATAAAGGGCGCGGTATCAACTGCTGATTTAGAAGAGATTGGTACACAGGTTGAATTATCAAATACTTATCATTTGCATGTAAGAACAGGTGATAAAGTAATCAAGCAACTTGGGGGTCTTCATAAATTTATGTCATGGGATAAACCAATTCTTACGGATTCTGGTGGATTTCAGGTGTTTTCCCTTGCGGGACTAAGAAAGATAAAAGAAGAAGGCGTTTATTTTAATTCTCATATTGACGGCAGAAAGATTTTTATGGGACCGGAAGAAAGTATGCAGATTCAGTCAAATCTTGCATCGACAATTGCAATGGCTTTCGATGAATGTCCACCGAGTAAAGCGGAACGTTCCTATGTGGTGAACTCGGTTGAAAGAACAACGAGATGGTTGGAACGTTGCAAGATAGAAATGAACCGTTTGAATTCATTGGAGGATACCATTAATAAGAATCAGATGTTATTTGGTATTAATCAAGGGGCGATATTTCCAGATATCCGTATTGAACATGCAAAAAGAATATCGGAAATGGATTTAGATGGTTATGCTGTTGGGGGGCTAGCTGTTGGCGAATCTCATGAAGAAATGTATTATGTATTAGAAGAAACAGTTCCGTATTTGCCGAAGGATAAGCCAACTTATCTGATGGGTGTTGGTACACCTGCAAATATTTTAGAGGCAGTGGAACGTGGTGTTGATTTCTTTGACTGTGTGTATCCGACACGAAATGGAAGACATGGACATTTATATACGAATCATGGAAAGATTAATCTTTTTAATGCAAAATATGAGTTGGATACACGTCCTATTGAGGAGGGCTGTGGATGTCCTGCATGTAAAAGATATTCCAGAGCTTATATCCGCCATTTGTTAAAAGCAAAGGAAATGTTAGGGATGAGATTATGTGTTCTTCATAATCTGTATTTCTATAACACAATGATGACAGAAATAAGAGATGCTTTAGATGCGGGTGAATTTGTAGCTTATAAGAAACGTAAACTTGAGGGAATGTCTGCTGGTCAGTAGTAAAAGATTTACAGAATGTATATTTTTATCAAATTTTAACTTGATGAATTACGTGTTATTGTGTAATATGTTATTTGTACGCTTAAGCGTGGTATCCATAAAATGGATGCGAAAGATATGCTAGGAGGAACGACGATGAATTTATTATTAACAGATGCTCAGGCAGCGGCAGAAGCGGTTGCTAGTCCAATTGTATGGATTATTTATTTTGCAGCATTGATTGGTATTTTCTATTTCCTTTTCTATCGTCCACAGAAGAAGGAACAGAAGAAGAGAGCTGCATTAATTAATTCTGTTGAGGTTGGTGATAGCATTCTTACAACAAGCGGATTCTATGGTATTATTATTGATATTACTGATGAGGATGTAATTGTAGAGTTTGGTAATAACAAGAATTGTAGAATTCCAATGAAGAAATCTGCTATTGAACAGGTTGAAAAACCGGACGCTGAATAAAATGTGGATATGGAGAGAACTGATTATAGTCGGTTCTCTTTTCTTTTTTTGTATACAATCGTAGGATAAGATACTTATAACTGTTGGTTATAACTAATATGACTTTTTTTACCGTGAATTATGGCTACTTTTTCATTGTTTCAGTTGAAATTTTAGGGGGAATGTAATATTATGTAACTATTCAAGACAGCAGAAATGTTATAAAATAGTTCGTGCAAGCTTGCTTGGTAAGAACTATTTTATAATATTTCTATTGGATTAATCCAATGCAGCGAGGAAAGTCGAAGACTTTTTGAGCCGGTCTTGAATAGTTACATAATCTAAAATAGTAAAAAGGAGAACACTATGAATCTTAACATCGTATGTATACCTGGTGACGGAATCGGACCTGAAGTTGTTGCGGAGGCAAAGAAGGTATTAGATAAGGTTGCTTCAAAATATAATCATTCTATTTCTTATAAGGATATTTTAATGGGAGGAGCATCCATTGATGCATGTGGTGAGCCTCTTACAGATGAGGCAATAGCAGATGCAAAGACTGCAGATGCTGTTTTGATGGGCTCCATTGGTGGAAATACATCTACTTCTCCATGGTATAAGCTGCCACCTCATTTGAGACCAGAAGCAGGATTGTTGAAGCTTCGTAAAGCATTGAATTTATTTGCGAATTTGAGACCGGCTTATTTATATGAAGAATTAAAGGAAGCATGCCCTTTAAGAGATGATATCATTGGCAGTGGTTTTGATATGATGATTATGCGTGAACTTACCGGTGGACTTTACTTCGGTGAGAGAAGCACGAAGGAAGTGGATGGTGTTATGACTGCCATTGATACACTTACATATAATGAAGAAGAGATTCGCCGTATTGCGATAAAGGGCTTTGATATTGCCATGAAGAGACGCAAGAAAGTAACAAGCGTTGATAAGGCGAATGTATTAGATTCTTCCAGACTTTGGAGAAAGGTTGTGGAAGATGTTGCTAAGGATTATCCAGAGGTAACACTTGAGCATATGTTGGTTGATAACTGTGCAATGCAGCTGGTTAAGGATCCTAAGCAATTTGATGTGATTCTGACAGAGAATATGTTTGGTGACATCTTATCAGATGAGGCTAGTATGGTAACCGGTTCTATCGGTATGTTGTCTTCTGCAAGCTTAAATGATACAAAGTTTGGTTTATATGAGCCAAGTGGCGGTTCGGCTCCTGATATTGCAGGAAAAGGTATTGCAAACCCGATTGCAACCATTTTAAGTGCAGCAATGATGCTTCGCTATTCCTTTGATCTTGATGAGGAAGCAGATGCGATTGAAAAGGCTGTAAAGAAGGTGCTTGAGGATGGTTATAGAACAATTGATATTATGCCTCAGGAAGAAAGTAAAAGAGCAAGTGTTGAACAGATTGGAACTGCGAAAATGGGTGATTTAATCGCAGAGAGAATATAGTATTCGGAGGTTGTGTGATGAGAAGTGATAATGTAAAGAGTGGAATGCAGCAGGCGCCACATAGAAGTTTATTTAATGCATTAGGATTTACAGAAGAAGAAATGAAGAAGCCAATGGTAGGTATCGTTAGTTCTTATAACGAAATCGTACCTGGTCATATGAATCTGGATAAGATTGTAAACGCTGTTAAGCTCGGTGTTGCTGAGGCGGGCGGTGTTCCGGTTGTATTCCCTGCAATCGCTGTATGTGATGGTATTGCAATGGGACATACAGGAATGAAGTATTCTCTTGTAACCAGAGACTTAATCGCAGATTCGACAGAAGCTATGGCTCTTGCTCATCAGTTTGACGCATTGGTTATGGTGCCAAACTGTGATAAAAATGTTCCGGGCTTATTAATGGCCGCTGCAAGAATTAATGTGCCAACCGTATTTGTTTCTGGTGGACCTATGCTTGCAGGTCGTGTTAAAGGAAAGAAGACAAGTCTTTCTTCTATGTTCGAGGCAGTAGGTGCTTATGCAGCCGGAACCATGACAGAAGAGGATGTATGTGAATTTGAGAATAAGGCATGCCCTACCTGTGGTTCATGCTCTGGTATGTATACAGCAAACTCTATGAACTGCTTAACAGAAGCACTTGGTATGGGATTAAAGGGAAATGGTACGATTCCTGCTGTGTATTCTGAAAGAATTAAGCTTGCAAAGCATGCAGGTATGGCAGTTATGGAACTTCTTCGTCAGAATATTCGTCCTCGTGACATTATGACAAGGGAAGCTATTATCAATGCTTTAACTGTAGACATGGCTCTTGGATGCTCTACAAACAGTATGTTACATATTCCTGCAATTGCACATGAGATTGGATTTGATTTTGATATTGCTTTTGCAAACGAGATTAATGCAAAAACTCCAAATCTTTGCCATTTAGCACCAGCAGGTCCTACCTATATGGAAGATTTAAATGAGGCGGGCGGTGTTCATGCAGTTATGAATCAGCTTGCCGAAGCAGGTCTGCTGAATACAGAATGTATGACCGTAACAGGTAAGACTCTTGGTGAAAATATTAAGGGCTGTAAGAATCTGAATCCGGAAGTTATTAGAACGATGGATAATCCATATAGTGCAACAGGTGGTCTTGCAGTATTAAAGGGTAATCTTGCTCCTGACGGAAGTGTTGTTAAACGTTCCGCTGTAGTAGAAGAAATGATGGTACATGAAGGTCCAGCACGAGTATTCGAATGTGAAGAAGATGCAATCGCAGCAATTAAGGGCGGTAAGATTGTCGCAGGAGATGTTGTTGTTATCCGTTATGAAGGACCTAAGGGTGGCCCTGGTATGAGAGAGATGCTCAATCCAACATCTGCAATTGCAGGAATGGGTCTTGGTTCCAGTGTAGCGCTTATTACAGATGGTCGTTTCTCAGGAGCATCCAGAGGTGCTTCTATCGGACACGTTTCACCAGAAGCAGCTGTCGGCGGACCAATTGCGCTTGTAGAAGAAGGCGATATTATTTCTATCAATATTCCTGAGATGACATTGAATGTTAAGGTGTCTGATGAAGAGATGGCCGCAAGAAAGGCAAAATGGCAACCAAAAGAGCCATCTATTACAACAGGCTATCTTGCAAGATATAGAGAAATGGTTACAAGTGGTAATAGAGGAGCAATCCTTGAAGTACCAAAGAAATAGTTCTAAATAAAACGATAGGAGAGTGTGCATGCAGCTTACAGGTTCACAGATTGTTATTGAATGTTTGAAAGAACAGGGAGTTGATACCGTTTTTGGTTATCCTGGTGGTACTATATTAAATATTTATGATGAATTATATAAGCATAGTGATGAGATTAGACATATTCTGACTTCTCATGAACAGGGAGCATCACATGCAGCAGATGGATATGCAAGAGCAACCGGTAAGGTTGGTGTATGTCTTGCCACAAGTGGTCCTGGTGCGACTAATCTTGTTACAGGTATTGCAACGGCGTATATGGATTCCATTCCAATGGTTGCCATTACTGCAAATGTTAATTTGCCACTTCTTGGAAAGGATACATTTCAGGAAATTGATATTGCAGGTGTGACAATGCCAATTACGAAACATGGCTATATTGTAAAGGATGTTACAAAGCTTGCAGATACGATTAGAAAAGCTTTTCGTATCGCTAAATCCGGTAGACCAGGTCCTGTTTTGGTTGATATTACGAAGGATGTCACAGCGAATAAATGTGAATTTGTTCCTGTTAAACCGGAACCGGCAGTAGTCGAGAATAAATATACAGAGGAAGATATTAATGTTGCATTGGAATTGATTCAGAATTCCGAAAAGCCGTTTATTTATCTAGGTGGTGGTGCAATCGCATCTGGTGCAGCAAGAGAAGTAAAGGAGTTTGCAGAGAAGATTGCTGCTCCTGTGTGTGATACACTTATGGCAAAGGGTGCTTTTGACGGTAAGAGTGAACAGTATACTGGTATGATTGGTATGCATGGTACTAAGGCTTCTAATTTTGGAGTTAGTCAGTGTGACTTGTTAATTGCACTTGGTGCAAGATTTTCTGATCGAGTAACAGGTAATACTCAAAAGTTTGCAAGTAATGCAAAGATTCTGCATATTGATATTGATGCAGCAGAAATTGATAAAAATATCAAGACAAGTGCTTCTATCGTAGGTGATTTGAAGACTGTATTGAAGGAACTGAATAGCAAATTGAAACCGCAGAATCATGATGAATGGCTTGCAACAGTTAAAGAGTTGAAAGAGAAGTATCCATTAAAATATGATACGGATAAGCTTACTTGTCCATATGTTATTCAGGAATTAGACAGGGTAACAGAAGGTAAGGCAATTATCTCTACAGATGTAGGACAGCATCAGATGTGGGCGGCACAATTCTATCAGTATACAGAACCTAGAACGTTCCTGTCCTCTGGCGGTCTTGGAACAATGGGTTATGGACTTGGTGCATGTATTGGTGCTAAGACCGGTATGCCTGATAAAATTTGTGTGAATATCGCAGGTGACGGTTGTTTTAGAATGAATTTGAATGAACTTGCGACTGCTAGTAGATATAACATTCCGATTATACAGGTTGTTATTAACAATCATGTGTTAGGTATGGTTAGACAGTGGCAGACCTTATTCTATGATAAGCGTTATTCTCAGACTGTTCTTAGTGATAAGGTTGATTTCTGTAAGGTTGCTGAAGGCTTGGGTTGTGAAGCGATTCGTGTAACAAAAAAGGAAGAGGTTGCACCTGCTTTTGAGAAAGCAATTGCATTACAGAAACCGGTGGTTATTGAGTGTATCATTGAAGAAGATGATAAAGTATTCCCTATGGTACCAGCAGGTGCTCCGATTAGTGATGCTTTTGATGCTGATGATTTAAAAAATAAAAATTAATTTGTTGTTGTCTTAGGGAGACACAGATGAAAAGAAGAATTATTGTTTTTCTTTGTAGTATTCTTACGGTAGCAGCAAGTGTTTTGCTTGCTGTTACTGTATTAAGTACATATTATTATAAGGATGTATTTACCTTTGGAACATGGATTAATGGTAACTATTGTACAGGAATGACTTCGCGACAAGTCAGTGATATGCTATTGGAACAGTATGTCTATCCTGAAATTTGTGTATCTCTTCTAGATGAAAAGGTTTATGAGCTTTCCTATCAAGACTATGGTGTATGTGTCGATTATTCTGTTGCGGTTAATGAATTGTTGACACAGAATACAGGATGGGGATGGTTGAAACGAGGAAATATATTCAAGAGTTTTGAGTTGGTTCCGAATTATAATTATGATTTGGATACCATGAGACAAAAGCTTTTATCAAATGAATGGCTGAATGAAGATTTATATGATGAAGCAAAAACAGTTTCTATTGTAAAAACGTTGGAGGATGGCTATATTTTGGTTGATGAAACGCAGAATTTGCTAATACAAACGAAAGCAATAGAAAAAATTATGGATTCGATTGTGAATCAATTAACAGAGGTTGATTTGCGAGAGGATTGTTATATTGATATTCCCTATAACAAAAAAATGTTAGAAACAATGGAAAAGTGGAAAGGTATAGAAGCTTTTCAGGATTTTGCATTTATATATGATTTTGGTGACAGAAAAGAAATTATTAATAAAGGTGTTGTCTGTGACTGGATTATGCTAAATGAGCAAGGATATATTGTTTATGACGAGAATAATTTGCCAGTATTAGATGAAGCAATGATTGAAGAATATGTTGCATATCTGGGCTCTGTTTATAATACAGTAGGTATGGAGAGAAGTTTTCAAACTACACGTGGCGATATTGTTAAGATTGCGGGAGGAGCTTATGGAAATGAGCTTGATTTAGTAGTAGAATTTGAATATTTAAAAAATGCCTTTATCAATAAGGAGCGTACTGTTAGAACACCGGAATATAAAACAGAGGCATTTGTAAAAGGTGCTGATGATATTGGAAAAACCTATATTGAGATTGATATGGGCAATCAAATGATGTATTATTATAAGAATGGCAAGCTTAAACTGGAGACCCCGGTTGTAACTGGCAATATGAAACGCAATTGGGATACTCCGGCAACGGTATGCTATGTATATTATAAGCAGAAGAATCGAGTGTTGCGCGGTGCAAATTATGCTACCCCTGTAAAATACTGGATGGCAGTACATGGCAATATTGGGATTCATGATGCGTCATGGCGTAAAGAATTTGGTGGAGACATCTACCTGACAGATGGTTCTCATGGCTGTATTAATACTCCTCTTGAAAAAGTGAAGGAGTTGTATGATATGGTTGAAATTGGAACACCTGTTATTATGTTTTACTAAGAGGAATATCCAACATTTTATGTTGTATATAAATTTACAAGAGGGAAAAACCCTAAATTTTAAGAAAACCAGGAGGAATAAGAAAGTGGCTAGAGTGTACAACTTTTCAGCAGGTCCAGCAGTTTTACCTGAAGAAGTCCTTAAAGAAGCTGCAGACGAAATGTTAGACTATAAAGGAACCGGAATGTCGGTAATGGAGATGAGCCATCGCTCGAAGGCATATGAGACCATTATTAATGAAGCTGAAGCTGATTTAAGAGAACTTATGAATATTCCTGATAATTACAAGGTACTGTTCTTACAGGGTGGAGCAAGCCAACAGTTTGCTATGATTCCTATGAATCTTATGAAGAATGGTGTTGCTGACTATATTGTAACTGGTCAGTGGGCTAAGAAAGCATATCAGGAAGCTTGCATGTATGGAAAGGCAAATAAGATTGCATCTAGTGAAGATGAAACATTTTCATATATTCCTGACTGTTCAGATTTACCTATTTCTGAAGATGCAGACTATGTTTATATTTGTGAAAATAATACTATTTATGGAACAAAGTTCAAGACATTACCAAATACAAAGGGTAAGACTTTAGTTTCAGATGTTTCTTCATGCTTTTTATCTGAGCCTGTAGATGTAACTAAGTACGGTGTAATCTATGGTGGTGTTCAGAAGAATATTGGACCAGCAGGCGTTGTTATCGTTATTATTAGAGAAGACTTAATTACAGAAGATACATTACCTGGTACACCAACTATGTTGAAGTATAAGATTCATGCAGATAATGATTCTTTATATAATACACCACCAGCATATGGTATCTATATCTGTGGTAAGGTATTTAAGTGGATTAAGAAGCAGGGTGGTCTTGCTGCAATGAAGGAATATAACGAGAAGAAGGCAAAAGTTCTTTACGATTTCCTTGATGAGAGCAAGCTCTTCAAAGGAACTGTTAGAAAAGAAGACCGTTCTCTTATGAACGTTCCATTTGTAACAGGAAATGAAGAATTAGATGCAAAGTTTGTTAAAGAAGCAAAGGCTGCAGGATTTGAGAACTTAAAGGGACATAGATCCGTAGGTGGTATGCGTGCAAGTATCTACAATGCAATGCCAATTGAAGGTGTTGAGAAACTTGTAGAGTTTATGAAGAAGTTTGAGGAGGAGAATTTATAATGTATCAGTATCATTGCCTCAATCCGATTTCTAGTATTGGATTAAATAGATTTACAGATAAGTATCAAAAGACAGATGATATTGCACAGGCACAGGGAGTTTTGGTAAGAAGTGCATCTATGCATGAAATGGAAATGCCAGAAAGCCTTCTTGCAGTTGCAAGAGCAGGTGCGGGTGTTAATAATATTCCGCTTGATAAGTGTGCAGAAGAAGGTATCGTTGTTTTTAATACACCAGGCGCTAATGCAAATGGTGTTAAAGAACTTGTTATCGCTGGTATGTTACTTGCAGCACGTGATGTTGTAGGCGGTATTAAGTGGGTTGAAGATAATAAGGATGTAGAAACAGTTGGAAAAGATGCAGAAAAAGCAAAGAGCAAGTTTGCAGGTACTGAAATTGCAGGAAAGAAATTAGGTATTATTGGACTTGGTGCTATTGGTGTTAAGGTTGCAAATGCAGCAGTTCATCTCGGAATGGAAGTATATGGATATGATCCATATCTTTCCGTTGATGCTGCTTGGAGCTTAAGCCGTGATGTTAAGCATGTGCTTAATGTGGATGATATTTATACTCAGTGTGATTATATTACAGTGCATGTTCCGCTTCTTGACTCTACAAAGGGTATGATTAACGCAGATGCAATTGATAAGATGAAGCCAGGTGTGATTATTCTTAACTTTGCAAGAGACCTTCTTGCAAATGAAAAGGATGTTATTGCAGGTCTTGAATCTGGAAAGATTAGAAAGTATGTTTCTGATTTTGCAAATACCACGACTGCAGGTCATCCTGGATGTATTGTAATGCCTCATCTTGGTGCTTCTACAGAGGAATCAGAAGATAACTGTGCTATGATGGCAGTAGATGAGTTAAAGAATTACCTTGAAAATGGTAATATCAAGAACAGTGTAAACTATCCTAACTGTGACATGGGTGTATGTACAATGGCAGGAAGAGTTGCTGTATTACATAAAAATATCGCAAATATGATTACTAAGTTTACTGGTGTATTTGGTGAAGCAGGAATTAATATTACAGATATGACTAATAAATCAAGAGGAGAATATGCATATACTCTTATGGATATTGAAGCACCTGCGAACGATGATATCGTTACAAAGTTAAATGCTATTGATGGTGTATTCCGAGTAAGAGTTGTAAAATAAAATTCAAAAAGAACATTGTTTCGTTGAAAGGTATTGTTTTGGCATATAAAGGAAGGCAGTTGTGTGTTGCAGCTGCCTTTTTCGTATTTTAAAGGAAAATGTTTAGGTTTCAGTTGCATTGTCGTAAATTGTAAAAGCAATACAAAATATAGAAAAATTAGCAAAAAAATGTTAAATTAAGGTTGACAGTAACGATGTTCTGTGTAATAATCATTTTTGTAAGAACGATGTTACACTCACCAAAGAACAACGTTACGAGTAAAGTAAATGTTTGTGTAATAAGGAATTTTAGAATGATACTTGTAAAAAATGGGGGTTTTTTACAAGAAGAAAAATGGGGAAATGTTAACCGTGTAGAAGTGGGAATGTGTAAAAGGAAATTCTTGAAAAAAGTGTAAAGGGAATATGTAAAAGGAAATTCTTACGAACAGTGTAAAAGGATAGAAAAAGGATGCTTGGGGGAGCATCCTTTTTCTATCCTTTTAATTAATGGAAAATGTGTCATGAACATCACCATATTTAGTCATATTACCTACAGTGCTTTGGAATTTTCTCTGAGTAGCAACAGTTGCTTCGCTTGCGAGATCCATGTATTTAATAAAGACATCTGTTACGGATGAACTTGTTTCAGCAGCAATTTCTTCCATAATAGGCTTGAGTTTTTCAAGTTGGTAAGAAATTTTTGTCTTCTGTGGATCAATGTCGTGTAGGACATTGTCAGCATATGCATTGATTCGTTCAAGAAATACTCTATCTTCTGGTGTCATAGTAACGTCATCCTTTCTAACTCATTATGTTATTAAGTATTTTATAAGAGTTTGCAATCTTCATGATTACAAAATAGTTCTACTTATTCTAACACTATAAGGAATACTTGTCAAAATACATCTCAGTAGTCATTGTATGTAGTTAAAACGACATTTTTATTCATAAAATTATGATAAATGACTTCATTTTAAGTAATTCTTTTGATACAATGAAAAATACAGGGTTACATAAAAACATTAGTATAAATGGAGGAATTAAAAATGGCAGTAATAAGACCTTTTAGAGCATATAGACCAAAGAAGGGATTAGAGGCAGAAATAGCAGCATTGCCGTATGATGTTTATAACAGAGAAGAAGCAACTACCGTGGTTCAGGGAAAGTCTCTTTCTTTTTTGAACATTGACAGAGCGGAGACACAGTTTGATGCAACAGTAGATACTTATGATGATAGAGTTTACCAGAAGGCGCATGATTTGCTATGGGAAATGATAGAAAAGGGTCAGTTTGTTCAGGAGGAGAAGCCGGTTTATTATATTTATGAACTGACTATGAATAGTAGAGTACAGACAGGTATTGTGGCATGTGCAAGTGTAGATGATTATCAAAATCAGATTATTAAAAAGCATGAAAATACCAGAGCAGACAAGGAACTTGACCGTATCCGTCACGTTGATGCATGTAATGCGCAGACAGGACCTATATTTCTTGCATATCGTGCAAATGATGTATTGAGAGAGATTCTTACTAGAACTAAACAGAATCCTGCGCTTTATGATTTTACTTCTGAGGATGGAATTACACATCGTGTATGGTGCATTGATGTGGAAACAGATGTTGTGACTATTCAGAATACCTTTGCAGGAATTGAGCAGATTTACATTGCAGATGGACATCACCGTTGTGCTTCAGCAGTAAAGGTTGGACTTAAGAAGAGAGAAGAGAATCCGGCATATACGGGAGAAGAAGAGTTTAATTATTTCTTGTCAGTTCTGTTTGCTGATGAAGAACTGATGATTATGGATTATAATCGTGTTGTGAAAGATTTAAATGGATTAAACGAAGAAGAATTCTTGCAGAAGGTGCAGGAGGTATTTCGGATTGCTGAACAGGGTAGTTCATGTCATAAGCCAGAGAAAAAAGGACAGATTTCTATGTTGTTAAATAATACATGGTATTTGCTAGATGTAAAGGAAGAGTTTCAGAATAACGATCCTGTAGATGGATTGGATGTTGCCATTTTACAGAATCACTGCCTGGCTCCTGTTCTTGGCATTGAAGATCCTAAGACAGATAAGAGAATTGACTTTATCGGTGGGATTCGTGGTATTGAAGAACTTGAACGAAGAGTTCAGTCTGATTGCAAGGTTGCATTTGCTATGTATCCGACATCTATTCATGAATTGTTTGGTGTAGCGGATGCCAATCGCTTGATGCCTCCAAAGTCTACATGGTTCGAACCAAAGCTTAGAAGTGGTTTATTTATTCATGCATTATCATAATTATTCTGTATGTGAAATACATGGTAATTGTTTGGCAGACATGCGCATTTACTGCGTATGCCGTAAGAAAATGTAAATTTAGTAAGTCAAAATCCTATTGCGAAGCAATTTTAGATGGATTTTGACATGTAACTATGAAGGTACTGAATAGTTAGGGAGCAGATTATGACACAGGAAGAATTAAGGGAATTAAATGAGAGCATGAATGCTTTAGAAAGGTTTATTGCTGAATTGCCAGAAAAGGCATTAAGTCTCGGCGTAAGAGTCCTTTTTGCGGCATTGATTTTCTTTATAGGTTTTCGATTGATAAAGCTAATAAGAAAAATACTGAAAAAGTCGTTAACAAAAGCAAGTGTAGAGCTAGGAGTAATTCAGTTTCTGGATAGCTTATTGAAAATCGCGTTAAATATTATTTTGATATTGATAGTTGCTAGTAATTTTGGTTTTGATGCAACCAGCGTTGTTGCATTAATGGGAAGTGCCGGAGTAGCTGTCGGTCTTGCCTTACAGGGCAGCTTAAGCAATATCGCAGGCGGTATTCTTATTTTGCTTTTGAAACCATTCCGTGTAGGTGATTATATTATTGAAGACTCGAATGGTAATGAAGGTACTGTAAAAGAGATAGGAATTTTTTTTACTAAGCTTCAGACAGGCGATAATAAAATAGTTATTCTTCCAAATGGAACACTTGCAAATAATTCCATGACGAATTTTTCAGAGGCTCATTTACGTAGAGTAGACATTACGGTCGGCATATCTTATGATGCGGATATTCAAAAGGCAAAGGACATTCTGTGGAGAATCATTAATGAGGATGCCGATGTAAAGCAGGATGATACAAAGAAAGTCTTTGTGGATTCTTTGGGAGCAAGTGAAGTGGTTCTGGGATTGCGTGTATATTGTGAAAATGCGAAGTATTGGGAATTAAAGTGGAGATTATTGGAAACTATTAAGCTTACCTTTGATAAGGAAAATATTGAAATTCCATATCAGAAGCTTGATGTACATGTTTTGAAGGATGACAATGAATAAAGGACAAGAAGGATTTTGGAATAAAGATATAATTAATTATACAAAAAGTTCTTGCCAAATAGGATAATACTAGTTATAATAATTAAGTCGGTATACATAATGCTATGCCGACGTAATGCTTTCGTGGCGCAGTTGGTAGCGCAACTGATTCGTAATCAGTAGGTCGAGGGTTCGAGTCCCTTCGAAAGCTTAAAAGGAGTTAAAAATGTTTTTTCATTTTTAACTCCTTTTTTACTTTATAGGAAAGTTCTCAAAAAGTCAGATATGATGTATAATAAGCAGGAAATGAAAAATGACATGACAAAAGAGCGAAGGGGGCTTCGCCATGACGTTGTTTATGAAGTTTTTTGTTTTTTGGTTTGGACTGCACTAT
>JAFSGY010000102.1 GCA_017440575.1 Lachnospiraceae bacterium | reverse complement strand
GCTACACGCTCCTCTGCATTCAGATACGTATTGCGTGAGCTCTTTGCCAAGCCATCCTCTTCACGAATAATCGGACATGCCACGATACGAATGTCAAAGTTCAAATCCCTTACCATTCTGCGAATTACCGCAAGCTGCTGTGCATCCTTCTGACCAAAATAAGCATTATCCGGCGCTACAATGTTAAAAAGCTTCGCAACCACAGAACATACACCACGAAAATGTGTCGGTCTTGTTTTTCCACAAAGTCCCTTCGTAAGTCCGTCCATATCCACAAAAGAGCAATAATCCGGTGCATACATTTCCTCTGGTTCCGGATGGAAAATCAAATCCGCTCCTGCCTCTTCACACAGCTTTGCATCACGTTCGATGTCTCTTGGATAGCTTGCCAGGTCTTCCTTTGGTCCAAACTGTGTAGGATTTACGAAATCACTGACGACAACTCTATCATTTTCTTCTACCGCTTTCACAATGAGACTCTTGTGTCCTTCATGCAAAAAGCCCATAGTCGGTACCAAACCTACACGCAAGCCTTCTCTTTTCCACGCCTTTACCTGTTCTCTGACTTCCTCTATTGTTTTTACGACTCTCATTTTTCATGCTCCTCATTTTTATGATTAATAAAGTTTACTCAATACTGTCTCATCAATTTTAAAGGTATGCTCCTTTGCCGGGAACAGTCCTGCTCTAACTTCCTCACGGTATGTACGGAAGCCCTCCTTCATCTCCGAATCAAGCTTCTTGAACTGCTTTACAAACTTCGGCACAAAGTCGGAATACAAGCCTAACATATCCTGATATACCAATACCTGTCCGTCGCAGCCTGCACCTGCTCCAATACCAATGGTAGGGATATGTATCTGCTGTGTAATCAAGGTTGCCAATGCCTCCGGTACACACTCTAATACCACTGCAAAAGCACCAGCCTCTTCCACCGCCTTTGCCTCTTCTATCAGACGCTTTGCCGCTTCTTCTCCCTTTCCCTGTACGGAAAAACCACCAAAAGCATTGATGGACTGTGGTGTCAGTCCGATGTGCGCACAAACCGGAATCGAAGCTCTGACAATGGCACGAATCTGTTCACAAACTTCCATACCGCCCTCTAACTTCACTGCATGAGCATGCCCTTCCTTAATCAGTCTTCCTGCATTTACTACTGCATCATATACAGAAGTCTGATAAGACATAAAAGGCATATCGGCAACGACAAATGCTTCTTTTGCACCTCTTGTTACCGCCTTGGTATGATGAATCATGTCCTCCATGGTAACGGATAAGGTATCCGGATATCCCAGACATACCATTCCTAAGGAATCCCCTACCAAAATGGCATCAATTCCTGCCTCATCGATTAACTTTGCCGTTGAATAATCATATGCGGTAAGCATAGTAAGCTTATCGCCCTTTTCCTTTGCCTGTTTAAATGTATTAACTGTTTTCTTCAATCCCTGCACTCCTCTCTGCTAACAGTCTTGCCATACTCTCATAATCCCGGTCAGGATTCTTTATCTTTGCCATCTGTAAAAGACATTCCGATATACTGGTGTAGAGTGCCTTTTCTTCCTCTCTTAGTACCTCTAAGTGCTTCTGTACGGTCTCACAGTCACCGCGCTCCACAGGTCCCGTCAACGCATCCACCGCTCCGTTTTCCAATCCATTGTTCACATTCTCACGGACTAACGGAGTAATCAAGCGATAGGCTGACTCTCTGGAAAAGCCACATTCTCCTAATAGCTCTACTGCCTCGTAAAGCACACCTAGCATCGCATTGCTGGCTAAGCAGGCTGCTGCATGATATTTTGCCTTATCTTCTCTTTGAATCACCTCTACTGAATGCCCAAGACTCACAAAAAGAGCCCCAAGAGCATCTACCGCTAACGGTGTTCCCTCGATGGTTAAAGCTGCCTTATAAAATTGTTCATAAGTGGAATATTTGTTGCTGAACGCAAAAAATGGATGAACGGAACAGACTTGAACGTCCTTCTGTTCATAATCAGAAAATACATCACATGACAGTGAGCCACTAAAATGACAAATCGTCTTGTTCTCTAATGGATACTTTGCAATACAATCCCATACCTCACCAATCGCCGCATCCGACGTGGTAATAAAAAGGGTATCGCTTGCGTCTACCAATTCTCTCATGCTTTCAAAATATGTTGTACCGGTAAATTGGGCTGCTTCTAATGCATGCTCTCCATTCCGACTATAATAGCCAGTAACGTGAACATCATTGATACTTAGGTACTTCCCTAAGGTAAAGCCTACCTTTCCGGCACCGATTATTCCTATTTTCATGCCATCACCTCCTAAACGTAAGTGACAACACTTGACACTGATGCAGTTTCTATCGAATACCACTCAGCGCTCATATTAACATAATTTACATTTCGTTGCAATAGAAAAGATGCCGAGAATCATCTATCCCGGCATCCATTGTCTTATATCATACCATCTTTTAATACTTCATGATCTCGTAACACTTTTTCTATCACCGTTCCTTTTATCAATCCAAGCACCGGCTTTTTCAATGCATTTAATGGCCCCGGCAAAGTAATCTCTAATGGTGATTTTCCATCCATCAATTTCACGGTACTGTCTAACAGCTCTCGAATATCATAGACACTGCCCCATACCTCTGGCACACCTCGATCTACCCCCAGCAGACCATATACAGCTTCCATCGCAGTTCTTACAGAATATTCCGTGGTAAATACAGTATCTCTTGGTGTCTCTGCAAACTGTCCTAAAAAGGCAAAATTCACACAGCCATCCGGAATAACATCAGGACGGTCACCTTTTGTTCTAGGCATGAAAAATGCAGTAATATATGGCATCATAGTTGGCACACAAACTGCGCTATTCTCTGCTAATTCTTCAATCTGTTCTACCGGTACACCTATATGATACAGCCATTCCTGTGTAATTTCCTTACCTGTACATTCTTTCATAGGCTTTTTCACAAAGTCACCTGGCACATCAGTAAACAATCCATATACCCAGACACATACTTTGTCCTTATCCTGTGTCTTGAACTGTCCCTGTCTGTTAATTGTCCAGCTTAATAACCAGCTGGAATCACGACAGCTTACAATACCTCCCGTTACTACTTTTCCGCTCTTTGGATCTCTTTTACAGATATTCGTAATATAAGGAATTATCTTATCGTCCAAGGTTGTTATCGTTGCAGATTCCCAATTCGTCTTTGTCACATCCGAACAGAACTTCTCCGGGCGTCCGAAGGAAGCATCCTGCTTGGCAATGTTTTTCCACAAGCTCCAGCAACCGCTTGTTCTTACCTCTGCATCTCCATTTGGTGCATGGTTCTGATCACCATAGACAGTCCCTTCTGTACAGCTTCCGTTTGTCACAAACACAAGGTCATTTTCCGTGAGCGTAATTCCTTTTTCTACACCTTTCACCTTGCATTCTATTGCTTTTGCAATCTTCCTGTTACCCTTAAACTCAAATATTACATTGGTTACTTCCGTACCAAACTGGAAATCAACTCCTGCATCTTCCAGATATTTTTGCATCGGAAGAATTAACGATTCATACTGATTGTATTTGGTAAATTTCAATGCACTGAAATCAGGCAGTCCTGCAATATGATGAATAAATCTCTGAAAATATAACTTCATTTCTAATGCACTGTGCCAGTTTTCAAACGCAAACATGGTTCTCCAATAGAGCCAAAATGTGGAATCGAAGACTTCCTCATCAAATACGTCTTCTATGGTCTTGTCATATAAATCTTCATCCTTCGTCATAAACAGCTTCATAATCTCCATGCAACCCTTCTGACTCAGATTAAATTTTCCATCGGTATGCGCATCCTCACCACGATTTATCGTTGCTCTGCATAATGAATAATTAGGATCTTCCTTATTCAGCCAGTAGTACTCATCTAATACCGATACCCCTGGTGTCTCAATAGAAGGAATGCTATGGAACAAATCCCACAAACACTCAAAATGATTCTCCATCTCACGACCGCCGCGCATTACATAGCCTCTTGCAGGATCAAAAATGCCATCACATGCACCTCCTGCAATATCCATTGCCTCTAAAATATGGATATGAGAACCCGGCATCTGACCATCTCGCACCAGGAAGCAAGCTGCTGCCAAGGAAGCAAGACCACTGCCTACAATATATGCCTGTTTTTCCTCTACACCTTCCGGTTTTCTCGGTCTTGCAAAGGCTTCGTAATTTCCATTGGAATAATAAATCCCTTTGCTGTTCTTCTGATTTTTTCCTCGTTCCGTATTACGATACTCTTCCTTTGCCAGTTCCACTGCTGGCTTTTTCTCTGCTTTTTTGTAATTCTTTGCAGCAACCGCAGCTACACCGGCACTGGCAGCAAGAGCCGCCATACCAAACCCAATCTTTGTTTTCTTTCCCATACGAATGTACCACCTTTCTTTTTCACTTTTTATCTGTTATGTATTCATCATATCCTTTCTCTATTTGTTTTCCTATTTACAAAACAGGCGAAATGATAAAAAACTTATCATCTCGCCTGTTTTGATAAAAACTATTTTTTCTTTTCCTCTTCAAAATTATGAATGGAATTTGTAATGTTTCCATGGAGGGTTATACTTATTTTTCTGACAATCTCTCGATAATCTTCCTTCATTCCATGGTCAATCCATTCTAACATAATCCCTACAAATCCATATTTATAAAAACCAGCAATAAACGCTTTGTTTTCTTCTGAAAGCTTCGCACCTGCACATTTCTCGTTCACAACATCCGCAATCAGATTATAGGTAAGCTTATAAAGATAGCTTTCTATCTTCTCCCTACTGATACACCGATACACATTCTGAATAAATGGCTTATTCGCAAGAACTGCCTCAAAGACCTGTTCAAGCCCTTCCTGCCATGTATCATATGTCTTCTTATCCTGCAAAACTCTTTTCCCATCTTCTACACATACCCATTCCACCAAATCATAAATATCTTTAAAATGATAATAAAAAGCCATTCGACTAATTCCACAATCCGCTGCTAAATCATTTATTGTTATCTTATCAATTGGTTTTTGCAGCAAAAGCTTTTTTAAGGATGCTTCCAAAGCTATTTTCGTTGTATTTGGCATGGTTCTGGTCTTCCCTTCTCTTACACATAGAATATATGTTACTTATTATACTCTTTTTCCTGCATAAATAACAAGGCTCTATTGACTTCCCCAAGCCGTTACGTTATTTCCTAATACCGTAAAGGTCATGGTAATCTCTCTTTCGTCCGGGTTAAAATACAGCTTCTCGCTTGGCATTTTTACAAAGACTCCCTTATAGGTAACATTATCTACCGTGATTGTCATATTTGGTGTTCCCTCTTCATAAGTCCAGCTTCCTGTTAAGTCACCAGATACAGAACCATCTTCCGATAACGTAATCTTAGAAGCCTGCATAATTCCTACGGTAGCTTTACCAGCCTTCTGATAAAATGTATTTGGTGTATGAAGAATAAATTCATAGTCACCTGCCATTTCTTCCATACTGTAGCCTGTTTCTGAGATTTTCTCTCCTGCATATTCATATGGTGCTGCCACGAGCCAGCCGTCTTCATTGACGAACATCTGCTGTACTCTGACCTCATGAGCTTCCGAAATGCCATTTTTCCCTTCTGCAAAACGGCTGTGATATACAAGGAATATCTGTCCATCCTCTGTGACATAGGCAGAATTATGTCCTTGAGCAACTCTAGTCTCACGATTGCCTGTCCAGTCATAGGAACCCATAATTCTAACACCTATCTTACTAAAAAGGTTATTCTCTTCCTTCTGATATACTGCGGAATTACCAGCCTCGTCCACATATGGTCCATTCATGTTCTCTGAACGGAACACACGCATCTGATAGCCGCCCTCTGCGGTCAGTCCACCATAAGACAAGAATAGATAATAATAGCCATCTTTCTCAATAATATATGGTCCTTCACCAGACACACTAAATCCACCTGCAAGCTTATAGCCATAATAAGCATCTGACTGATTTGGAACGGTTTCATAAGTGGTTGTATAATCTCTAAGTCCAGTGTTTGCATCCAGCTTCAACATATAGATACCACCAAACCACGAACCATAAGTCATCCAAAGACTTCCATCCTTATCATAGAGTACACACGGGTCAATCGCATTAATCTTGGTATTCTTAATATTCTGATATCTGGTAAGGTCTGCTCCCTCACCAAGTACCTGATAGACATCCGTCAACTCTACCGGATGCTTTCCTTTATCATCAAAGCCGGAATAAACAATAGATCCTGCATAGGAATATGGACCTTCTATCGAATCTGCTGTCAGCATAACAATAACAGAATTCCAATCATCTCCATTTACGCTCATATACATGCAATATTTCTGCATGGCTTCGTTATAAATTACATCCGGTGCCCACAGATTACCATTTAGGTTTGGATTGGTTGCTGTCTTACAATAGCTCTCCCATTCCTTGCCAAACAGCTCCGGATATTCCGAATTAATATTCATGGTAAAGCTTTCCCAATTCATCAAATCGGTCGTCTTTGCCCACGCCATATGGGAACCAAATACATAGTATGTACCATTATCATATACAACCGAAGGGTCATGTACCGTTACTCGGCTCACAGGAACTTCTGTTGTTTCTTTCTTCACTTCTTTTTCCATTTCTTTCTTTTCTTCTTCCTGAACGGATGCATTTTCTCCTGTATCAGTTTCTATATTCTGCGTCTCTTCTACCGTCTGTATTGCGATTTCCTGCGACACGCTCTCTTCTTCATTTTGTGCTATTGTATTCCCACAACCACTTAATAATATGATACCTACCAGTGCAGCAGTTAACATTCCTGTCTGTTTTTTTCTTTTCATTCTCTCATCATGCCTTTTATCACTGTTCATTCGCTCCAGTAACAAGTTATTGTCCTTCCTCTTTTCTTATTGTTCAAATAGAAAGGAGCGTTATTACTAGCGCCCCTTTCGTGTTATTATATGAATATGAAATTAGTAGTTTAATTCAACACCAATCATTGCATATGCTTCCTTAGCAGCAGCAAGTGCAGCCTGGTTTGCTTCATTACCCTTCTGTACAAGCTCAGCTACGAAGTCATTTGCGTTCTTACCTTCTAAACGAACCTGATCCTCAACACCTAATGTATCGCCTACTGCGAAGTAAGAAGTGCTTAAGAAGCTTGAGAATCCTGGAATCTGGCAATCACCGAATGGAACCGGATTCTTACAGTTTGTAAAGAATGCATCGAAATACTTACCATACTTAGTATCTTCATCTGCTGTTACAAGAGCTTCTCCATTTACAGGGTCATTTACAGACTGGTAAGTTCTTGTGTTAGCTGTTGGATAGAAGGATTCCTGGAACTCTTTCCAGATTTCTTCATCCATAGTGATAGGACATGGCATAGCCTGTCTGTAAAGTGGAAGGTCTGCATATGTCTCAACGTCCTGATAAGCGTCAAGCTTTGCCTGCCAGCCTTCTACACCCCAACCCATCCACTTTAAGAGCTCGTAAGCTTCTCTAGGATACTGTGTAGCAGAAGAGATTCCACCGAAGTCAAGTACACCGAATACATAGCCTTCTTCACTTACAGGTGTTGTATAAGGTACCCATTCCATACCACGGTTTCTGTAGTCTGGTGTATCAAAAAGGTTCAAATATGTCCACCATGCATCCAGCTGGAATCCAAGCTTTCCTGTATAAGCAGCCCACATTAATCTGTCGCCTGTCCATGCTTCCATCGCATCGGTATCTCCGTATGGTGCATGATAATTACCGTTTACAAGCTCAGCCCACTGATTTACACCAGCAGCCCACTGTTCCATGTTATAGCCTTCGCCATTCCATCCAAACTCACCGATACATCCTGAGCCATGAGCTACCGGATAGTAGGTTACTAAGGAATGGAACTGGTTGAAGCCGTATGTACCTGCATCTGTATTTGTAGCAGCCTTGAAGGAATCAATCATCTCATCCCATGTCCAGTTTGGTGATGGAGCTTCGATATTTAATGTCTCGAATACGTTCAAATCACAATAAATAGCATCCGGGAAGAACTTGATTGGAGTTGCAAGCTTCTTGTCTGTTCCGTAATATCCTAACTTTGCATTGTTGATAGAAGGAAGGATATTCTGGTTCTCAGGATCTGCTTCCCAGTATGGTGTCATATCGCCTAATAAAGCGTTTGATAATGCGAAATCACAGTTACCAAGAATCATCATACAGTCAGGAGTCTGACCAGACTGAACTAAGTTCAGTAATGTATCATTGTATCCATCGGTAGAGAATGCCTGAGCTTCTACTGTGATGTTAGGATACTTAGCCATGAAAGCATCTGCTACTGCATTTACGAGCTGTTCGTTATCGAAATGCATGTAAGTTAAAGTAATCTCATCTGTTGTCATGGCAGGAAGTCCTGCTGACTCTGCTGTTGCATCTGTAGAAGCAGCTGCATCTCCTGTTGCAGAAGCCTCTGTCTTTGCGCTTGTGTCAGCTGATGCTGCGCTGTTGTCTGTTGTTGCTGCGCCGCCACATCCTGCTAGCACTCCAGCAACCATGGAAGCTGTTAACACCATACTTACCATTTTCTTTTTCATGTTTTGTTTCCTCCTTGGATATATAATATAATTTTTATTAACTATACTCGAAAATTATTTTGCTTCGCAAAATCCGCACTTCGTGCTATTAATTTTCTCGTGAACATATCAGTTAAAAACAAATGCCTCCTTCGGAGTCGCTTGTTTTTCTGCTGATATGTTCTATTCCCCTGTAATACCTGTTCTATCAACACTTTCAACGAACTGCTTCTGCAATACCAGATACATAATCAAAAGTGGAAGAATACTAAGCATTGTACCAGCCATTTTAATAGATTCATTAATATCTACCATACCACTTCCCGGAACACTTCTTGCTGTATTGTAGCTGTTCTCAAAGTTCTTCAGCGATACAATCAACGAGCTCCAATGATAGGTATCTGTCTTACTTGCAAATGCACCAACAACATAAAGCTGTGTCAAATATGCTTCATTCCAGTACCATACAATAGAGAATAAGAATACTACCAAAATCGCAGGTGCTGCCGACGGCAGTGCAATTCTCATAAATGCTTTAAAGTGTCCTGCTCCATCAATCTTAGCCGCTTCAATCAGTACCTTTGGCACCTGACGGAAGAAGTTATAGAAGATCAGGATAAAAATCTGTGCCTTTAATCCCTGTCCAAATAATGCCGGAACCACAAATGCTTTTAAGGAATTAATAAGTCCGATATCCGTATAAAATACATAGGTCGGCATCATCGTTGCCTGTGGTGGTAAGATAAAGGAAAAGATTAACAATCCAAGCATAAGCTTCTTACCCTTAAACTCATATCTTGCAAAGCCATAGCCTACAATAGAGCATATCACTACATTAATTAAAGTCGGAATTCCTGCTATTAAAATCGAATCCTTAAAGGTCTTCCAAAAGTCCATAGACTTAAATGCCTGCTTATAGTTCTCCATATAAAGCTGACTCGGAATCCAGTTAATGGAAGTATCCAGTAAATCATTCAGATTCATGAAGCTCTTACTTACCATATATAATACAGGATAAAGGTAGATGAAGCCAATACTTATTAACAACAAATATACTAACGCAAGCTTACCTGCACCCTCTGTGTCCTTAGAACCAAAAATGAACTTCTTAAACTTATATTTTAGTTGTTCCCTTTTTGCTTTGCTTTTGCTTGTAGCGTGCATAGCGTCGTTCATGGCGTTCACCTCTCTTTCTAATCTTCTTTTCCAGACGCTTCTCTTTCTTTAATTCACGTCTGTACTTCTTTGCCCTTCGCTCATATACATCCTTACGGCCTGCAATCAATACCGCAAAGAAGATTACAATGGCTGCTTCAATAATCGAATACAACCATGCCATTGCGGAAGCATATCCATAACCACCTGTCGCAGATAGCATCGTATCATAGATTAAAACGATTAACTCATTCTGCTCATTGTTTGACATGGTAATAATCGTATAGATTACATTCAACAGAATCATTGGCTTGATCGTAGGAAGTGTAATCTTCCAGAAGCACTCCCACGCAGAACCACCGTCCATCTTGGCTGCCTCATAAAGTGAAGTATCAATCTTCTGCAAAGCTGCAAGAAAGATTAAAATCTGTACACCGGAATACCACAGTAATGTAATCATGTTATTGA
Organism: Lachnospiraceae bacterium; assembly: GCA_017440575.1. Taxonomy (GTDB): domain Bacteria; phylum Bacillota; class Clostridia; order Lachnospirales; family Lachnospiraceae; genus COE1. The sequence continues at coordinate 50,852 of JAFSGY010000102.1, read as the reverse complement.
ATACACTTGTGATACTCATTGCCAGCACCTGTGGCAGATACTCGTCTAACAACTGCTGAATCATGGTTACATTCATCATCGGAATGCTGGCTGCCTCCTGATCGGCAAGCTGCTGCATAACAGGACCACTTGCGATAATAATCGGCAGGAAGAAAATCATACGGAAAAATCCTCTGCATACGATTTTCTGATTCAAAAGCATCGAAATAATTAATGCAAATGCTACGATTACCGGTACGGCAATCAAGGTTTCCATCAGATAAGTTTCCAGTCCCAAGATAAAGTCAGGGTCTGTTAAGAATATCTGACTATAATTCTCAAATCCGACATAGAGCTTTGCCATACCCTGTGGCAAGAGCTTAATCTTATTCAGCGAGAACTGGAAGGACTGAACCATAGGCCATGCAACCAAAGCTACAAATCCTATCAGCCATGGCAGAACGAAAAGATATCCGACTCTGTTTTCCCGGCGTTCCAACTGTCCGGGCTTTACTACTCTATTCTTTTTCATTGTACACCTCCTGCCACAATCTGATATCCCAGTGCAGGAACGGTTACACCGTCTGCTGTTATGTCTGACTCGCTGTAATTGATATAAATGGTAATACCATTGTCATAAGTTACGACGGTTAAGCCATTTTCCATTATATCATGTGCAGTAATAAAGCTTCCATTAATTGCTTCGTTTACTGTTTTCAGCTCATTATAATAGCTGATAATCTGTTCTTTATAAACCGTATATTCAGAAGAATACACATCACTGGAATTCGTATAAATCAATTCCGATGGATTCTCATAAGTCAGATAGAAGGAAGGATAAATACCTGTCTCTACCAGCTTTAAGAAATATTCTCTTTCATTTGCCTCAAAGTTCACATAGTCACCGTACATTGGCATCATACCCTTTAATGCAATGGAAAGGAATGGTACACTCTGGTCTGTATAGATATAATCAGAATCATCAACCGGCATATCTGTTAGAGCCTTGGAATAACGCCAATAGCATGCTGCCGGAGCCTCTAGCAAGAGATTCATATCCGTTGACAGTTCATTTAACGTCTGCTCATACAGATATTTGGAAACCGATCTAGTCTGCATGTTATCGCCTAACGTATAGGTAAATAACGTATTACCGATATTAGACAATGCCAGATTATTCACATCATTCTTCTGTAAGCTCTTTTCCAGCTTTAACAGATTCTCATAGCTCTTTGTCGGAGTCCAATATACGAAGGTATTATACACTGCCTTGTAATTTTCTTCCTCATAAAGACGCTTATCCATCTTTTTCACGGTATCAAATGTCGTATTTCCTGTTTCCGGATTAGCACGAACCGCATCGGTATAAAGATAAAAATCAATACCCTGCTCCTTACTCTCATCCATTAACTTTAATAATTCCTTCTTACCGCCAATGCTACTGTCTACATCAAGAGATAACACTGGAAGGCTCTGTACACCGCCATCCTGCCAGCCCTTATACTGACTTAAGATATCTGTCACACCTTCTGTTTTCAGGTCTGCATAGATTTCACGGATATTTTCAACGGTCGTTACAGGCACTGCCTTTTTCCACATCATCCAATTCTCTACGTCCATTCCTAAGAAATCAAGTCTTACCTGGAACTCATCCTCTTTCTGTGTCAGTTCGCCCTTTTCCATTAAATACTCACGGTATCTTTTAGCAAGTCCTGCATAATCTGCCTCTTCACCTTCTACAAAGAGATAGCGAATCTTGATATCATATCCGATTCTATCCGTTACCTTTGTAACAGAACCACCAGAATTCGATGTCGGCTGGATATAGGTTGCGCACTTTCTAAAGGATGCTGTTACCCAGTTATATTCAGAATAAGCTCCGTTTGGTGTTGCGTAAATAGATGCCTCTTCTTCACCACTTTCAATAACAGCAAGATAACCTAAGTTATTCTGTGTATGTACCATACCAAACACCGGTGCAAGAACTCTTTCTGCCTCATTATGTGTCTCATATTGCTCCCATAATAAGGATAATACATAAGACTCACCTACACCAACATCACTACTGTATACCTTCTGTACATAACCGGAATCAAAACGTCCTTCCTTATCATCCAGATAAATCAATGCTCCATTTCCATCCGGTACAAACATATAACCATCTACTTCACCAAGTCTGGTATTACCAAGAAGAGGGAAGAGATAAATATTACCGATTTTCTTATTCTCTGCATTCTCATAAATAGAGCTTTCAGGAATATATGCTGTAATACTTCCATCATCATAGAGCTTTACTTCTACCTCAAAACCGAATTCCTGAGCAGTATAATCAACCTTTGCATGGAAACCGCCCGGAATCAACTCAACAGCAACCGCTGCTCCACTTGTTTCAATACCGATTTTCTTCTGCATGGTATTAGTTTCTTCCTGAAGCTCTACCACGATACCTGACTGCAAAAAGCCCTTCCATGTATCATTTACATTTATCAGCTTTTCTTCGTCACGTACAGTGGACTCCATCATTGCTCCTGTATTCTTATTACGAACAATAATAGAAAGAGCCGGCTCATACAGATATAATTCATATAAATCATTCTCTGCAACCAGAGTATGACCATTTAAGGTTTTAGAATTGTCTACCTTTGCCTCACTTAAGGCAGCTGACGGTTCTGTTACAGTCTGCTGAATCTGACTGAATTCCAGACTGTCTTTTTTACCGGAATTGGTAACCAGATAATAACACAAAGCCGCTGCAAGAATGAGTACCAGAATAACAACAACGGTAATAATTTTCTTTTTTACAGCTTTTTTCTTAGTTTCCAATTCGATACACCACCTCTCGTACTACTGTTACTACGAAGTCGATTACCTGTGAGAATAATACATAGATTACACATACAAGTAAGGACAAAATTAATACGGTAAATGCCGTAATACCTAATGCCTTTGCTGTTTCCTTTACATTAAAGTTGTTAATCTCCTTTAATGCCAAAAGCAGAAGAATTAACACCCATACCCACACAATGATGTTTGCAAAGGTAATGAGGAATACCTCATTAAAGGTTAATACATTACTAATGATTACTACAAATGGCTTGATTACGATAAATGGTGTCAGACAGTATGCATATGCACAGTACAGCTCCTTTAAAAAGCCCTCACCTTCATTAATCGTAACAACCAGATAATTACATAAGGTCAGACCGATAAATACAATCAGTACCGAACCAATATCCGTAAGGATATCATAACGACCTTCTCTTACATTCTTTACAAGGAAGCCGCTAAAATACTTCTCAATAATCGAAATCAGGATAAATGCAGTCAGTAAGATATTTGCACAAGCCCAGGATGCCTTTCCTTCTCTCTTTACTCCATAACAGCCATCCATTGGATGTCTCATAAAGTAAAGGCTGTAACGAAGCTGAGCCGCAAGGTCTGTTCTATGTACTAAGTCAACCTTCTCTGTCTCACCATACTTCTTCACCCATAAGTATTTTGCACCCTTCCATGCAAGAACCAGCAGAATAATACCTAATATCGCATAACCCATATAGCTTCGAATCCAGATATTTCTAACCTCCCAGAAGGCATCGGAATAGCCATCAAAGGATTTGGCAAGTCTAAAATATCTAAGTGCTTCTTCGTAATTCTCTTCCTGCAAGTATGCATGCCCCATTGCCTGGTTTGCATAGTCAAACATACTGTTCATCTGCAATACCTTGCTTAATGGCTCTTTACTTGCCGTATACTGTCCCTTTGAGAACAAATATAAGGACTCATGTAAAAGATTTGTGAACTCTGTTGGCTCAAACACATGAATCTGCTTCTTATCAGAGTCAAGCAAGTAGATTCTATCCGCATCATCAACCGCAATTGCTTCTACCTTATTACAAAGACCGATTCTCTGACGACCATCATCACGTCCACCGAACATGAAGAGTAACTCGCCTTCTTCGTTATATTCATAAATATATCCATCAGAATCTGCTACTAAAATATTCTTATAATTACCTGTTGTAACAGCAGCCGGAAGGTCTGCCCAGTATGGATCAGAATCTAATAAGTTACGTCCTGCGATGTTAAGCTTCTTCAAGCTCATGTCCTGATCACCCTGAGTAACGGTATAGATCAGTCCTGTCTCATCAATATGTAAATTAGTCGGTGTTGACGGAATATTACTTAACATCTGTGCTCTCTGCGCATCTGTCAGAATAATTCTTTGTAACATTTGGAATGGACTTAATGAAGTGTAGTTCGTTCCGAAATATCCAAGGAAAGAACCACCCTCAACCGGACTTAACTGAACGATACCATTCATATTACCTTCACAGATTACATACATCGTACCTGTTTTATTTGCTACTACCTTGGTTGGCTTAAAATCCATCTCATTACCATAAATTGGTGAGTTTGGCTTGCCATATTCAGCTGTTAAGTTACCAGCCTTATCAAAAACGAATACCTTCTTAGCATCCTTGTCTGCTACATACACAGTACCATCCTCGGCAACATATACACCTGTTGGTGTCTGTAAGATACCTTCACCGATGATTCCTACCTGCTCACCCTCTAGATTGCTTACCAGTATCACATGAGCACCGGCATCTGCAATATAGAGATTACCTTCCTTGCTGATTGCCATATCGACCGGAGTGACAAAGGATGTCTCTCCAACCTTGGTAATCGCTGCAAGAGGATTGTATGCAGACTGTGTTTCCAATACATAACCGTAACCATCTACAGTATAGGTCTTATATGGTGTGTCTGCTGATGCTGTCATTCCTGCCATCATCATAAAGCATAAAAGCAAAGCACAGGAGCGCAGCAGAATGTTTTTTATTTTCTTTTTCATAATGATCTACTAACTCCTTCTTTTATTTGATACCGGAATGAGCCATCGTATTCATAAAGCTCTTTCTTAAGATTAAGAAGATTGCGAGGTTTGGTATGAACTGAATCAGCAAGCCTGCCGCCAGAATACCCTGACCTGCTACATTATTATTGGTATTTGCGAGTGTATTCAGATAAAATGCTAACGTCTTCATACTCTCGTCATTGATATAGAGATTGGAGCTCTCTACATTCGTCCATGCTGCCTGAAAAGCAAGAATCGCTGTTGTTGCGACTGCCGGCTTAACCAGTGGCAGGATAATGGAACGATAAATCTTAAAATCCGAAGCACCATCCATGTATGCTGCATCCAAAAGCGCATCCGGTATCTGGTCGATAAACTGCTTTACCAAGAACAGACCAACCGGCATTGCAAGAAGCGGCAGGATATGTGCCAGATATGTATCCTTAATTCCAAGAATATCAATTACTAAGTATCTCGGAATCATAACTGCTACAGAAACAAACATTAACGCTGTATTATTAATTTCCAACAGTGCATATTTTCCCTTAAAGCGAAGCTTGGATAATGCAAAGCCTGCCATAGTAGAAAAGATAATGGATAATAATACAACCGAACCTGTTACTACAATACTGTTAAAAACATAACGGCTCATCGGAATATTACTGTTTGCAGAAGCCTTTAACAGCTTGGAAAAATTATCCAGTGTCGGCTTATGTACCAAAATCTGTGGTGGAAAAGCAAACAGCTCATCCATTGGCTTAAATGCGTGACATACAATAAATACAATCGGTATTCCCATAAAAACCGCAAGTGGCAAAAGGATTAATAAAATCTTAATCTGTCCGACTTCAAATTTCTTAGGGTTAATATTACTGCCCTTATAACCGGCCATTCTCTGCCACCTCCTAATCTTCCTTGAACATCTTTCCAAAGAACTTGGAAAATGCAAATACCATTAACAATAATACTACGGAAACGGCAGCTGCGTACCCCATCTCATATCGCAAGAAACCGTAGTCTTCGATATGGTTTACAATCAACTGACCCGCATATCCCGGAGTTGGATTGGTTCCTGAAAGCTGTACACCAATCGCACCATTCTGAAATGCACCTACGATTGCCATAACCGCACCAAAGAGCATCTGTGGCTTCATGGTTGGAATGGTAATGTAAATCATTTCCTGAAAACGGTTCTTTACACCGTCAATCGCTGCTGCTTCATAAATCTCTTCATCTGCATTTAAAATACCTGCAAGCATGGCAAGAAAGCCAACACCCATACTAGACCATAATGCAACGATAATAATAATTGGAAGCAAGTATCTGGAATCTACCAGCCAGATAATCGGAGCATCAATAACCCCCAGCTTCATCAGCCAGCTGTTTAAGTACCCCATCTGATCACCGGAAAAGATAATCTTCCATAATACCGTCATAGAAGTTGCACCTGTCATACTCGGTGAATAGAAGATAACCGTTAATATCGTTCTTGGTACAGAGCTTAGCTGTGCCAATGCCCATGCAACAAGGAAGGAGAGGATATATCCGCCCGGTCCTACAATAACCGCATAAACAATGGTATTCGGCAATACCTTCTGCATGAAGATATCATCGGCTGTTAACAGGTTTATGTAATTCAGAATGCCCTTAAAGGTAGGCATCTGAATGGTATCATAGCTTGTAAAGGATAATCCGATTGCTACAACCATCGGAATAATAATAAAGGTTGTAAACAAGAGGATATAAGGAGCAAGAAAGCCATATGCTGCCTTATTAGAATGTTCTCTTCTTGCCGCTTTCGTCTTTTTTCTCTTTGGCTGTGTCATGACTATCTGCCTCCTTCCATTTCATTTTTTGCTGATGTCTTATTCTTAGAATCTTCAATAATCTGCTCCACTTTTTCAATCGTAGGAACTTCGTATTGCTTGACTGTTACGCCATTTTCAATATAACCAAACTCTTCCAGCTTTCTCAGAGTCTCTCGCTTTATATTCTTCTGTGCTTCATCAAGCGCTTCTCGTACATTTCCACTGTTGGTTCCAAGTACCACAAGATTATAAGCATCGGATAACTCTCGCTCCATCATGTAGCTTGCAAGTGCTCGTGGTGCTTCCATTGTCCATGTAAGCTGCTCTAGGATTACTTCCTTATCATCGCTATCCCATGGAAGCTCTGAGAATGCTTCGTAGTTTGCTGTGTTCCAGTAATACTCATCACCATAGGTTATCTGTAATCTCTGACCAAACTCAGCCTGTACCTCTGCACTTGACCACCATTTTACAAATTCCCATGCCTGCTGCTCTCTCTCCGGTGTTGACTCAAAGAGGAAGGTTCCCTCTGCACCTGCTGAAGAATAACGCATAATCTCGCCATCTTCATTTTTTACACCCGGAATCAGCGCTACGCCCCATGAACCATCAATTTCAGGTGCTGCATTGGAAATCAGGTTATATGTACCAAAATCTGAAATACCAATTGGATAATCACCATTTCTAAAGTGCTGATAGAAGTTCGGTACATCCTTTGGTAAGTTATAAATCGTAAATAAATCCGTTAATGTCGTGAAGCCCTCTACTACGCTTTCACTCGTTAAAATCGGTTCCTCTACATTCTTGCCATACAATCTTCCACCCGATTGGAAAATAATCGGTGTCGTATCAAGGAAGGTCTTCATACCAACTGTTCTCGCTGTAGGATAGTAGAAGTTCAATCCTCTCATCTGTAAATCAGGTAACATACCCTGAACCTCTTCCAAAGTCGTCGGAACCTCTAATCCCAGCTTATCTAAAACATCCTTACGATAGAACATTACCTGGAAGTTCATCGTCTCAGGAATTGCATAAATGCTGTCACCGATGACATATGGCATCAAAAGTCCGGCTGTATAACGCTCTGCTACTTCTGCAAAATCATCAAACTCTGTTAAGTCCTTTAATGCACCTCGAATACCAAGCTCGAAAGGAATCGAATAGTTAACACCTGTTGCAACATCCGGTGAATCTCCGGAAGCATTAGCAAGTACTAGCTTAGTCTGATCCGGCATAAGGGATAAATCAACCTCAATTCCAGTCTGTGGTGTAAACTGCTCAGTAATCATCTGCTGCATAATTTCAAGGTGCTGTCTGGAACGGTTTACAGATACCTGTAAATGCTCCGGATTCGTATTGGATGCTGAATATGCCTGCTCTCCAAAGGAGGTAAAGAATCTTACAATGCCAAGCCAAATCTTAACAAAGAAGTTCTTATGCTCAGGAAGCTGATCTGCCGAATCCTCCTGATACAGATAAATACTATCTAAAGCAACCGCATTACCGTTTAAACTGTCAATCAAATTCGCTAAATGCTGGTTTACGGATGAAGTACTTGTTGCAAGCTCGTCAATTCGATAAATTAATTCATCCGGTTCCTTAGCTAAGCTTCTCAACTGATTCTCTGCAATAGTTATAGAAGAAAAAGCTGCAATCTTTTTTTTATTCGGATTATAAACTTTTGCCTTTTCCATCACCGCTGCAAGCTCATCCGCCCAGCCTGTCATGGTATCGCCAATTCCCGGAATATAACTCTCTAAAGAGAAATCTCTATACTTATCCTTATTCGTACCTGCTACCTTAGTTACTTCAAGCGACAGGTCGTTTACCTTACCCATGATATTTTCGATGGTCTCTAATGCTTCTCTTAACGGCTCCATACTAATCTGCATGGATATCGTATGTTTACCAGCCTCTAATGGAACACTTATCTTATTGCCATCTGCATCTGTTAAAGAATACATCTCATAATTCTTCTCATAAGCAAAGGCATGATTCTCAAATGCCGTATTCGGTAACTTACCATCAATTTTCACATTCATGAAAACAGGGAAATCTGACTTACCACTCTGACTATAATGGAATGCCAGATAATAATTACCAGCCTTCTCTACATTAAATTCATAAGCGATTTCATTACCACCCTCTGAGAAGGAAGCTGCATCAACCGTATTCATCACTCTGTCGCCAGCCTGATATGGATATAGGTCGGGGTCATACTCACAGGTTGCATGAATGGATGAAGCATTACGATACGTAAAGTCCTCAGCCTGAATCTCGATAAAGCTATCACCTGTTGCCTTTTCACTACCAGTATACTCTGCTACTGTTTCCTTACCGGTAAGCCACAGATTACCTAACAAAAGAGTTCCTTCTCCTAAGGTAATGGTTATAGTATTTTTACCCTTCTGAAGCTCGATACCAAGTGGTTCACTATAACGATAGGTTGAATCCATCACATATTTGTTCTGCCAGTCATATACCTTATCCGGAATACCAACTACTTCATTTCCATAGCTGTCATACTTCTTATTTCCATCAGAAACCCAGAGGCTTTCCAATACCTGCTGACGCATCTCATAAAATGGATATTCGCCATTTACCATGATTCCTGCCTCAACGGGTAAGATAGAATCGCTGTCTGCCAGATAATCAAAGTTCATATAATATACTGCTGACTCAGGAACTTCGATTTCCAGCTCTACGCTTCCTCGTTCTCCGATTACAACTGCTCCGTCATCATCGCTGTTTCCTACATATCCATAATCGGTGGTAAACTCAGCATCCTCCGTTGTGCATACGTTTCGCATTTTATAAAGAAGCTTCTCTCCGGTATATTCCGGTAATGTATATCCGGCACTTACCTTTGTATATCCCCTTTCCATACGCTCGCTGGCATAGCTGTCACCAGTGTTTGCAACTGCTGCCTGCTCACCCTCTGCGGATACCTGCTGTGCAGGAGCTGCTACGGATACCACCATGCTCATAATCAATCCCCATGCAATCGCTTGGAACTTTTGCTTTCTCATGACACTGATACCTGACCTTTCTAACTATTCAGTACCTTCATAGTTATGTGCAAAAATCCATCTTAAATTTGCTGCGGCTGTATTGCCGTGCAATTGGATTTTTGCTTAATCATACTACATTTTCTTACGGAATCCGCAGTAAATGCGTATTCCTACCAAACAGTTACCACAATATTACTTAATTTTTATTACAACATATAACATTTACTCTTTTCTTCAACGAATCTTTTTTATTTATGTCAAAAATGAACGAGTTTTGAGCAGTTTTGATTTCGTTTTATTTTTGAGTTAATTATTATAGTATTTTCTATATCATTAAACTTACGCTATATTAGTGAAAAAGTCAAGCCATGATTAAACCTTATTCGTGATGTTTTATACAAAAAAACCGCCCAAATAGGCGGTTTGTCGTAACTTTGATAATATTACACGAATTACAACTCCTGATTTTGTGCAATATGTACAATATCAAAATAAGTGTTTTAAAAAGCACTAAAATTTTTAGCAATTTCTGTCAAATCATTGAATACGCATACTATTATACTCAATAATATAACACTTTTACTTAATACTTCACTCCCCAGATGCTCTGGTTATCACCAACAGCAGAGAATGTCATAACCTTTGTTCCAGCCTCATCATTCATCTCACAGAATACACCACTATACTCTTTGTCATTATAGGTAAAGCGCATATAGTAAGTACCCTCTGTCATTTCCCATGTTCCCTGAAGCTTATTACCAGTTACCGTTCCATCCTCCTGTAAGATTACCTTAATCGGCTCTGCGATTCTGGCATCCACAGATAATCCCTGATTTACTAGATAATATTCACCAAGCACCTGCTCCTTACCATATCCTGTTTCAGATACCGTTTCACCATCTGTTGCATATGGAAGCATACAAGGCCAGCCCTCTTCATTTACAAGGAACTGCTTTACTCGTGGCTCATGATATTCAGAGCCCTGGTCGAATCTGGTATGGTGACAGATATATTTCTTACCATCTTCGTCAATAAAGGCTGAGTTATGTCCTGTTGCCATATAAGCGCATTTCAAACTAGGCAGGAAGTAATTGCCGGATAGCTTTAATCCGAATAATGGATGATTATCAAATGCAAGTGGATACTTACCATTCATATCTACATAATCACCATCCACAGTCTCCGAACGGAATACTCGAATCTGATAACCACCTTCACGTACCAGCGAACCATAGGAAAGGAACAGATAATAATATCCGCTTTCTGCATCATATAAAATGTATGGACCTTCGATTGACTTATGGTTGCCACCAAGCAAACGTTTTCCATAGTATGGGTCTACTCTGTTTTCCTCATCTGCCTCCGGATGAATCACCTCTCCTGTAGCTTCATCAATCTCAATTAAAAAGATTCCGCCTGACCACGAGCCATATACCATCCACATTCTGCCATCCTCATCATAAAACACAGACGGGTCAATCGCATTTGGATATTCATTAAAGTTATAACTGCCATCCATCTTCATATAATTTTCTGCGGCATATTCTTCAGAAACATAATCATATACATCCGTTGCTTCTATGGTATCCTTCGTAAAGCCGGAATAAATCAAAGCTCCCTTCCATTCAAACGGTCCATCTACATTCTCTGAAACACCATAGCACAAATTGGAAGCATTCCATGTAGAGGTTGTACAATAATAGAGATAATAAAGCCCCTGTGCTTCATTATAAATAATATCCGGAGCCCACACATGTGATGTACCATCATCCGTCGGAATCAGACTGTCCTTACTACCGGTATAATCAAATACACCAAGTCCCTCTGTGAACAGATTACCATAAACCGGATTGTTCTGCGTATAACCGTTTGCAATATCCTTCCATGTACGCAAATCACTACTTACCGCCCCTGACATATGAGAACCATAAATGTAATACTGTCCGTCTGCCTTAATAATCGACGGATCATGAACCGATACCCCCGCATTTATTTTTCCCGTTGCGATTCCATCATAGTTCACTTCCAACACCGCGGCTTCCTCCGCTTTTTTCTCTTGTGCCTCTACCGTGGTCTGCGCTTCTTCAGCCACCTCTGTTACAGGCTGCGAAGCTTCACTTGTCTGTGAAGTCTCCTGTGCCTGTCCGCAACCACAAAGCCCGGCAAGCAGGCACGTTGTTAATAACACTGAAATCCTTCTCTTTTTCATGTTTTTGCCTAACCTTTCTTTCAAGAATATGCCATGTTCTAAAAAATACTAAAATATTTCATTATTGATTAAAACATACTATTCAAATGAGAAGTTGTCAATAGTTATATATGCTCAATCAAAAATGTAAAAAGCGAATTAGTATATACTAATTCGCTTATAAATACAGTTCTATTCACTATTATACCGAAATCACACCGGAAACTCCAAGCAATATAACAATTGCCCCAAGTACGATTCGATACCAGCCAAACACCTGAAAATCATGTTTCTTAATATAATCCATCAGGAACTTAATGACTACAATCGATACTACGAATGCCACTACAGTACCTACACCTAAAATCGCAAGCTCCATTCCAGTGAAGGCAAAGCCAAACTTTAACATCTTGAGCAAGCTTGCTCCGAGCATAACCGGAATCGCAAGGAAAAAGGTAAACTCAGAGGAAACGGTTCTGGATACACCGATTAACAAAGCACCTACAATGGTCGCTCCCGAACGAGAGGTTCCTGGAAACAATGCAGCGATTAACTGGAACATACCAATGATAAATGCTGTCTTAAAGGTAATGTCCTCTAAGGAATTCACCTGTGCTTCCTTACCCTTATTTCTTCTCTCGATAATAATAAATGCGATACCAAATACGATTAATGCAATGGCTACCGGAACTGCATGATAGAACTTCTCTTCACAGACCTCATCAAGTCCAAGTACAACTACCATTCCTGCCGGAATACAGGCAACGACAATCTTAAGCCACAGCCAGATTTTATCCATTTCTATGACCGGCTTCTTCTTATCCTTGAACTGGAATGGAAATATCTTGTTCCAGAATAAAATAATAACCGCTAATATCGCTCCAAGCTGAATGACTACCAAAAACATCTCTAAAAATTCTGGTGTACAATCAAGCTTAATAAACTCATCTAAAATAATCATGTGACCGGTACTGCTGACAGGAAGCCACTCTGTGATTCCCTCCACAACACCAAATAATATTGCTTTTAAAATCTCTAACATCTTTTCACCTTATATACTTCTTTTATTTTGCAAAAACACTAAAAGGCTCTCATAGCAATTCTTTGCATCCTCATACCCTGTTTGATATAACGCTTCAAGCTTTGCTCTATCCTTCTCAATTCTGCCTACATTTCCGGCAACCTGAGGACGAATCACAAAGGCTCTTCCCGCCTTTTCCTCTTCCTCGATAAAGGCAAGCGTATCGTTATACATATTGTGACGATTCGCCATAAGCTCATATACCTTTGGGTACTTCTTATATCTTAGCTTCATCAGACCTATATGCGAAGAAGGCTTACGTACGAAGCCTATCTCTTTTGTCAGGATCACCACATTCTTCTGATTCCCATCAGCGATGGATCGACGAATCGGAATCGAATCAGCCATAGCACCATCCAGATAATATTCATCACCAATCTTCACATTCCTTGAAAGTAATGGAAGGGAAGCAGAGGCTCTTACTGCAAGAATATCCCTATGCATCTCGCGCATAGGCATATATTCTGCCTCACCGGTTCTGATATTAGTCACTACGGCATACGCATTTCCTTCGTACTTTGCCGCTGTCTTATAATCATATAGATCCAGTTTATTTGGAATATCATCATAACACATCTTCACATTGAAAAAGTCACCTGTCTTAATCAGACTCCCTACACCACAGTAATTCTTATCATCCAGATAATTCATAGAAGCTCTGTAAGCACGCTTATGTTGTTTGGAGATGTAACTGCATAAATGAATGGCTCCGGCAGACACACCGTAGCAATTGGCAAAATACAGTCCTCTCTCCATAAAAAAATCTAATACACCAGCAGTATAAACACCCTTCATACCACCGCCCTCTAACACAAGACCAGCCTGAATCACTTTTTCGCCTCCCATTTATGGATTTTACGCTTTATACTCTGCTTCTACAAATTTACGCAGTGCCGCAAGAGAACGCTCTACCTTTTCTGTCTCGATACAGTATGCCATACGGAAGAAGCCCGGACATCCAAAGGAATCACCCGGTACTAAAACAAGGTCATACTTCAATGCCTTCTGACAAAAGGCAACGGAATCCTCCTCTAATGCCTTTGGGAAGATATAGAAGGTTCCACCCGGCTTTACACAAGTGAAACCAAGCTTCACAAGCTCATCATAGATTAACTTCATATTGGTCTCATATACGCCAAGGTCTGCTGTTAATCCAAGTACCTCTGCTACTGCAATCTGAATAATAGAAGGAGGACAGTTATGTCCAATTCCTCTTGAAATCTGGCTGCAAATCACGGAAATCAACTCTGCATCTGTACATTTTGGATTGGCTGCCACATATCCGATACGCTCTCCCGGTAACGACAGAGACTTAGAATAAGAATAGCAGGATAAGGTATTGTCATAAAGCTTTGATACATATGGAGCATCCACACCATCAAATACAATCTCACGATATGGTTCATCTGAAATAATGAAAATAACATGACCATATTCCTCCTGCTTTGCATGGAGTAATGCTGCAAGCTTTTCTAAGGTTTCTGTAGAATACACAATACCGGATGGATTGTTTGGTGTGTTGATTAAGATGGCAGCTGTCTTTTCATTTATCGTCTTTTCCAGCTCCTCGAAATTAATCTGGAACCTCTCTGTATCTGCTGCAACTACCTTTAATACAGCACCTGTTCTATTTATGTACTGCTGATATTCCGGGAAATATGGTGCAAAGGTAATTACCTCATCACCAGGCTTCGTTACTGCTCTTGTGGCATGAGCAACTGCACCTGCTGCACCTGTTGTCATAAATATATGCTCTGCCGTGTAATTCATACCATATGTTTTATTCAAATATTCTGCAAGCTTCGCACGCACAGCAGGAATACCCTGTGACTGGCTGTAACCGTGAAGCTCCATTGGACTCTTCGTCTGTAATAATTCTATCATCTTATCCGTGAATTCCTGCGGCACAGCTACAGACGGATTACCGAGACTGTAATCAAATACATTCTCATATCCAATCTCTGCACCTCTCTTGGTTGCCCAAGCTGACATTTCACGAATTACAGATTTTCCATTTAACATAGACTTATAATCTTGAGATACCATAAAATTAACCCTCTCTCTTCTATATTTATGTTACTCGTTTACGTTACTCTATTTTCCCGTATTCGTCAAGTATTGCTTGCTTTTCTGATATTCCTAATCAACTAAAAAACCTGAATGTCCTATCTCCAGACATTCAGGTTTTACTCTTATTCTTCTACATTCAGCTTAAACTTTGCCATCGCCTGCTCTAACGAAGCCACTCGTCTTGCCAGCTTCTCAGCCTTCTCGGTAAGCTTTGACAGCAGCTGCACCTGTTCACCCAAGGTATCCGCTACGCCACCTGTTGATGCCGCAACCTCCTGAGAAACAGCAGAAATACTGCGAATAGAATCCTCTACCTGATTCCTCTCAGCACTAATTCCACGCATATCTGCAAGCATCTGGTTTAATCCACTTACTAACTCATCAACACAACTGTTAATAGAGCCAAAAATAGTAATGGTTTCTTCCAAAGAATCCGCCTGTTTAAAAATATATTCCTCTGTTTTTCTCGCAGAATCCGTTGTCTGCTGTGTCGTCTTACGAATATTTTCAACAATATCCTTAATTTGGTCTGCTGCCTCCATCGATTGACTTGCAAGCTTTCTAATCTCATCTGCCACAACAGAGAATCCTCTTCCGTTTTCGCCTGCTCTAGCCGCTTCAATCGAAGCATTGAGTGAAAGCAGATTGGTCTGTGATGCTATCTCGTTAATGGTATCAATAATATTCTCAATATCGTCGGAACGCTTTTTCACATTCTCAATATCCTGTCCCAGCTCATTTGCCAGCTTCACAATCGTTTCTGATTGCTGATTGAGATTCTCAATAATCACTCTTCCGTGCTGTACCGCATCCATTGCCTTATCTGTCATACTGCCCATATCTTCTGCCTGATTACAAACAGCAATAATCTGATTGGAGAATTCTGTCATCCTTACATTACAGTTTTCTGCGTCCTCAGACTGGGATACCACGCCTCTTGCCACTTCATCCACAGAATCTGAGATCCCCATCATAGAAACATGAATAGAATCTGCTGTCTGAGCAACCGTTCCTGACAGATCCTTTACCTCTTTACCAAAGCCCTGTACATCCGACATAATATCCCTGACACCTGTCAGCATATGATTCAGTCCGCCATTCAGCCGTAGGAACTCATCCTTTCTCTTTGTCACGAAGTCCGTGGTAAGATCTCCCTCTGCAACCTTTTCCAGAGAAGTAACCATGTCCTGAAGTGTTTTACTAATATTTCTTGCGATTCTGTTTCCTACAATCAACGCTACTGCTGCAGCAAGTATTACGAGCAGAACCGTGATATTACGAATCGCCTTAGCATCTTCCATAATGGTAGAATATGGAATCAGACCACAAATGGTAATTCCAGTTGTTCCAACCGGAGCATACACATAAAGATAACTTTCTCCTTGATAAGTAACCTCCATGCTTCCAGCCTGTTCGCTTCCAAGACATTCTTCATAGAAACTACTTCCCACAAAAAGAACATCTTCCATATTCTGTTGTACAATAGAAATGCCATCCTCACCCAGCACATCCTGCACACCAATTTCTCTTCCATCCTGTGTTACAATTGCCTTGTAACTTCCCTCTCCGAAATCCATCTCTGCAAGTGCTTCCAGAATCGCTTTACGCTTTATTTCTAAAGAAACAACCGTTTTAGCCACTAGGAACTTCTGATAGAAAACAATTCCACTCTCTGCATCACTCTGCTCAAATACCTGGTCGTAATACGTATTATGGCCAATCCATGCTTTTCTACCCTCTAGGTACGCTGCCTCTGGAGAACCTATAAACACTTCATAGGCATCTTCAGGAAGATTTCCTGATCTAGATGTAAATTGATTTCCATTCGCTGATATAATGTCATAGAATTGAATATAATTCATACTACCAACAGTATAAATAAGATTCTGTCTTAGCTCACGAAAAGAATCATTTGCTTTTTTTGATCTATAATATTTCTCATAGTATCCCGATGTATTATCATCAATAATAATCTCATTTGCCTTATTTTCTACAGTCTCACATAATAAATCAAAATATAGACTTTCCGCCGAAATAGCGCTCATTGATGATTCCTTATACTTTTCTACTATGGTTTCCGATGCCCTTTGATAAGAAACAACACCCAGAATCACAATGAAAAAAACCGGAACCATAAAGGCACCAATTAAAACATTTTTAATCTTTTGAGTCTTATGCCCTTTTGAAAGCTTTGAAATACACAACAGCTTTTGCTTCACATCAGGCATCAACTTTGTACTCTTAGGCAGTTTTGGGAGTTTTTTCATATCATACCTCCTTGCATATTTTTGTGTGACTTTTTCTCCCTGTTGTAATATATTTTCTGTTTATAGACATATTTTATATTATTTCTTCTGCCTAATCAATGTTTATTTTAGTATTAAGTGAAATTAACGTTTTTTAGCTCGCAAGAGCCTAAATGAGTCCTGCTTTATTTTTAGCATAAAGGAAAAGCGCAGCCTATGCTACACTTCTACCTTAACCTGATATTCCTTCATCCACATATTAATCTGTAAATAATACGCCAGCATCTGCGGCCCTGCCATCAGCTGACCATACCACGGCTTTGCATAGGACATTGGTTTTTCCAAAAATCTACGAGCCTTATCTACATCCAACAACTGCCTTACTGGTTCATCCTCATGCTCAAGTATTTCCGCAAAGGCATCCTTAAGTAATCTCTCATAATTGGGATGATATGTCTTTGGATATGGACTTTTCTTACGAAACAGCACACTATCTGGCAACAAGCCCTTTGCCGCATGGCGTAATAAACCTTTTTCCATCCCCCCCATGAACTTCATATGCCACGGAACATTATACAGATACTCTACAATTCTATGATCTGCAAAAGGTACTCTCGCCTCCAGCCCATGATACATACTGGTTCTATCCATACGTTCCAAAAGGGTTGCCA
Source organism: Lachnospiraceae bacterium (assembly GCA_017440575.1). Taxonomy (GTDB): domain Bacteria; phylum Bacillota; class Clostridia; order Lachnospirales; family Lachnospiraceae; genus COE1. The sequence goes on along the minus strand of JAFSGY010000102.1, from coordinate 32,940 downwards.
TAAACCACCGCAGATTCAGATAGGATAATTCTCTGCGCCTTGCCTCTTCGCCCATCTCACCAGCTAAGCGAGGTGTTTCGGCAATGGTATTCTCATAGGCTTTTATCGAATATTCTTCTAGCTTTAGTTCATCTACAAGCTCTTGTTTCAGCAATGCGGTTCTTGCATCCATATCATAGCTCCACGGAAATGCATGCCGTTCAAACATATCCTTACGATAAAACCAAGGATAGCCACCAAAAATCTCATCCGCACACTCTCCGGTAAGCGTTACCTTGAAACGCTTACTTACTTCACCACAAAAATAGATTAGTGAGGACTCCACATCTGCCATACATGGATAATCTCTCGCCTTCATGGCATCATACAAATGCAGAAACAGATTTTCATTACTACAGGTCAATATCGTATGGTCTGTACCAAGATACTCTGACATTTCTCTTGCAAAAGGCGCATCCTGCGACGGCTGAAAGCTATTCGCCGCAAAGTATTCCTCATTTCCCTCAAAGTCAAAGGAATACGTAGATAACGTCATTCCCTTTTCCCTCATACACTCACTTGCCACCGATGTCACAATACTGCTGTCAAGCCCACCGGATAAAAAGGTACAGACAGGAATATCCGATAACAGCTGCTTTCTAATCGCATCCCGAATCAAAAAGGCTGTCTTTTCTATCGTCTTCTCCTCATTATCCTCATGTTCGTGTCCTTCGAGCCGCCAATAGCTCTCCTCTCTCATTCCATGTTCATCTATCTGGAAAAAATATCCCGGCTGTACTTCGGTCACTCCCTGATACACAGTCTTTCCACTGGTGTGTGCAGGACCAAGCGCCAACAATTCACACAAGCCTTGCTTATCTACCTTCGCAATCCCCTTATCATATGCCAGCATTGCCTTGATTTCCGAAGCAAAGAGTACCTCTTCTCCATGTATCTTATAAAATAATGGCTTTACACCCAGTCTATCCCTGCACAGCGTCAACCTTTTTGCACCTTCCTCCCAGATAGCAAAGGCAAAGATGCCATTGAGATGTTTGGCAATATCTGTTCCCCATACCACATACCCCTTCAAAATAACCTCTGTATCACAGGTCGTATCAAAGCTTATTCCCTGACTCATCAATTCTTTACGAATCTCGTGCATATTATAGATTTCTCCATTATACACAATGGCATATTTTTCCACGCCCGTATGGTAATACATAGGCTGTGTACCCATTTTTAAGTCCAGAATCGAGAGTCTTACATGTGCCAGACCACAGGAATCTGCCAGATAGATTCCTCCTTCATCAGGACCTCTATGCTTCTGTGCCTTGTTCATTGCCATAAGCACATTCCTATAGCGCTCACCTTCCTGTTTCATTCCCCCTACACGTCGATAAATACCGCTGATTCCACACATACAGCCCTCACTCCTTCCTGCTTCTCTCATGATGCCCTCAATCTGTGGATTCTATCCACAGATTACAGGCTGAAGCTGTCTTCCATCCAAAGCTGCCTCTGCTGCCGGAATCAGTCTATCCAAATGCGCAATCATAGAATTATGCTTCTTCTCAGGCGCATCCTGCCCAAAAGGCACAAAATAAATATGTTTCACATTCATTAAAAGACCAATATTCTTAAAATTCATGCTTAAAGCATCATTTGTTGAAATCGATAACAGAAGCGGTTTTTCATTTCGAAGATGTGCCTTTGCCGCCATCAAGACTGGACTGTCAGTAATGGCACATGCAAGCTTGGCAATGGTATTACCTGTACATGGCATAATAATCAATAGGTCCAGAAATCCTTTCGGACCGATAGGCTCTGCCGTTTCAATGGAATCCATTGCCTTCCTTCCACACACTTCTTCTATGCTTTTTCGAAAGCTTTCTGCCGTCCCAAATCTACTATCTATATTCTGTGTCTGAAAGGAAAGAATCGGGTACAGCTCTGCCCCTTCTTCTTTTAGTGTTTCCAATGCCTTTATCGCTTCTGAAAAGGTACAAAAGGAACCTGTGAATGCAACTCCTACCTTTAATCCTGCAAGCTTCATGCGCTACCTCCTGATTTTTCCAAAATATACTGCTTTAGTATCTCAGCCGACGAAACCGGTGCATATTTTGCTGGAAGCGCCGGGCATATTCTGACGGTTATGCCGAGCTTTTCTGCCTCATTCACATCTACTCCATAAGGAAAAGATGCGATTTCATAAACCCTTGCTTCCTTATCTACATACGCCAGTTCTTTTTGATCTATCACCCTTGCCGGTATGGTATTGATGATAAGAGGATAATCCTTTATCACTTCTGATACCTTTTCCAGCTTTATCATACGATATCCATTTGCATAAGCTTCCATCAGGGCATTTTCTGACCTTGCTGCGATACAAACCTCCGCCGACAATGCTCTAAGCTTTACGGCCAGAGTCTTTGCGCATGTTCCAAAACCAAGTACCAATGTCTTTGTACCGTGGAGATTCTGCGGATATGTCTGAAGGATTTCAGCTATTGTTCCTTCTGCTGTTGCTATAGAATTATAGATTGCTATCGCCTTTTCTTCCATGTAGTCATAGCACACAGCCCCTTTTTCTCTTGCCTTTTGTGCCCATGCCTTATCGATGCAGCCGGCAAAGATTCGCTGTCCTTTCCTTAGATATTTTAAAATATCCTCCTTTGTTGCCTCCATCTCCTGCTGTTGTATGTTAAGCCTGTTCCCTTTGCACATGGGAATGGGAAGAAGCAGATTCTCTGCCAGGGATACTGCCAATTCCAAGGATGCAGCCTTATCTCCCTCTGCTCCTACTCCAAAACGTATACAGGAAGCCTTTTTCCGAAGCTCATTCAGGAGCAACTCCTGCCGCCTGTCTCCACCAATTACGGAATATTGATACGCAAAAATAAAAACACCCCACAAATTTCTTCATTTACTTATTCAGTATATGAAGATTTTTTTGTGGGGTGCTTAAAATCCCTTAAATCTTAAATACAGAAATCTCTGATTTCAGACCTTCCATATTCTCGCCAAGTACATCTGCTGTATGATTCAGCTTCTCTACATTATGCAACAGCTTCGCTGCAACCTCATTTACCTTTTCTGCACTGCCTGCGGTCTCTTCTATGATATTGGAAATATTCTTAACCGCTTCTACGGTATGACCTCTTTCCACATCTGCACGACCAATGCTTGTCGTAATCTCTTCCAGACCATTTACAAGCTGATACATTCTTTCATTCATTTCATTAAATACTTCGACTACCTCTACGACAGCCTCTGACTGGAGCTCAACCATAGAGCGAGCCTGTTTTGCACTGTCTACACTGTTAACAGTCTGCGCATTAATATGAGTAACGTTATTTCTGATTTCTCCTGCTGCCTTAGCAGAGTCAGCTGCCAATCGGTTAATCTCACCAGCAACAACTGCAAAGCCTCTACCTGCTTCACCTGCTCTTGCTGCCTCAATAGAAGCATTCAATGACAACAGATTCGTCTGCTTCGAAATACCGGTAATGGTTTCAACAAAAGTATTAATAATCTCTGTTTCCTTACGAAGAGATTCAATGCTCTCTCCAACCTGCTCCGTAATATCCGTAGTTTCCTTCGCTCTTTCGCCAAGCACCTGTACGATTTCAATTCCCTGACGAATCATGGTCTCTGTCTCATTTACAAGCTTTCCTACCTGCTCAACAACTCGGGTAACTTCCTGCATCTCTTCGGATAACAAATCTGTCTTCGTTACACATTCCTGTGCATGAACAGACTGCATGGACATACCCTGATTAATCTCATCAATGGCATCCGTAATATTCTTGGAATAATTATCGATAACGCCAGATACTTCTCCTACGTTCTTTGCAGATTCTTCTAACTGACCTGTCGCACCTGTTACCTTCTGTACCAGCTTCTTCGTATTGCCAATCATGTTGTTTGCGGATTTTGCCAAATCATTAAACTCATCTCTACTCTTTACTACAACCTCAACGGTAAGGTCACCCTGAGCAACCACTCCTAACTTATTTGCAATACGTCCCATATTCTTCTGAATACCAGCCGCAATCACGATACCAATCGCAAAAACTGCAATACATGCAACAACAACCAAAACCATAGTAATACTCTTAATATCCTCTGCCTGTGCAACGACAATATCAAGCGGTACTAACGCACATATCGTAGAACCATGAAGTTCACTGATGCTATAGAAGAATAAATATTCCTCACCTCGGAATTTAACCTGCTTATTACCAAAGAGCGCAGCTTGTTCCGATTCTGTATCTGCTACTGCAAAAAGTTCACTATAAAAATCTTCATCAAAGAATACCTTTTCTCCTTCTGCAAAAGCAGATTCCTGTCCCTCTTCCAAGTTCTCAACAACAACCTCTCTTCCATTCGGAGTAACAAAGCCAATGATACCTCCTTTTCCCAAATCCAATCCCATCAAAAATTCATGAATGGCAGCTTTGCTAATATCCATGATAACACATCCTTTATTGGATTGCAGTGCTATCTGATAAGCCATGATATATTCCATGTTATCTGCATTCTCATATGCCGCAACATCTATTTCTTTTGTTGAACTGGCATCCAGATACGCATCCAAATACGTATGTCTGTCAATCCAGTTTAAAATTGAATTTTTCCCTTTTGCTACCGTTTCCCGATACGCATCATAACAACCATTGTTGTTTGAAGTGGTATCTGTTGTAATCAACCTCACTCCATCCGAAGTAACAATATGAATATTACTGATAAACGGATTAAGCACCTGCGAATTCAAAAGCTCCTTCTGAAGATTATTGATAAGTACTGATTTTTGCACCGGGTCTGACTCCAGCAATCCAAGTGAATATTTACTTAAATCTGATGTAAAAGCATACTTGGTTCCTTCTGTTTTTATAAAATCGCAGCTCATATCAATATACTGTGTTGCCATCTTTACCGTTTCCATCGTGGATGCTTCAAACTTCTCTTTCATACCATCAGAGGCCTTCTGATAAGCTGCGACACCTATAATAATCATGAAAATAATAGGTACTAAGAAGCATACAACAATCTTATTCCGGATACTAAAAAGCATGAACTTTGATTTCACCTTTTCCTCTTGTGAAAACAGGTCATCTGGCAATTTCGGAATCTTAATATTTTTGAACTTATCCATTTTAATAGGGAGTTTCGCATTTTTCAAATCCAAAGTTCTCTTCTTTTTCTCTGGTTTTTTCGGTTCCTTTGGGCTTTTTTCTTTTTTCTTGAAAATTTCTTTCACGTCCATCATCTACCTCCGGTATCGTACCCTTTTTGTTTTCCTAAAACAATGCCGGCTCATACTAAGATGAGGAAAACCTTTATGAATCGAGTAACATTTTATTATATAAAATTATTATACTTATATTCAGAAAATTTCTCAACACTTTTATTAATTTTGAGTTATTTTATTTACTCTTTTTTAACTATTCCCAAAAAAGAGCAAACGTTTTATTCATTTGCTCTTCTCTTTCTAAATTTATGAAAAGAAAAATTCGGTAAATCAAATGCTCCTTCACCCTGCCATGCAAGATAGAAAGCACTCTTATTACTCTCCAGTAAAAGGGGTATCTCAACCTTCTGCCCTGCCACATACTGTAAGGGTTACGCTCTTACAGTTTTCAAAACCAAAATACTTATAACCCATCAGACAGTTATCACGAATCCCCCGTATATATTGTCCGGGCTCGCATTCCCTATCCTCACCGACCTGTGCAATATGTCCATTTTCATCGAAGAAAATCTGCTCTGCAACTCCCTGTCTGCAATAAGAGCTATTATTCGTGAGTCTATGGTCGAATATATAGTATTTCCCATTTAACTCAACGATACTTCCATGCGTATTCCCATTCGGATAAACCGGATTTTCTACCATATGTCCGTTAATGCCTACAGCAGAAGTAGAATGAATGCGTCCTCCTTACACAAACTCTCCATCCGGTATGTATTCATAACTGGAGAGATATGGGTTGAAGATCTGTTTTTTAATTTGCATTCAATTCCTCCAAGACCTGAGCAACATTCAGTTCCTCAGCTTTTTCATCTATACATATCCTCCAATGTCACTAAAATGGCATCTTTTTCTGATTGCTCTATTAAGCCTTGTGTAAATCCACTTTTCGAGAACAAAATATAATATCTCTGCTCAAAAGCAGGAAGCAGCTCTGCCTTTTCCACCAATGATGTCAGAATCTCCGTTCCCTGCACTGCATTTTTATATTTACACTCTCCAAAAATGGCCTGTTTTGTAATCATATTGATTCCAATTAGGTCAATCTCTTCTTCTCGTTTCTTCGCAGGATTATTTCCCCACCATCTTCCTATTTTCAATACCTTAAATGGTAGCTCTCCCTGCTTATTTTTAAGCATGATATATTGACTACTCATATGTTCAAACACTCTTCCCATATAATCCGGAAGTTCCTTTTCAATGAACTCATCATACAAGTAGTCACCGTTCTGCCCTAAGATAGCATCCATACCACTAGGAACAAAACGATACCAGAATCGAAACATGGAATCCTCTAAACGATAAAATGTTTTTTTCTTATTATTTTCTTCTGTCATTGCATTCTCACGAGAGACTATACCAAGCTCCATAAGACTGTCCAGACAATGTACAACCGTAGACGTTTCAAGCTGTGTCTTACTGGCAATTTCCGATACTTTATTTGCTCCCTTTGCAATCACTTCAATAATAGAATTATATCGTGATGAATCTCTTAACTCTTGTTTCAAAAGATTAGAAGGTTCTTCAAACAAGTAACCATTTTCCTTCAAAAATAAATCTATGATATTATCACGTAAACTTTTCTTACTATCAAACAGTTCTAAATATTTCGGTATACCACCAGTAATGCCATAGACAACAGCCTTATCTTCGCAGCTGTACTCTTTGACAAATTCCCCTGAGGTTTGATAATCGAATGGACGTATCAGAAACTGTGCTGTTCTTCTTCCATATAGAGGACTTTGATATCCAAGTACCTGATGCTCCATAAAACTCATAGAGGAACCACATAGAATTAGAAACAATTTACCACTCGAAAATGTCTCATCAATGTATTTCTGTAATAAGGATGATATACTCTTATCCGAAGATGCAAGATAAGGATATTCGTCTATTACAAGAATCAATCTTTCCTCCGCAGCCTTCTTTGCTATATAAGAAAATGCTGCATCAAAGCTTACAAATCCAGGCAGTCCAGCCATTTCCATATCCAATGTCCTATAAACTGTCTGACTGAATAATTCCAGATTTCTCTGTGCAGAGGATTCAATAGCTGTATAGAAGATACACTTTTTGTCTTTTACAAACTCACGAATCAAAGTTGATTTACCCACACGTCTACGACCATAGATAACCGGCATTTGAAAGCTATCTTTCTCATAAAGGGTATTTAATTCCCGTAATTCATATTCTCTCCCAATAAACATATAGCACCTCTTTTTAGTGAATCGTATTTCACTGTAATATGATTCACTATTATATCAATAATATTCTCTTTTCGCAAGAATACATGAAATCAAGCATCTTATAATCTTCGAACATCAACCATACAAATATCATATGCAGCCTTAAATACTCCACCTACTGCGAGCTGATTGCTCCATTCACGCTCTTCTAAGGTACCTGCAAAGTTCTCTTTATCGCATCTTCCATACCAAGGCTCAATACAGACAAATGGTGCATTCTTCTTCTCCGGTGACCAGATTCCTACAAGCGGTGCATCGAACTTTACTGTAATGTAGGCTTTTCCCTTAGGATTTACTAAAGAAACCTCACTTACCTGATTATTCTCAATAACATAAGCGCTCTCGTCAAAGAAGTCTTCTGTTATCTTATGAACTCCATTTTCCAGCTTTAACTCATATTCTTTGTCTACCAATAGTCCATTTGCCGCATTTAAAAAGGAATATGTCACCTTATCCTTTGCATTCATCTGAATACTGTAAGCTGTCTTTTCTTCTTTTTCATCTAACGGGCACATAAACGCAGGATGTGCACCAATGGAGAAATGCATATCCTTTTCCTGTTCACGATTTGTTACCTTCCACATTACCTTAACCGTATTTTCCGTCAGACGGTAACCAATCTCTAAACAAAATGCAAATGGATATTTTGCCAATGTCTCTTCTGTAGAATTCAGTGCAAACCAGATTTCTTCCTGCTCCTGCTTTGTGCATGTAAATTCCATATCTCTTGCAAATCCATGCTGTCCCATGGCATATTCCTTACCCTCATAGGTGAACTTGCTATCCCTTGGCTTACCAACTACCGGGAACAAAACTGGAGAATGTCTCCCCCAGTACTTACTGTCTCCACACCAGAGATATTCTGTACCATTCTTATCCACAATCGAGGTCAATTCTGCCCCAAAGCTATCCACACTTACTGTTAATAATTCATTTTTTAATTCGTATTTCATTTTAAATTCCTCCACTTTTATTTATAAAATAATCTGATTCCACACCTCATCAAACATTGGTTTAACCCATTGATACTGACCATCATCGTCATACTCTCTATATGTAACTTCTGTCATCATGGTTAAATATAACAAAATGTCATACCAATAAATTCTTCTCAATTCTTCGGCTGATAATTCATCTATTCCAAAGCCACTAAGAAAATCCGCATGCCTATTGTGATATCTAAATCTATCATCCATAAATGGTTCTCCCCACATAGCTCTTTCCCAGTCAATGACTCCTGAAATCTGACCATCTTTAACAAAGATATTTCCTTCCCACATATCCCAATGTACCAATGTAGGAATCTTAATACTATCAAATAAGACTTTATGATGCTTCAGTTTCGCTAATATCTCCGTTTTAGGAACCCCTATTACAACATTTCTCTTTTCTGCATCTTCCAGAACATTATTTATCAAAAAATGCATAAACTCATACAAACTATCAAATTGATGCTCATCATCTCCTAATAGTCCAAACTTATTGCCTTTGATTTCCAACAACTGCTTCTGCAAGTTTCCAACTTCCATACGAAGTCTGGAATTAACGTCTTCTCCCAACTTGTCGATTACAGATATCCAGCTTGCACCCTCTAATCTTTCCATGAAAAAATAGTCTCCGTCACATAATTGCCTGGATGTATCATATCTATATACCTCCGCCACTTTTATAGACGTACTATCCTTCACCAGCTTCATTGCTCTAACTTCTGCTTCCATAAGATTAGACTCATTCGTCATAAAACCGTCATTTGTTGAAGCGGAAATTTTAAGAACTGTTTCAAATCCATCCTCATATCTCAACTTATATGCCGTATTACACATACCTTCTGTCAATTCTTGAATTTCAGGTATTCCTTTGTTTGAAAACGCAGCTTTAGCCATTTCAATTATTTTTTCATTCGTCTGCTTATTTTTCGTTATTCCCATATCATAATCCTTTTATCCTATAAACACTTATAGTGAATTACATTTCACTGAAACATAATTCACTACAACAAATTATCTTATGAAACTGTTGAACAAATCAACTGCATATTGCCCTGCAGCTCTACCTTTCCATATCCATTTGGAATAATGAAATGGTCGCCCTTCTTGATAAACTGTCCATCAATGATACCATCACCCTCGATGACACTCATAATCAGGAATGGATAATCCTGATTGATCTCTGCCTTACCTGCTACATCCAGCTTCCATACCTGATAATAATCGCAGGAAATGAGTAGATTCATCTTATTTGGCTCCACTTCTCCTACATGCTTTACACTATCCTCTGCAGACTTTGCAGGAACTGTGATTACATCGATACTCTTCTCAATATGAAGCTCTCTTGGCTTACCATCAGAGAGTCTGTCATAATCATATACACGATAGGTAATATCGGAATTCTGCTGAGTCTCTAAGATTTGCAAGCCACCCTTGATTGCATGAACCGTTCCCGGATCAATCTGGATAAAATCGCCCTTCTTCACAGGAACTTCACGGATAAACTCAGACCACTTTCCTTCTCGAACCATGGCTACTAACTCATCCTTATCCTGCGCATTGTGACCGATTACTAAGCTAGCTCCTTCTGGTGCATCTAAGATATACCAGCACTCTGTCTTACCAAGAGAACCGTTTTCATTTACCTCTGCATAGGCATCATTTGGATGTACCTGAATACTTAAATCCTGCTCTGCATCAATAATCTTGATTAATAATGGAAATACCTTGCTATCCACATTTCCAAACATTTGTGGCTGCTCTGTCCACATCTGACTTAATGTCTTTCCACCAAAGCTTCCACCCTGAATCACACAGTCTCCATTTGGATGTGCTGCCACACCCCAGCATTCTCCTGTTTTTTCTCCCGGAACCGTATAATTCCACTCACTGCCAAGCTTCTCACCGCCCCAGATCATCTGCTTAAAAACAGGGGTCATATGTAAAATTTCTTTTTTCATCTGATTCACACTTAAAATCCTTCCATTTGTCTCCATAACCTTCTGATACCAGAAAGCAGAGTCCTTTACAATACGTTTCTGTGTCGCATAGTCCACATAAACAAGTCCAAAACGCTCATTATAACCCTTATCCCACTCGAAATTATCTAAAAAGGTCCATAGGAAATAGCCCGCAATACCAATTCCTTCATCCGCTGCACGCTGTAAGCAGGAAAGATACTTATCCAAGAAATCAATTCGATTCGAATCATGCACTCTGCCATCTGCTGACACCTGATCGTGGCAAGCCATACCGTTTTCGGTAATATAAATCGGCATCTGATATCTCTCATAGAGGAATCTGACTCCCCAGTAGAGACATTCCGGTGTTACCGGCCAGTTGGTTGCCGTCTTAGGAAATCCCTCTGGTCTGTCTACATATTCCGGCTCTCCATTTTTACCGGCACGAACCCAGTAACCATTATAGATATTCTGTCCCATGAAATCAAGCGGCTGGTGAATCAGCTCCATATCCTCGTCCGTAATCTCAGGAAGATACTCTGCATACTTCTTCAAGCCTTCCTCCGGATATTTTCCTAAAAAGACAGGGTCATTGAACCACGCAACATTCCAGGTCCAGTTACTGATTGGCTGGTCAAAGCCAAAATAAATCTTTCTAGCTGCCTCAATGTCCTCTGGACTTTCTGTATAAGGATAGGCAACACCACAGGTTGGCGCATAACCTATCTTAATCGGCTGCTTTGCATGCTTTCTAAGCTCCTGAACAGCTCTACCATGCGCTTTCAGCGCATTATGTGCAATCTGAAATACCTCTTTTGGCTCTAACATTAATCCCGGTGCATGTACACCACTTAAATGTCCAAGTCCAACAAAGCACTGTGGCTCATTTAATGTAAAGAAATACTCCGCCAAATCAGAGAATTTCTCTGCTACCACTCTAGCATATTCAGCAAACCATTCTACAGAATCAGCATTCAACCAGCCGCCCTTTTCCTGTAACGCAAGCGGATACTCCCAATGAAACAGTGTCACAAAAGGCGTAATTCCATTTTTCTTCATCTCAAGAATCATATCACGGTACATTGCAATCGCCTTCTCGTTTACCTTTCCCGTTCCTTCCGGTAGAATTCTTGCCCAACTTAAAGAAAAACGATATGCCTTCACACCAAGATGACGCATCAGGGCAATATCTTCCTTATATCTGTGTATATGGTCACAGGCAACATCTGCGTTCTGATTACCATATACTCTGCCTTCTCTGGTAAAAGCATCCCACACACAGTCCCCTCTGCCATCTTCCTTATCCGTTCCTTCTATCTGATAGGCGCTGCTGGCAACGCCCCATACAAAATCATTCTGAAACATACGAATTACCTCGTTTTCTTTACAAAATTTGTCTAATATATCCTGCTAAAACCTCTGATGCCTGTTTATGACACAACGCCCCCGGATGTTGTCTAGAACCAACATTTGTTTCATCCGTATTCGGAAGCTGCAAATATGATACCTTCTGATCTCCACTCTTTTCTATATAAGCAGAGATTCCTTCCATAATCGGCATCTGAAAAGGAATTCCTAACATTCCATAGCACCAGATAATCTGCGCCTGTGGATTACATTCCCGTAAGGTTTCTAAAAAGTCAGCTACTGCCCCTTTAAAGACATTCACATCCTCCTTACAGAAGCTACCGTCTTCCTCTCTGCGCATCTTATGACGTTCTCCCGTCACCTCATCTACCCATTCCGGCTGGTCAAAACCAGACACATCATTTGTTCCAAGATTCACCACAATCACATCCGGCTGCCAAGCAGAAAAATCATGCGGCTTATTTCCTCCAAGACGCTCATTTTCTTCTCCTGGCATCAGGCTGCATATTTCCTTATAGTACTTCGGAATTGCAGCATTTCGATTATTGTCCCATGAGTTATAAACACCCCAGCCACTTTGGGAAAATACACGATATTCCGCATCTAATTCCTTTGCTGTTAAATAGGCATAATCCTTCAGTGTTGAGAAGAACATAGGAATCCAGTCCTCTTCTTCCTTCGCTCCAAACAAGCCCTCTCCAGAAGTAATACTATCTCCAATAAACTCTATTTTTCGTTTCTTCTCTTCCACAGGATAAAATGTACCATCATGGCGTAAGGCATGGATATGAATATAGGAATTACCATCCCCACTCATCGCCTGCAAATCCTTATAAAATCTCACGTTCTTGATTTTCTCAGGATTCATGCCTCGAAACAGCGGTATCCAGTATCTGCCCGGTAGTAGCATCTGTCTGCCAATCCAGTCACCATTCACAGTATAACTAAACCACGGCTCATAGATGTCATAGGTTACTTCCACCTCAACCCATAGCTCTGAACCTGATACATTACACTCAAATCCACTTGCAGTCCAGAATAAGGTCAACGGCGCTCTCTCCCTTGTCGTTCTCCCATGTACCTTTAATTCCGGTATTTTACCTACTGCTGTTTCTGTCATCATCTTTTCCATGCCCTTTCTTCATGTTTTATATAGCAAGAGGCTGTGGATAGCTTCTGCCCCACAGCCCCCCTACTATACTAGCGTCTTCCGATTTCCTTATCAGATTCGGTAAGCTTACTATTTGTCTTAATATAATCTACAATATCATCAAGCTCTGTAAATGCAAGACCTACATAGCTGTCTGCTGCACCATAGTATACTGCAATTCTTCCTGTCTCAGAATCATGAATCGTTGCACATGGGAAGCATACGTTAGGAACGAAGCCTCTCTCTTCATACCACTCTTCCGGAGTTAAGAGGAAGTTCTCACATCTATATTTAACGATAGATGGGTTATCAATGTCAAGGATTGCTCCACCGATAGAATATACAAATCCGTTACAGGTTCCACTTACACCATGATAGAACAATAACCAGCCTTCACTTGTCTCGATCGGTGCTGCACCGCCACCAATCTTAACTGACTGCCACCACTCATTACCTTTGCCCATAACATGTCTGTGCTTACCCCAGTAAACAAGGTCAGGGCTTTCACTAATGAAAATATCACCGAATGGTGTATGTCCACTGTCAGAAGGACGGCTTAACATCATGAAGTTGCCGTTAATCTTTCTTGGGAACAATACTGCATTTCTGTTAAATGGTAAGAATGGATTCTCAACTCTTGTAAAAGTCTTGAAATCTGTTGTCTTAGCCATACCGATTGCTGCACCATAGAAATCTCCACACCAGATAATGTAGTATGTATCTTCTACCTTAACAAGACGAGGATCGTATGCGTATACTGGCATAAATAGCTTTCCTTCTTCGTCTACGAAGTTAATCTTATCCTTTTCAAAATCCCAATGAATTGCATCTTTACTTCTTCCCATATAGATGTAAGGAATACCATTTGTCTGCTCTCCACGGAATACACCGATAAAGCCATCTTCATAAGGCATAACTGCACTATTGAAGATTCTTGCAACACCCTCAACCGGATTTCTACCGATAATTGGGTTCTCATTGTATCTCCAGATTGGTGCTCCTACTATATTTTCAGGTCTTTCCTGCCATGGCATGTTTGGCACTGCCGGGCTAATCATTTTTACTTTGCTCATTTTCTTATTTCCTTTCCTATTTTCTTATTAATAAGATCCGATTACGGATACCAGATAAAATGGTACCTTATCGTCCTCATGTGTTGTTATAATCTCAATTTCAACCTTATGCTTTCCACATGGAAGATGCTCTGCAATCGTATCAATATGCAGACTGTCTCCCCAGGTCTCCTCAAAGTTACCATCTAAAATAACCGCATGCTCCACATCACCATCTACAATCGCTCTTGCAATTGGCGTTGGCTGTATCACTGACTTGCGATACTGTACCGCTATGCTGCGTCCCTGTACTTCAAAGGTAAGTGTTGCACCCTTTTGACTTGAAGTCCAGCCTTTACGAAATATCTCTCGTATGTCATTTTGTGGTGTAAAATCTGCCACAAATCCATCATTCAGAGGATTACTATTATCATTCTGATAACGATATGAATGCTCGTAGGTATTTTCTGTCAAAGGCTCAGGCATCGCTGTCTCCTGCTCTCTTTCATGCTCCAAATTGGTATATACCAGCTCTAAAAAGTGTATAATCACTCCCGCAACCAGAGAATGCCCTTCATCATTTGGATGCAAATCGTCCTCTGTCACATCCCGACTGGTAAACGTTCCATCTAATACCTTTGCATAAATCGTCGGCTTCATGCTGACGCATGGAATCTGATAAGCTTCACCAATGATATTATGCTTCTCCTGTGCATTTTCGCCATCATCATAGCGTACATTATTCACAATCAGCATCGCCGGCTTATTCTCACTACTATAGATACGTCGAATCAAGCCCTCATAGGTTTCCATGAAATGATTGGTATTGTCATCATTTACACTGAATTCTACCGTTGTAAAATCAATCTGATGAGAAAGCAAATCACTATCTACTCGCGCCACACCAAACTGTGAAGTTGTTCCACCAATACCTGCATTTACATACTTTACCTCAGCCTGAGGAAACTTCTGCTTCCACCATTCATAGACTAGATAGGCATAACAGGTTTCCGGTGTAGATGACAGACACCCCTGTGTAATCGAGCCACCAAGGAATCCAACCGTAATACTCTCTCCTCTTGCTGCCTTTCTCATGGTCTGCTTGATTCGGTACCAATTACCACAATTCATGATTCCTAAATGGTTATCAATAAGATACTTGCTCATGCCTTCTTCTCCTGACTGTCTTTTTATTTATTCATGTACTCCAGATTCTTGCGAATGAAATCACATCTCTGTTCTACACACTTAACACTTCTTAATGGATCCTCCGGTGTATTAAATACATAGTCAATCAACTTATCTATCGTAGTTGTCGCTACATGAAGTCTGGTATCGCTGGATGCATAGTAAATATATACTTCACCGTTATCTCTTGCAATAGCGCCATTTGTAAATACAACGTTAGAAACATCACCAACTCTTTCGCTTCCAAGTGGTGCGATTAAGAATCCGCTTGGTTCAGCAATAACCTTAGTAGGGTCTTCTAAGCTGGTTGCAAAGGCATAAATCACATAACGAAGTCCTGCTGCTGTGTTACGAACACCATGTGCAATATGAATCCAGCCCTTATCTGTCTTAATCGGAGTTGCTCCGGCACCATTCTTAGCTTCCGTAATGGTGTGATATTTTCTCTTGCTGGTAATGATTTCCTCATCAATTACTGCATGAGTAATATCCTCACAAAGTCCAAAGCCTACTCCACCGCCGCTTCCTGTATCAATAAAGTCATCCATTGGTCTGGTATAGAAAGCATACTTACCATCTACAAATTCAGGATGAAGTACCACATTTCTCTGCTGTGGAGAATTTAGAGTCTTGAGATTTTCAAGTCTCTCCCAAGTCTTTAAATCCTTAGTTCTTACGATACCAGCTGCCGCAACTGCTGCAGATAAATCATTTACTGTTGTATCCTTGCTCTCGGAGCAGAATACACCATAGATATAACCATCCTCATGCTTGGTCAAACGCATATCATATACGTTAGTTTCTTCCGGACACACATCATCTAATAAAATCGGATAATCCCAGAAACGGAAACCATCGATACCGTTATCACTCTCTGCTACCGCAAAGAAAGACTTTCTGTCATTTCCTTCTACTCTTGCTACCAGATAGAACTTACCATCTAACTCAATTGCACCTGAGTTAAATACACAGTTCACGCCAAGTCTCTCCATAAAATATGGATTTGTTTCCGGATTCATATCAAACTTCCAGAAAGGTGGAATATGATCCCTTGTCAATACCGGATACTTATAACGGTCATAGATTCCGTTGTAAAAATCTGTTTTTTCATTCTTACGAGTTACAACAGCCTCGTAACGCTGCATAATTTCTTCACATTTCTTCTGAAACATCTAATTACCTCCATTTCAATTTAGAGTCTTTTGATTACTTCAAAGCACATTCTTCCATTATGATATGGACACTTCCATGGTTCTACAATCGGCTTATCGCTGTAAGGCTTACCCTTTTCATCCACTAGCCAGTACCATTCTCTTCCTGTTTCATAACCATCTCGCTTATCAATCACATGAGCCTTGATAAACTCCCAAACAGCCTTTGCTGACTCTATATACTCTTTTCCTTCTTCCGATTCCTTACCGCTCTTCTCTGCTGCATTCAGGAATCCAACTACGGTTTCTGCCTGAACCCACCATACACGGTTGGTATCATCCACACCCTTTTCGCATTCATTGCTTAAGGATTCTCCATTAAAGGCAAGCTTCTTCACCTGTCTTGCAAGGTCAAGGGTAATCGGTGTCATCTTATCTTCATACTTCTTCTCACCAATCACCTCAACACTTCTGTCTACCAGCCACGCTGTCTCAATATCATGTCCATAGGAATGTAAATCAATGATACTGTTCCACTTCTCGTCAAAGAATACTTCCTGTCTGTGAAGCTCAGGATTATAAATCTTCTCTGCGACTAAATCCATCATCCACATCAGCTTTTCCTTGACCTCTGCCTTACCATCCACCCGGTAAAGCTCTGTATATGCCTCAAATACATGAAGCAGGGTATTCATGGTCTTTGCTGCCATGACACCATTTTCGGAAAGCTTCTCATTATCAATCTCATGGAAGCTTTCATCAAAGGCTTCCTTATAGCCAAGCTCATCTCGCATTTTTGACTCAATCAACTCATATAAGGTATAAGCCATCTTTAATGCTTCTTTATCTCCACTTGCTTCATAATAAGAAGAAAGTGCGTAGATAGAAAATGCCTGATTATAGGTATGCTTTAAGGTTTCTTCCGGTGTTCCGTCATATTTTACAGACCAGAACACTCCACCGTTCTCTTTATCCCAACAATGATTTTTCAAGAATTCAAATCCGTGCTTTGCCTCTGCCAATAAGGACTCATCCTTTAAAAGAGTATAGGCATTGGCAAAAAACCAGGTAATACGGCTATTTAAGATACAGCCCTTTACAGCCTTCTTATCAACACTGTGCTCATAATCCATCCAGCCATAATAGCCGCCGTTTTCATCATCTCTTAATCCCTTCCAAAAAGGAATAATGTCATTTACTAAATGCTTTTTAATCTCTTCCCTCATCTTTTACCACCTTTTCCGTAATATTATCCTTTTACAGCACCTGCGGTCATACCACTGTAAATCTGTTTCTGGAAAATAAGGAATACAACCAATGCAGGTATTAAACTCATTATAACACCGGCACAGATTAAGTTAAACTGGCTTCCAAGTGGTCCTACAAAAGTATATAACGCCATGGAAACCGTCTTCTGATCTCCCGTCAGATACAGGCTGGCATTATAGTATTCGTTGTATGTTCCAACACCCTTAAGAATCATAACCGTAACCATAGCTGGTTTCAGGAGTGGGAACAGAATCTTAAAGAAAATCGTAAAGTAGGAAGCACCATCCATAAATGCGGATTCATCCAACGATACCGGAATATTCTCAAAGAACTGAATGAATATGTATATCGAAATAACGTCAGTACCCATGGAAAGAATGATATATCCATATAAGTGATTGATAAAGCCAATCTGATACATTAACTGATAGGTTGCTACCTGCATCGCAATACCCGGAAGGAGTGTTGCAAAAAGGAACAGGTTACGAATCAGACCATTTCCAGGGAATGTGAATCGATTCAATACATAAGCAATCATGGAACCTACCATAACAGAACCTGCTACTACAAAAACCAAAACGATTGCTGAATTTATAAAGGCTCTTCCCATGTTGGCATCATTCCATACCTGAATAAAGTTATCAAAGTTCAACCAACTTTCCGGAAGTGTCATTACACTGGTGCTTTCATACTCTTCCTTTGTCTTGAATGCTGTTATAAGACAGGATACTACCGGCAATAAAGCTACCAGTGAAAAGAATATGAGTGAAAAATACTGGATAAAAATCCATCCATAATGCTTTATTTTCTGAAAGATTGTCATTACCTTCCTGCCTCCTTTGCTCTTGCTTTGGCAAGCTTCTTCTCTCTTTTCTTTGCTGCATTCACATCTTCATCCTCTGAACTCTTGAATACATAGTTCATGAATACCTTCTGTAAAATAGTTGCCACAAAGATAATCATCAATAATACGATTGCCATGGCAGATGCAAGACCAACCTTCTGACTTGTATGAGCAACCTCATGCATCTTTACAAAGTAAGTTGCTGTACCGTTTGCACCACCGGACATAACAACGTATGGCGGCTCGAATGCACTTAAGGAACCGGTAATTGAGGTAATCAGGTTCAATGTAACAATTGTCTTAATACTTGGAAGCATAATATATTTAAACTGCTGCCATTTATTTGCACCGTCCAGCATTGCTGCTTCATATAATTCTGAATCAACAGACATCATCGCACCAAGGAAGAGTACCATGTTCTGTCCAAAATATTTCCATACACTAGTTCCTACCAGGGAAATATTGTTGATGCTTCTGTCTTTCAGCCAGTACGGAAGATTTTCCAATTCAAATCCAAACCATTGAAGAACCGTATCAAATACGAATCCTCTTGTGTAGAAAAATTTAAAAATAAAACCAATTGCAATACCGTTAATTAAGTATGGGAAGAACATACATCCCTTAAATAAATTGCCACCCTTAACGCCAAAGCAGAGTACGGTAGCCAGATACAAAGCAAGTGCAAGCTGCACAATCGCACCGCCAATGTAATATAGGGATAACTTTAAGGAGCTAAAAAGATCATCTCTTGTAAATACATCAATATAGTTCTTTAATCCAACAAACTCTCTTTCTCCTACGTACTTCATTTTAAAGAAGCTGAATTTAAACATTTCTGCAAAAGGATAATAAGTAAATATCAATAGCAATGCTAAAGGAATAATAGAGAAAGCGACAATAACCAGTGCCTGCTGTCCTTCCCTACTTCTTATCCACTTGCGAAGATTAAACGGTTTTTTTGGCTTTGCTGCCATCTGGGATGATGCCATAGCGCAACCTCCTCCTTTTCTCTCAAACAATAAATCTTTTCATAACGTCATATCATTAGCCAAATACGAGCCGGGGCGCATTGCTCCCCGGCTCATAAACAGGGGATTTACCATCATAATCGTAAGGGCCTTCCCCTTATGTTGCATAAAAACTAGTAAAGTACTTCAATTCCTAAAGTTTCCTGAGCATCGTTCCAAGCCTGTGTCCACTCAGCAACTAATTCTTCATAAGGAATACCAGCATCTGCTGCTTCTACAATCTTCTGAACTCTGCTGTCTCCACCGTTGTTGAAGTTAAGCTCAGATTCTGCATTCATCTCATTCATAAGGTCTTCTTCACCTTCCAGAGATGTTACGTTGCTAACTACCTCTACACCATCAAATACAAAGGATGTAGGAGCTGTCTTAGAAATAGGATATCCACCTTCGAAATCACACCAGCCTGATTCTTCAACCATCCACTTAACGAATACCATAGCTGCTGTCTGATTCTCCTCAGAAGAGTTTACATTGATACCATATCCATAGTCAGGACCTGCTGTTGCATACTGCTTACCGTTTACTGTAATAGGGAATGGCATGTATCCGATATCATCCGGATTCTCACCAGCAGCCTTCATCTGAGCTACTGCCCATGAACCAAGAACCATAGTTCCGATTTCGCCTCTGTTAATCATACCCTTACAGCCTTCCCAGTCTGTAGTTGTATAGTCATCTTCGATTAAGTCATTTGCAACTGCATCATAGAGAATCTTGTAAAGTGCATAAGCACCTGTTCCGTCGCCATTATCAGCAAAAGGCTCTGCTGTATGAACGAACTTCTGATTTAACCATGTCTCATCACCTGTTGTGATTGCTCCAAGGAAACCATCCCACTGACCACCCATGGTCCAACCTGCTGCATAGTTTGTATAAAGAGGAATCGCATCTGTGTTATCCTTGATTGCCTGCAAAGCTGTCATAAGCTCATCCGGAGTCTTAGGTAATGTTGTAACACCTGCTGCTTCAAATACTGCCTTGTTGTAAAGAAGTCCCATAGCATTTCCCATGTATCCGATTCCGTAGCAGTTTCCTTCGTTCTTCCAGTTATCAGCGAAGTTTACATACTGATCCATTTCTTCTACTGTTCCATATGGAAGGAAGTATGTAGGAAGATCTGCTGCATCTACTGTAGGGATGAACATGATGTCGCCCCAGTCTTCTGTTGGAAGCCTAAGAAGAGCTGTTTCTGCATAATCTGTAATTCCTTCTGTTTCAACTGTAATGTTTGGATATACCTTATTGAATTCTGCGATTAAGTTAGCAATTGTTCCGTCCTGCTCACGGTCTGTCTTGTGATGCATGAACTTAATGGTTGTTGTTAAGTCTGTATAATCCTCACCCAATGTAACCTCTGCGTAGGTAGGAACTCCGGCTGCCTCTGCTGTATCAGCTGCTGCATCTGTTGTTGCTGCTGTGTCTGTTGTTGCTGCTGCATCTGTTGTTGTTGCTGCTGCATCTGTCTTAGTATCTGTGTTTGTTGTTGCTGTTTCGCTACTACCGCATGCTGCTAAAGACATTGTCATGACAGCTGCCATACCGAGTGCTGTTACTTTCTTAAATTCCATGTTTTTAACCTCCCGTTTTAACTACGTTTTACTTCTCGTTAACTTGTTTGTTAACTTAAATTTACTTTAAACCAAAAAGTTCATTTAGTCATCACTTATAATTGATATTAATCACCTATTCTTGCGTTTTTACATCACTTCTTCCTTTTTTACAATTGTTTTAATGTTTTTTTGGTCATTTTACCCAATATAGTAAAGCTACTTTTCATTTTTTAGCTTATTTTAAGTTCTTGTTTGTTAATTTATTTTAAATTTCCTTTACAAATTCATTCAAATTCTTCTTTTCTTTCATTTAATCGCTGTTTCTTGCGTTTTTCTTTCAATGCGTTATAATAAGCATAACAATTCCATACCTTCATAGTTCATTTTTAATTTGAAAGGAGCCTTTATGAATATCCAGTCACTTACCTCAGATTTTTACTCAAATCTACAAACCTTTGAAACCGGAAATCACTTTTCCTTTTCCGAGTATTTTAGCATTCCCTGTTCAGAGGTTTGCAGCCTTGCTCCTACACTGCCGGATTTATTGTGTTATCAGCATATATCCGTTTCTGCTCCTTTCTCTTACACCCTTAGCCATGTACAGACATATTGTATGTTACTCACCACCAGAGGATGTGGACAGCTCGAGTATCAGGAACAGCTTTACACCTTAGATAAAGGAACCTTTGTTTTTCTTGATTGTAGCCAGTTGCACCGCATCTGCTGCCCTAGAGGGAGATGGGAATATACCATCTGCTTTATCACACCACCGGTAACAGCCTTCTATTATGAGCAGTGTTGTCCTGAACACAATTGTGTTTTTAAACCGGATGCTTATAGTGATTTGAATACCATATGGAACCAATTATTCAAAGAGATTAAAGACGATAAACTACACGCCATACTACGCGCAAAAACACTGACACAGCTTTTTACGGAGCTCTATCTGATACGTCAAAAAGAAAACAGCCAGAGCTTTCACACTCCGGCTTATTTACTCGATATGAAGAAGACCTTTGATACTGCCTGTGAGGAGCCTTTTTCGTTAGAAGAAGCCTCGCGTAAATACCGTATCAATAAATACAGACTATGTCGAGAATTCTCTGCACACTATCAGACCACACCATTACAATACTTAAATCAGGTTCGCATCCAACGTGCCAAAGAACTCCTCCTCACAACAGATGAGAAGGTCTGCGACATCGGACAGCTTGTGGGGATTGAAAACACCAATCATTTTATCCGTTTATTCAAAGAAAAAACGGGTGTTACCCCGCTTGCATTTCGCAGGGAAACACCCATTCTTGATTCTGATATACTTAATTAATCTCTTTTACCGTATCACGGACGATCATACGTCCGGGAACGGTATGTATACTTTCGTTGTATAAAATGTTTTCAATCTTTTTCACTAAACTATGCATTGCAATTCTAGCCATCTCACCCATATCTACTGCATAGGTAGTAATTCTGGAATCACCATATTCAGGATACAAATAATTATCATAGCCTACTACTGATATATCTTCCGGAACACGATATCCTGCCTTCTCCAAGGTCTGAATCAACGCATAAGCCGTAATATCATTATTGCACACAAATGCAGTTGGCATCTCGTGAGGTAGCTGGAATGTATAATCCATACCAATAATACCATTGTTCATATCACGGTCTGGAATCACCCAATCTTTTCTAACCTCAAGATTACTTTCCATGAGAGCCTTGCAATAGCCAAAATATCGGTCTGTAATACTCTCTGTATATTTCAAAGTTCCAACATATGCAATCTTTCTATGCCCTTTTTCAATCAGATAATGTGTCATCTGATAGCTTCCAAGGTAACCTGCCGAAACTACAGAATCACATATCAGCTCATCATCATAAAAATCAAGAAATACCATCGGAATCCTCTTATACTGATACAGCATCTTGAGATATTCCTTCTTCGGCTTGCCAATAATCACGATACCGTCTACTCTTTCCTCTTCAAAAAGCTTAGGCGGCTCCAAGGCATCCTCAGACGCAGCACTAATAACCTCCAGCATGGTAAAGCAGCTCTTCTTCACCGCCTTAGTTGCAACCTCCTGATACATTTTCCAGTAAAAGGATGCGAATTTAGAAAAATAGCTCTCCAAACTAATAATTCCAATCGTATATGACTTGCTTCTGTTCTTCTGGGCAGCATGTACCGGTACATATCCCATCTCATCGGCAAGATCTTTAATCTTCTTTCTAAGTTCTTCACTGACACCTTTCTGACCGGAAAGCGCTTTGGAAACCGTTACAATGCTCACATTCAATTCTGCTGCAATGTCAGCAAGCTTTACTGATTTAACCATTTTTCCCTCCATCGTATATATATTTAATCTTCTCTTTAATCTTTTTAAGCTAATTACAATATAAATTAATTTAGTTAATTTGTCAAAGGGATTTATATATATATTTCCTATACTTCTGTCAGATGAATCAGCACAGCCTTGAAATCTCCCCATGGATTTGGAATCTGCAATCCAGCATACATCAAAGCTTCTCCACTATAGATTCTCTCTTCGCCTTCGATGCGATAGCACTTCTTAGGATCGAGTCCCTTTAAACGAATTCTTCTTGACTTAAAATTAGCTCTATTTAATACCTGTACAAAGGTAACCAGTACTTCCTTCTTATCCTCGTTGACAACTTCCCAGCAATCATACTTATGATTCTGTGAATAAGAAGCAATTCGATAATAATCTCCTCTTCGTACCAAATCATTATATTTATGATACATAGCAACCTGTTTTGGAATCATTTCACGGTCTTCCTGTGGAATCTTTGTTACATCAAGCTCATATCCAAAGGTTCCCGCAAGTGCCACGATTCCTCTTGTTTCAAATGGTGTTACCCTTCCAACGGTATGATTCGGACAGTCAGACACATGCGCTCCCATCGTAGAAAGCGGATAAATCAGAGCCGTTCCCTCCTGAATCTCCAGTCTTTCTATCGCATCCGTATCATCCGAACACCAAATCTGCGGGCTGTAATACAGCATTCCGGGATCAAAACGTGCTCCACCACCGGAACAGTTCTCCAATAACAGATGTGGAAATTCCTTGGTCAGTCTGTCCTGCAATTCATAGACAGCCAGCACATATCTGTGATACAATTCGCCCTGTCTGTCTGCTGCAAGCTCATAGCTTCCAATATCTGACAGCTGTCTATTCATATCCCACTTTACGTATTCGATATTAGCGCTTCTTAAAATCTTTGCCACACTTTCATAGACATAGTCTACCACTTCCTTACGTGACAGATCTAAAACATACTGCTGTCTTGACTCGGTCGCCACACGTCCCGGAATAGCAATTGCCCAGTCAGGATGTGCTCTGTACAGGTCTGAATCCGGTGAAATCATCTCCGGCTCAAACCAGATACCAAACTTCATACCAAGCTTATTTACCTCATCCACGAGATATTTTAAGCCTCCCGGAAGCTTCTCTTCATTCACTACCCAGTCGCCAAGAGCGCAATTATCGCTACTTCTCTTGCCAAACCAGCCATCATCCATAACCAACATCTCGATACCAAGAGAGGAAGCCTCTTTAGCAATGCTTAACAGCTTCTCGGTTGTAAAGTCAAAATAAGTTGCTTCCCAGTTATTGATTAAAATCGGACGCTTTTTATCCTTATATTCTCCACGAATCAGGTGCTTTTTATATAAATGATGGAAAGCAGTTGTCATACCATCAAGACCTTCTGCGGAATATACAAGAACCGCCTCCGGCGCCTGAAATACCTCACCCGGCATCAGTTTCCAGCAGAAGTTCTCCGGATGGATTCCCATAGACATACGCACACTATCAAACTGCGAAACCTCAGCCTGCGCACGGAAATTACCGGAATACACAAAGTTCATGGCATATACTTCGCCTGTCTCCTGTGTGGTATTCTTGGTTACCAGCGCAAGGAACGGATGATCCTGATGACTGGATTCCCCTCGAAAAGAGCTGACATTCTGGATTCCATAGCCTAAGGGCTTTCTCTGGATATGACGCTCTCTTGCCCAGCTTCCATGCAACGAAATCATATCAAAGTCCTGATTGTCCATATCCAGACATGCGGAAAATACTTTGGTAAGATAAAATGGTTTCTCACCTGCATTTTCTACCTTTACGCTTCTAGTAATGACATCTGTGTCAGAAAATACCGTATAGTACAGCTTTACTACCATTCCAACATGCTTATCCTCACCAGTAATCTCCAGTGTCATACAGCTGTCCTTATCTCCAAAAGTTGCAGGAAGCCCAATAAGCTCCGGCTTTCCCTCTAAAATTTTATGAGATACATAGGAAAAAGAACAGCCGCAGTGTCCTCCTTCTGTTCTTATCGACAGACAGCTCTCTCTGAAATCTCCCAATCCTCCTGTCGGATATTCAAATGGAAACGCATCATAAAACGAACATCTCTCTCTATTATTCTTGCTTGGAACAAATGGAGGCTCTTCAGTTCTCATCAAATATCCAATGTTATAATCCTCCAATCTTTTTCCATAATAAATGTGGCCAAGGAAATTCTCCTCATCTACAACTCCCATCAAATAGCTTGTTTTCGGTGTATCCAGCTTAAAAATTCTCTCTTTTTCAAAATATGTAATATTCATTTTTTCTACCTCATTCTATATCAATTTTGGATATGTTGTTAACGTTGCAAACACAATGCCAAGACGTGGATCCCTAACACGGTCTATAACAGACTTCACCAATCTTCTTCCTAATTCCTCTACTCTGACATCTACCGTGAGAATATCTTTCTTAAAAAAATCCTCCTCAATGGTATTATCAAAGCCCGTAATTACCGTATTCTTTGCAAGCATCGGATCTCTTTGCAGCAATGCAAGAGCAGTATACTTTGCAATGTCATCATTCTCGCACACAATAGCATCCGGAATACTGTGCATCTGCTGTATTACTTCTTCTACCATACTGTAGTTAAAATAAGACTTATTGGATGGACAAGTATATAACATATTTTCATCCGGCTGGATGCTGTAGCGATTACACGCTCCTAAAAAGCCAAGATATCTTGCCTGTACCACTCGCGAACCTTCTGCATAACCAATAAAGGCAAAGCTACGACAGCCCTTTTTCTCAATACAATAGCTGGTAAGGCGATTCATGGAATAGAAGCCTTCCAGATTATATACATCTCCTAGCGCAATATACTCCTGTGCATTAACCGGTGTATTGAAAAAGGTCATCGGTAATCCCGCTCTTGCCACACCCTGCACAAACCGAATCGGAAATACGCACAAGAAAATGATTCCCTTTACATCATCCGCAAGCTGCGCAAGCACACCATCTCCATCCAAGTCCTGCTCATCTACAATATGCAGCTGCATACGAAAGCCTTCCTCAGATACTGCATTGCTGATTCCTACCATCGTTCTGTTCCAAAATACCGATTCCGAACGGTTAAACAAAACCAGTATCGTTCCACTTTGTTCCTTTTTATGCTGTGTCTCCATCTCCTGCTGTACATCATCGGCAAGCTTGGCATATCCCATCTGCCACGCCTTTTGTATGACAGCGTTTCTCGTTTCCGGAGCAACCGCACCATTACTCAATGCCTTAGCAACGGTATTACGACTCAATCCCATTTCCTTGGCAATATCCTGTATTGTCACCTTTTTCATGCATTTTCCTCCTTATCGTTACACCTTTTACACCCATTGCATAATACGAGAAATAAAGAATGTGCAAAGCACATTCTTGTCTAACTACCACTACGTAACTGCAATTTCCTATATAATAAAAAATGCACGCCATATTTGTCAATACAGTGTGCATTTTTTGTACATTTTAAATATATTTCTTTTACATTTTATGTAACTTCTGCTTACTCCAAAAAAGCAAATGGCTCATTACGATCTGCATGAATAAAATGCATCAGCAAATATGCTGCACGTAATGATACCTTTTCTTCTGCCAGAATACGCTTTGCCTCCTGCTTATCCA
This sequence comes from Lachnospiraceae bacterium, assembly GCA_017440575.1. Classification (GTDB taxonomy): domain Bacteria; phylum Bacillota; class Clostridia; order Lachnospirales; family Lachnospiraceae; genus COE1. The sequence continues at coordinate 5,927 of JAFSGY010000102.1, read as the reverse complement.
CAATTAGAACCTGAATAGACTCTGTGTCCTCCATCTCATCTCTACTAATCTTACCACTTGCAAAGCCAAAAACAGCATTACAACTCTCATCCGTGAAGCCTGCTCCCATAAAAAATGGTCTGCGATATGCAGCATTTCCAGCCTCATACACCTCAAAATCCATTCCCGTCTCTTCCTTCATCTCACGAACTGCCGCCTCTGAAGGTGTCTCCCCTGCATCTATCAGCCCAGCAGGAAGCTCATACAGATAATCATCTAAAGGATAACGATACTGACGAATCATCACAATCTTATCCGGTTCCTCCTTACAAACAGGATAGATCACAACTCCTTCCGCCTGTATATCCTTTGTATACAGTTTAAGCCTATCTTCTTTTCTTCGTGATACAAAAAAGTAATCAAAAGGCCTTCCTGCATCCGTAAGTGCATTCATGTGAAAGAGATTCAAAAACTTGTTATCAGAAATCTTTTTTATATTGGTGTATTTTTTCATTCAATTAGCTCCTTTTTTATTGACTTTTGTACTATTAACACGTAAACTTAAATAGAAGATATTGGTAACGATTCAAGCAATGAATCGTTACAGATACTGCTATTTAGAAAGGTGAAGACTCATGAAACAGATACCAGTCTCCGAATTAGTTCCCGGTATGGTAACAGCAGAGGATGTCCTTACCTACGACCTTACACTAATCATTCCTAAGGGCATCGTTTTAACTGAAAATATCATATCACGTTTGGAAGGCTATTCCATATACTATATTTACATTAATGATGAAATCGTAGATGAACTATCAAAACCGATTACAGATTTACAGCAGCTTCAGGAAGCACCTTCCATACCTACTAGCAAAGAGCGAATTCGCAGCAGTTCACAATTCCAGCATTTCAGTCAGGATTTTGCACGATGTGCCGAACACTTTCGTGATAATCTGATGAAATCCTTATATCACAATCAGCCGCTTTTTGCAAATGAATTAGTAGAAGAAACCATGCAGATGATGAAGCAAGAGAACTCTGACATCAGTGTTTTTGATATGTTATTAAACATGAAAAACCGCGATGACTCAGTCTATGCACACTGTATTGACGTTGCATTAATCTCCAATATATTATCAAAATGGCTTCATTTTTCAGAAGAAGACCAGAGAATGGCAACTGCCTGTGGTCTTTTCCATGATGTAGGCAAGTTCCTCTTACCATCCGGTGTATTAAGAAAACCAGGTAAGCTGACTCCCGATGAGTTCTCTATTATCAAGACTCATACCATCGAGGGATTCCATCTGCTTAACCGTTTTGAAAATATTCCACTCCCGATTAAAAATGCTGCACTGATGCATCATGAGAAATGCGATGGTAGCGGATATCCATACGGACTTAGTGGAGATGAAATTGATAAATTTGCGAAAATTGTTACCATTGCCGATATCTTTGATGCCATGACAAGCGAGCGCATCTACCGTAAAGCAATGTGTCCATTTTCCGTTATCAAATCCTTTGAGGATGAAGGTATTCAGAAATATGAGATGAAATATATCCTTACCTTTTTGGAAAATGTGGCAAATTCCTATTTGAACCATCGTGTAACACTTACAAATGGTATGGAAGGTGACGTTATCTTTATCAACCGCGATAGCTTTTCCAGACCGGTTATCCGCACTACCACAGATGAGATTATTGACCTTCAGAATGAATATTATCAGGGCATTATGAATCTTCGAAATCAAAAAAGCGTTTCCATTGAAACCATTATATAAGCAAAAAATGCAAGTCTTTTCGACTTGCATTTTTTGCTTATGTTTATATTTCTTCTAAATGCTGTATCAGATGATAGCCATTCTTGCCATGATTCTTGGTATAATACAGTACCTTATCTGCTTCCTTATACAGTATTTCAAAACTTACTGGCTCCCTTGTCAGTACTGCTCCTACACTAATCGAAATCTTATGTGTTAGTGCCTGATAGGCAAATACTCTATCCATTGATCGAACAAGCTTGGCAAGCTGCTCCTGCACCTTCTTCTCTTCTGTCTCATAGATACACAGCATGAATTCGTCACCACCATAACGCGCCACAATGGCATTCCTGTCAAAGATTTCAGAAAGAGTGCCTGCAAGCAGCCTCAATGCCTCGTCACCACCGGCATGTCCAAGGGTATCATTCACTCCCTTAAAGCCATCAAAATCCATAACAGCAATCGTAATCGGGAGCATCTGCTCCGGATTTCTATAAATAGCATCCAGCCTGCTTTGGAAACCCTCACGATTATAAATACCGGTTAGCGGATCTCTATGCGCTTTATTCTCCATCTGCTGTATTTCTACGATTTCCTTCTGTACGTTTATCAATTTTCCAATCACATGTTGCGGCTTTTGACTACTGTCATATACCACATGAGATATCATTTTATACCACTTCGTATCTCCTGTCCTATCTGTCATCTGGAAAGGCTGCGTTACATCCTCCTGCCTGTCTCTTGCTGCCGCATACTGTACATACGCAGCTTCAAAATTAGCGTTATCTCTCTGATATGTATCAAAATGTATCTCTTTTCCCATATCAAACTTCTTCTGTAGCTTTTTATCAAGTGAAAAAATTCTTTTGCCATAATCATATTCAAAGATATATTCATCTACAATCGAAGCCAAAATCTCATAACGCTTTACATCCACTGCATGCTTTTTCGCACTTCTATTCTTTTCCAACATAACAAGCATAATCGCAACTACAATCAATAAAAAGACCGCACATACAATCATAATCGCTGTGAATGGATTATCCTCTACAAATCTCTTTAGTGTAACTGTCTGCTCCGGCTGTTCCATATACTCACGCAAAATCACCTGAATATTACCATCAGAAGTTCCATAGATACACTTATTGCAAATAGATACCAGTCTGGTATCTACATCCTTAGGAAAGGCAAAGCATATTCCACTCATCTCCGACAGTGGAAGCATCGATACATTTTTACAGTTCTGCTCCTGAATATAATAGTCTGCACTATAATAATTCATAACCGTATAATCCTGTGCATGAGTATCTACTGCTTTTAGCGCTTCTGCATAGGTATTGTACTGTGTCTCCTGTACTGCAACTGCATCCAGATAACCTATCGTTTCCCCCTCAACACCTGCTGTTTTAGCAGTTTTCAGATTATCCAGATTAACCGCTTCATGTTGTATCACAACATTTAAATAACTCAGATATTCCTTCGATAACAAAATGTCTGCCCGATAGTCCGTATTTTCGTCGATACAGGCTATCATCTCTATTTCGCCGTTTTTCAGCGCTTCTACCACCTGTTGCGTATTGTCATAAGCAAGATATTCCATCTGCAATCCCGAATTCTCTTGTACAATACGACAAAGCTCCTCGGCTACACCATAGAATCCCTGCTCCTTCTCCTGCTGAAAAGGTGCCATATTTCTTACATAACCAACTAGAATCCTTTGCTGCTCCTCTATAAACTGTTGCTCCGTTTGTGAAAAATTCGCCTCATAATTGCTGTCAATGACACTTTCCTTTAAAGCGTTCACTTCATTTTCAATGACTGCCATATCCGGTGTACGGGAAGACTCCCATCTCTTGTTCCAATCCGTCATAATATCATCAAAGCTTTCCTGGCGAATCCCAAGTGCTGCCTCGATAATTCTTCTAGTCTCCGAAAAATCCTCCAGATTCAACTTAGATGCAAGCTTTAATTTTTTCTGATAATTTTCACCTGTTGCAGGATTGTTGACGAGTACAATGACATTCTCCATATTGCCATAGGAATTCGGGTATGGATCTGTTTTCACAATGGAAAGAGTTTCCCGATTTAAGGCATAGCCTGATTCATCCAGCATAAAATCAATATACGCCTTGGCTGCTTCTTTATTTTCGCTATTTTTATTAATCGCATAGCAATAGTCCGTAAAAATGGACATGTATTGCCTTCCATCTATCTCATTTGGAAACGGCATAAATGCAACCGCATCCGCATATTCTCCAGCTTCCTTACACTGAGATACCGCCCAGGAACCAATCGCCATACAAGCAATCTTACCTTCATTCAGCCATATCTTAGACTGTTCCCAATCTGACATCAGCGGATTACGCTCACTAAGCTCTCCCTCTACGATATCATACAGCATCTTATATACCTGATAATGTGTTGAACCTTTGGAAAACGGATTGCTGATATTTACAAAAAGATTTTCTTTATAATCCGGATTCCCTGTCATTTCAATATATGGAAATCTTTCCCAAAACTGTAAAGTCCAGTCAGCCACATAGTTCGTATAAAACGGAATCGCAGATGTTCTCTCTTTTATATGCTGTAATGCCACCAAAAATTCATCAATTGACTTTGGTGTTTCCGATATTCCTGCCTGATAAAAGACATCTTTATTGTAGACAATCCCTGACAAATAGGCTGAGGACGGAATTCCATATACTGTCTGCTCAATATATTTACTCGACTCCAGATAATTATATTTCTCAGAAAGCTCCTCATAAGTACCTAACGGTACAAAATATTTTGCACAGTCAGAAGTATGTACACTACCCGGGACAAACAGAACATCTCCGTAATCTCCGCTTTCCATGCGTACCTTTACTTCATTTTCATAATCTGCATAGAACTGATAATCAATCTCAACTTCCGGATATTTTTTCTGAAACGCATCCAAATACTCCTGCATCATAGTTTCTTCTATATTGGACAAAATCTCCAGACTTCCCGATATCTCCTCTGCCTGCACCTGCATAACGCCCCCCGTCATAACAGACAACAGACTGGCTACAAGTAACAATGTCCCTGCAACCTTTTTGCATATCTTCCTTTGTATTTCCACCCTAAATCCTTCTCTCTTAATCGAAATCTAAACTAATATGTAATTATTCAGTACCTTCATAATTACACTAATATTACTATTATTCTATCATTCCTTGCAAGTCATAACAATATGAGATTCCGGTACAATACCTTCCGATATGTCTATCATCTTCTGGAAACCCAGCCTTTCGCACAAAGCAATAGACTCCCGATTCTCCTCATGTGCCACTGCATAGACATCGCTTTGCTCCAGCTCCACCCTTGCATAGTCAAGAATTGCCCTGCACGCCTCAAAAGCATAACCCTTATGCTGATATTCCTTTCCCAGCATAAAACCAAGCTCTAAACCCTCTAAGCCTTCCTTATACTCCAGTCCGGCTCTTCCTATGACTTCTTCACTCTCTTTTAAGACAATCAGCCACATACCATAGCCATAAAAATGATAAATATTTTTGATGTAATCCCTTGTGTATTCTTCCTCCTGCTGCCTTGTTGGGAATAACGGCTCCATATATCTGGTAATGGATTCCTCTGCATACAGTTCATAAAGGCGTGGTACATCCTCTACGGTAATCTCACGGATAATCAACCTGTCTGTTTCCAGAATATCCCAAGGCAAGCCCTTAGCCCGCTGGTAAACCTTTTTCAGATAATCCTTACTGATATCCTCCATGCTCTCAATGCAGTAAGCCCCTGTCGGAAGACTCTCCTGCTTATTTTGCTCCGTTAATAAAAACAGATAAGGCTGTTGTCGTTCACTACATTCTATTGCAACCGATGCCTCGTCGGTAAGAATGACATATTCTTTGTTTTTCCTGTCGTTTTCTATATAAAATTTCTTTTGCATTTTTACCTCTCACATTTTGGGGACATTTAATCAGTTTCTATAATAAATTCAGGTTTAGGTGAGTGAAGGGGGCTGGCAGAGTGTTGTTCACAATTCTGGGACACAAAGCCTAAGAGTTACTAAATGTCCTCTTCTGACAGCTTTGATTGGCACCCTCTTGCGCAAACTCGTCCGCTATGCGGACTCAGACAAGACTCCAGAGGGTGCTTGCTGTCATCAGAGACCATTAAGAAACTCTAAGACTTTGCTTTACAGAATTG
>JAFSGY010000101.1 GCA_017440575.1 Lachnospiraceae bacterium | reverse complement strand
GCTACAAGAAGACAATTTCTGATAAGGAGGTATTTGCAACATGGCTCAACTTGGAAAAGGCAAATTAAATTACAGATGTCCATCCTGCTTTATGCGAGACCTCGACATCGATATGTTCTATAACAAAGATACAGGAATCTATAGCTGCATCCGTTGCCAGTACAGAGGTGACGAGGCAGACGTATTAGAGAAGAACGAAATGATTCGTTTCCGTTATCTTGCAAGAGCAGAGAGATTTACAAAGTTTGATTTCGATTAAACAGAATAATGTATCATTAGGAAAAGGCAAACCCGATGTGGTTTGCCTTTTTTGGATGAAAAAAGTGTAAAGTAAACATTACATAAAAAGATTGTTGAATTAGAAAAAACTTAGTTGCAATGCAAAAAACTACAAAAAAAGCAACTTGCAGTTGCGAAAAAAGAAGAGTCAAGTTGCTTGAAAGGGATTTTGTATATTGTTATAATAAGCACGTAATATAGTTAGGTGTGCATATTATAAAGGAGAACATATATGACAATCGGACAGAAAATTATACAGCTAAGAAATGCTGCTGATATTTCTCAAGAGCAATTGGCAGAAATGCTTGGTGTATCCAGACAGTCAATTTCCAAGTGGGAGATGGATCAGGCTCTGCCACAGATTGATAAGGTTTTGCAGCTTGCAGAGATATTCAGTGTGTCTACAGATGAGCTTTTGCTTGATAAAATCGAGATAAACCGAGCAGCAGCGAATGAACCAAGAGTAAACAAGTACTTTGGTACAGATGGCTTTCGTGGAGAAGCAAATGTCACACTAACCTCCATGCAAGCGTATCGCGTGGGAAGATTTCTTGGCTGGTATTATTCTTCCAAGCTTTCTGGTTGTACGAAGCCGGGCTACCGTCCTCGCATTGTTATAGGTAAGGATACCAGACGTTCCAGCTATATGTTAGAGTATTCCATTGTGGCAGGAATTACGGCCAGTGGTGCAGATGCTTATATGCTTCATGTTATTACGACACCGGGCGTTTCCTATGTAACACGCAAGGATGAATTTGATTGTGGTATCATGATTACCGCATCACATAATCCTTATTATGACAATGGAATTAAGGTAATTAATGCCTATGGTGAAAAGCTTGATGATGAAACGACAGCCTTGATTGAAGCATATATAGATGGTGATTTGAAGACATTAGGCGTTACAGGCGATGATTTACCGCTGGCTCAGAAGTCTAAGATTGGTTGTATCCATGATTATTCAGCAGGAAGAAACCGTTATATTGGTTATCTGATTTCGTTGGCATCGAATTCTTATAAAAATCTAAGAATTGGTCTTGATTGTGCAAACGGTGCGTCCTGGAATATTGCAGGAGCGGTATTTAGTGCTCTTGGTGCTCAGATTTATGTGATTGGCGATGAACCGGATGGCTTGAATTGTAACGAAGGTTGCGGTTCTACTCATATAGAACCATTAAAGAAGCTGGTACGTGAAAAACATTTAGACCTTGGTTTTGCCTTTGATGGTGATGCTGACCGATGTATTGCGGTTGATGAAAATGGTAATGAGGTAGATGGCGATGCTATGATTTATATCCTTGGAAAGAGATTAAAGATGAGAGGGACTTTAGAGGATAATACCGTAGTAACTACCATTATGTCTAACAGTGGCTTTGTGGCAAGTCTGGAAGAGATAGGCATTAAATGTGTTCAGACTAAGGTTGGTGACCGTTTTGTTTATGAATGTATGCAAAACAATAATTATGCAATAGGCGGAGAGCAGACAGGACACATCATTGTGAAAAAATACGCAACCACTGGAGACGGTATTTTATCAGCTATTTTACTTGCGGAAGAAATCTGCGATTCCAAGACTTCTTTGGCGAAGCTTGTAGAGCCGATTAAGTTCTATCCTCAGCATTTACAGAATGTGAGAGTAAAGGATAAGGCAGCTGTATTAGCAGATGCCAGTGTGTTAAAGGCGAAGGACGAGGTAGAAAAGCTCATTAATAAGAAGGGTAGAGCGCTGCTTAGACAGAGTGGTACAGAATCCGTTATTCGTGTTATGGTAGAGAGTGAGACACAGGAAAAATGTGTTGAATATGTGGAAATGATTGTAAATGAAATCGCGAAAGGAGGACATTGCGTTGAATAAATTAGTAAAGACAAAGGAGCTTTATGCTTCACAGCCAGAGTATCTGGTAGAATTGTTTGAGGGAAGTGAATATCCATGGGAAATGCTTCCTAAGATTAAGGATTACATTTTAGCATTGATTGAAAAGGGAATTCCAGGATATACTTTGCTTGAGGAAGGTGTTCTGATAGGTGAAAATGTAAAGATTTATCCCACAGCAACGATTGAAGCCCCAGCAATTATTGGTTCTGGTACAGAGGTGCGTCCTGGGGCATTTATTAGAGGCAGTGTTATTACCGGTGAGAACTGTGTGATTGGAAATTCTTCAGAATTAAAGAACTGTGTATTGCTTGATAAGGTGCAGATACCACATTATAATTATGTAGGTGATTCTATTTTAGGAAATAAGGCTCATACAGGAGCAGGAACCATCTGTTCTAACTTGAAATCAGATGGAAAGCCGGTAGTGATTCATGGTGATGAAGATTACGAGACAGGACTTAGAAAGATTGGTGGTATTTTAGCAGATGGTGCAGATGTTGGATGTGGTTCTGTTATTAATCCGGGTACCGTGATTGGTAAGAATACTTCTGTATATCCGCTGACACCACTTCGAGGCGTATATCCTGCTAACTGTATTGTGAAAGATGCAAAGACAGTTGTAGAAAGAGTGTAGCGATTCCGTAGGCACGTGCATATACTCAGGATGCTATAAAAATTTAATATAACAAAAGAAAAAAGATACAAGGAGAAAAAAGATGAATTTTATTAAAGTTAACAATTATGATGAACTTAGCTGCAAGGCAGCTGCAATGATTTGTGCTCAGGTTGTATTAAAGCCAAATAGTGTATTAGGTTTAGCAACTGGTTCTTCACCACTTGGAACCTATGAGAAGATTGTAGAGAAGTGTGAAAAAGGAGAGGTTGATTTTTCTAAGGTTTCTTCTATTAATCTTGATGAGTATGTAGGCTTAGACGGAAGCAACGATCAGAGCTATCGTTACTTTATGAATACAAATCTGTTTACAAAGATTAATATTGATGTAACTAAGACAAATGTTCCTAATGGTTGTGCAGCAGATCTTCAGAAGGAATGTGAAGCATATGATGCTTTGATTGAGCAGTCAGGCGGTATCGACCTTCAGTTGCTTGGTATCGGTCTTGATGGACATATTGGTTTCAATGAGCCGGATTCTTATTTTGAGAAGGCTACTCATGTGGTAGAGCTGGATCCTTCTACGATTGAGGCAAATGCACGTTTCTTCGCATCTGAGGCAGATGTACCTAGAAAGGCAGTTACCATGGGTATGGGTGGCATTATGAGTGCCAAGAAGGTTCTTTTGATTGCAAACGGTAAGAATAAGAAGGAGATTATCGAAAAGGCATTCTTTGGACCAATTACACCAGAGGTACCAGCTTCTATTTTACAGTTACATCCTGATTTAACAGTAATTTATAGTGAAAACTAAATAGAATAAAGATAGATTAGTACAAAAGAAAAGGTTGACTTGATTTGGAATCAAGTCAACCTTTTTATGTAAATAAGCAGAGTCAAAGTGTGAAGTAATCGAAAAGTAATAGTAGGAGAGTATAAATATGTGTGGAATTATAGGGTTTTGTGGTTATTTAGATGCGAAAGAGGAATTAATAAAAGGTCTGGCAGAATCGGAATATCGAGGTTATGATAGTGCCGGGATAGCATGTTATACAGAGAGAGGAATTGAAGTGATAAAATCGGTCGGTAAGGTAGAAGGATTAAAGAATAAGCTTCCGGCCAAATTAGAGTCTTCCTGCGGTATTGGCCATACTAGATGGGCTACGCATGGGGGCGTTTCCGAGATAAATGCTCATCCGCATCGATGTGGTAACGTGACATTGATTCATAATGGTATTATAGAAAATTATCATGAACTGGCAAAGGAGTTAGAGAGCGAGGGAAAAGTTCCAGTATCTCAGACAGATACAGAAATTGCTGCCATGCTGTTGGATTCGTTATATGAGCGATATCAAGGAAATGTATTGGAGACATTGCGTGGTGCTGTAGAGCGACTGGAAGGAGCCTATGCCTTTTGTATTATGTTTGCAGACCAGAAGGATGTTATATACTGTATTCGTAAAGGAAGTCCGCTGGTATGCTGTTCTTCGGAGGAAGGATCGGTAGTAGCTTCCGATATGGTTGCACTGTTGCGTTATTCAAAGGAGTATTTTGTTTTGCCGGAATATCAGGTGGCAAAGGTAACGAAAAATACGATAACTGTTATGGATTTGGATGGCACAGTGGTAAGTCCGGTTATGTTAAGCGTTCATTGGGATATGTCTGCCGCTCAGAAAAATGGATATAAGCATTATATGTTAAAGGAAATCCATGAGCAGCCGGAAGCAATCCGTAGAACCCTTGCACCAAGAATGAAGAAAGGGGAATATCTCTTGCCAGACTTTACAGAAGATGGGATTGTTGATGAGATGTTCAAGGATACGAATCGTATAGTTATTACCGCTTGTGGTACCGCAATGCATGCAGGAATGGTAGGAAAGATTTTGATGGAAAGATTGCTTCGCATTCCGGTAAGTGTAGAGGTTGCTTCGGAGTTTCGGTATGCAGATCCGATTTTAGATGAGAACTCATTGGTCGTATTGGTTTCTCAATCTGGTGAAACGGCAGATACCTTGGCAGCATTGCGTCTGGCTAAGGAAAAGGGAGCAAAGACATTGTCGATTGTTAACGTGAAAGGCTCCTCTATTGCGAGGGAATCTGATTACGTATTATATACTCATGCAGGACCAGAAATTGCAGTAGCCAGTACGAAGGCATATACAGCACAGCTAACAGCATTTTATCTGTTGGTATTTCGATTTGCTTATGTAATAGGAAGTCAGAGTGAACAAGAGATATCATCCTATATGAAAGGGCTGGATGAAGTAGGGGCGTTAATGGAGAAGGTATTGGAGCAAAAGGATAGGATGAAGGAGCTTAGTAAGCGTCTTACCCCTGCGCAAGACTTATTTTTTATCGGGAGAAGCTTAGATTATGCATTGGCTTGTGAGGGTTCTATTAAATTAAAAGAAATCACTTATATTCATTCAGAGGCCTATGCGGCAGGAGAGTTAAAGCATGGTACCTTATCCTTGGTAACAGGAGGAGTCCCTGTGATTGCATTGGCAACACAGTCAGATGTGTTTGCAAAGATGATTTCTAATGTGAAGGAAGTAAGGGCAAGAGGGGCTATGGTAATCCTGATTACGAAGGAAGGAAAGGAAACAGTAATAGAAGAGAGTATCTGTGATGAACATTTAATTGTTCCGGTAAGTGATGATCTGTTTACACCGTTTACGGCAGCGATTATTTTACAATTGATGGCATATTATACATCTTCTTATAGAGGATTGGATGTGGATCAGCCGAGAAATCTGGCAAAGTCGGTAACCGTGGAGTAATCGGGAAGTAATATCTTTGGTATTTGTTTGATTTTGGGAGTATGTCGTGTATACTAGTACGTAGTGCAAAGATGTTCGGAAATGAATTGAGTAATAAAAAATGAAATGCGCTAAATAATACAAAAGTATAGGAAATATAACATGAACATAAGATACAATAATTTGATAGGAGCAAGTATCCCATTGATTTTATTGGGAGGAATGCTGTTAGGGGCGATAAAACAGCCTGAAAATGAGAAAGTATTAGAGAAGACTTATGCAGAAAGTATGGAATTTGAACATGATGAAGCGGAAATAGATTCCTTGGAGGAAACAGGGATTTTGTCTGCTATGGAAGAAATTGTAGAAGAGGAGCCGGCTTACAATGAATATAGTGACTTTGCTATCGCAAATGTCACAAACTATGTCAATGTAAGAACAGCGCCAAATACCGATAGTGAAGTAGTAGGAAAGATGTATGATGATTCGGTTGCTCAGATTCTTTCCGTTGTTGGAACGGGAGAAGAGGAATGGTTTCAGGTTATTTCCGGCAATGTAGAAGGATATATTAAGTCAGAGTTTTTTATTTATGGTGAAGAAGCTGCTAAGGTAATTGATGATTATGTGACAAGGTACGCTGTTGTCAAGGCAGACAGACTTAATGTAAGGGAAGAACCGGATATAACAGCATCTAGAATCGGTTATAAGGATTTTGGCGAAAAGGCAAAGCTTTTGGAATATGGTGAGGAATGGTCAAAAATTCTCTATGCAGAAGACAAAGAGGGGTATGTTGCCAGTGAGTATATTATTATAGAGGAACATTTTACCTATGCTAAGTCAATCGAAGAGGAACAAAAGGAATTGGAAGCACAACGGTTATTGCAGCAGCGTGCATTGGAGGCAGAAGGAGAATCACCCGAAAATACAACGATTCGTGTAACTCCACCACCAACAGATTTTGCCAATGTTTCGGAGCTTCGAACTGCTATAGTAAATTATGCCATGCAGTATCTTGGTAATCGATATATTTCAGGTGGACAGAGCTTGGAAAAAGGAACGGATTGTTCGGGATTCACCTGTTATACCTATGCTGTTTTTGGATATTCACTAAGCAGAACGCCTCAAGGACAATGGAGCTCCAATGGAAGGAATGTTACGGTAGAGGAAGCGCAGCCGGGAGATATTGTATGCTATGCTTCCAATGGTAGTAGATGCAGCCATGTTGGGCTGTATATTGGAAATGGGCAGATTATACATTCTGCCAATTCAAGAAAAGGCGTTATCATAAGTGATATATATTATGATAACACCTTTATCGGAATCAAAAATGTAATTGATTAATTGGTAAGTGCCGTATCAGCGGTAATAACCCATTCACCAAGGATATCCTCACTCCAATGGGTGAGGTCATCTAGGTGGAAGGAAATTCCGCCATAGTTAATAATGCCATGACTGGTTGCGAGCTCTTCTGTATATTCTTCCAGAAGATATACATTTTTTAAGCGAACTGGTCCACTTGAATAATGACAGACCAAAGGAATAATGCCGGTATCTTCCGTAGAAAGGGAGATACCGTTTTCTGTAACATGAAAGGTTACCCATGCCATTCCCTCTAGCATGCTTTGTCCATTTTTCTGTGTGGATACATAATTTCCAAGAGAATAATAGCAAAGGGCAGTATTTCCGTTATCAGCCTGAATCATTCTGACAGGTTGTACCACATGGGGATGAGTACCGATAATAACATCAGCACCTGCTTCGGTCATTTGCTTTGCAAAGGCTTCCTGATAGCTGGATGGAGTGGTCGCATATTCTGTACCCCAGTGAGGACAGACGATTACCATATCCGCAATTTCTTCAGCAGCCTTGATATCTTCGATAACCTGAGGATTCAGCGTTGTAAAATCAATCAGCTTGCTCTGCGGATCTATATTGCAGAGAATATCCATGCGGCTTGCAAGGTTGTCAGGTGCGCTGCCATAATTAGGACCATAGGTGTAATTTAAAATGGCAAAGGTCTTGTCTTTTATGGTGAGCAGAGGGATTTCACGGCTTTGTGCAGGTTCGTGAATGCCGGTAAGAAGGACTTCTGGGTAGGTTCGCCAGAATGCTACACAATTGTCGAGTCCGGAAATACCTTGATCAGCAGAATGGTTAGAGGCATGCAAAACGACATTGAAGCCTGCATTTACGATGGCATCTCCGATTTCAGTTGGTGAGTTAAAGAGTGGATAACCATGAAAGCCAAGTTCGTTACCGGCAAGTGGTGTCTCCTGATTAATCATCTTTATGTCAGCCTTGTCTAAAAAGCTGGAAATTCCCTCAAATAAAAAGGAATAGTTTCGGCTACCATCAGCAAGCATTCCTGTGCGTACAATGCCCATATGAATCAGATTGTCTCCAAGAGCCATGAGAGTAATGTCATATTCTTCAAAGGCTGGCTCTGTTTCAATAGCTTGTGGTGGCTGAGTATCTTCTGCACATTCTACAAGATATGCATCAGATAGTTCAACAGTCATTGGGACAGAACTGCTATTTTCTTCTATGAATTCAGAGGTAGAAGCTTCTGCTTTCACGGCTACGGAAGTTCCACAGCCTGACAGCATAGAAAAAGTTAGTAATAGAAGTAGCAGTAATTGGCTTTGTTTTCTTTTACACATTTTGGTATCCTCATTTCTGTTATTTTGTAATGATTCAGTGCTCTTTTGATAAGCTAGTCCTTATATATATCGGTGAGTTTGGGGTTATAGATAGTCTTTTTACAAAAAAAGAGATATTATGTCAACTAGATTTTTATTATAGTTTTTTGGGGCAGATTCTGCAAGAAAATAATACGTTAATGGAACGGAGTAAACAGTAATTTGCAAGCGGAACACGCATTGATATTGGTTTACATAGTAGTGTATAATAATCGTTGAATGGGGTGAATAAGATATGAGATTTTTTCATTTATCGGATTTGCATATCGGAAAGCATCTGCATATGTATAATCTGGCACAGGAGCAGAAATATATATTTGAACAGATTGTAGAAAGGGCATTGGAATACAGACCGGATGTCATTGTCATTGCAGGAGATATTTATGATAAATCGGTGCCTTCTGGAGAGGCATATCAGCTCTTTGACAGCTTCTTAAACAGTCTTGCTGGAATAGAACCGACTATTCCGATTTTAATTATTGCAGGAAACCATGACAATCAGGAGCGCTTACAATATGCCTCCTCTTTTTTAGAGCGTCATCAAATTTATATTGTAACCAAGCCGCCACAGGAAGGGGAAGAGTATTTGAAAAAAGTGACCATGAGCGATTCCTTTGGTGAGGTGGATTTTTATCTTTTTCCATTTGTGAAGCCGGGATACATAAGACATCTGTTTCCTGAGGAAGATTTATTAAGCTATGAACGGGCATATGAGTTGATGCTGAATAGAGAAAAGATAGACTTTGAGCGAAGAAATGTATTGGTGGCACATCAGTTCTTTGTGAATCAGGGAAAAAAGCCGGAGTGCTGTGATTCTGAACAGATGAGCCTGAACGTGGGTGGAGTGGATTCTATAGACATTCGTGTTGTGAAAGACTTCGATTATGTAGCAGCAGGACATATTCATGGACCACAGACTTTTGAGAATGGGAGAGTTCGCTATTGTGGTACACCATTAAAATATTCGGTAAGTGAAGAATTGCATAAAAAATCCATCACATTAGTCACTTTGGAGGAAAAGGGAAAGGAACCAATGATTGAGACGATTCCGCTCATACCATTACATGATGTGAGGCGATTGAGGGGAAGTCTGGACGAGTTGTTGCAAACCAAAGAGGTTTCTAAAGAGGATTATGTGAGTATTACCCTTACAGATGAGAAGGAACTGTATCGACCAAAGGATGTGTTAAGTGAAGTTTATCCTCGTATTTTGGAGATTACCGTGGATAATAGCAGAACAAGGAATATCTATGCAGGTTTACAAGGCTTTGACATGGAGGCAGAAGAAGGAATGAGTAAGCTACAAAGTCCATTAGATGCGTTTCGTGAATTCTATCAGCTTATGCAGCAGCAACCGTTGTCAGAATCAGAGGAGACTGTGATTGTAGAAATACTGGAGAATGCAGGAGGTGATGTTTCATGAAACCGCAAAAGCTTATCATGTCAGCCTTTGGTTCCTATGCAGAAGAGGTAGTGGTTGATTTTTCAAAAACGAATTATGGTATTTTTCTGATTACCGGAGATACTGGAGCAGGAAAAACTACGATATTCGATGCTATTTGCTATGCTTTGTATGATAGGACAAGCGGTGGAGCAAGAGAGTCGTCAGATATGCGCAGTCAGTATGCAGGAGCCGAGACACCAACCTTTGTGGAATATACCTTTACCTATGGGGCAGATACCTATGTGATAAAGAGAAATCCCAAATACAGTAGACTGAGTAAGCGTAGGGATAAGGATGGTAACTATAAGGAAACGGTGGAACAGCCAGGCGTGGAGCTTACGATGCCGGA
The DNA here is from genome assembly GCA_017440575.1 of Lachnospiraceae bacterium. Classification (GTDB taxonomy): domain Bacteria; phylum Bacillota; class Clostridia; order Lachnospirales; family Lachnospiraceae; genus COE1. Next base: position 3,719 of record JAFSGY010000101.1, on the reverse strand, counting down.
CGGAAGGGTATTTCCGGGAAAGCTCAAGGAAACCAACGAAAAGATTATGGAAATCATCGGGTTGGATGCGGAACAGTTTACCCAGATTGCTATGATTGCTCAGGGAGAATTTATGAAGCTGTTGCAGGCTTCTTCCAATAAGCGAAAGGAAATCTTTGCAAAGATATTTGATACGAAGATTTATTGGCAGCTTCAGGATGAGCTTCGTAAGAAAACAAAGAGCATCTATGGAGAACTAGAAGATAACAGGAAATATTGTGAGCAGGAGCTTGGAAGTATTCGTCCGTTGCCAGATATGCAGAAGGAAATGGAAGCCTTTTCTTTTCAGGAGCATGATTCAGAGGAGCTTTTAGAACGGCTGAATACATTATTGACAATTGGTAAGGCAAGGGAGAGTGAGCAGAAGGTAAGGCTCGAGGAAGGACAGCAGCAGATAGAAGCAAAGAATGGTATTCTTACAGAAGCAAGACAAATTAATGCTTTGTGGGAACAGCTGGAGCAGGCAGTCATAGAACAGAAAAAGCTGGAATCCGGGAAGGCTGAGATGCAGGCAAAGGAAAAGCAACTGGAGAAGGCAAAAAAGGCAGCTGTTGTAAAGGTAGAAGAGGAAAAGTATCAAGGTGCAAAAAAAGCCAGTCAGGAGTCAGAGAAACGCTTACGCGCGTATCAGGATATGCTTTTGGAGCTTTCGGCATGTATGAAGTCATTGGAAGAAAAAAAAGAAAATGCACAAAGGTTAAGGCAGGCGAAAGAGCCAGAGTATCAACAGCAAATATTACGTATTGAAGAATCCTTGCCTTTTTATGAGCAGGCGCAGGAAATAGAGAAGCAGCATAGGAAGCTCGAGCGAGAACTTGTTGCTATGGAGACTGTTGTAACAGAGAAACAGGAGCAGCTTGGCAGGACTCAGCAGGAGCTGTTACAGAAGCATGAACGTACAGTACAGGCATTGAACAGCTATCAACAGGCAAACGATGCTTTTATTAAAGAACAGGCAGGAATTATGGCCGCAGCATTGCAGGAAAATATGCCTTGTCCAGTGTGTGGCTCAACTTCTCATCCTACTAAGGCAAAGCTGTCTGACAGTGCAGTAACACAACAGCAGGTAAATGGGGCAAAGAAAATCTGGCAGCAGGAAGAAGAGAAAGAACACCTTTGCAGTGAGATGGTAACACGCTTGCGTGACGAATTGGAAACAATGAAGCAGGAACAGCTGGCGAAAAATGGTAGCGTGGAAAGCATAAAGGCACAGTATGAACAGCTTCAAAAGAAACTGACGTTTGCAACGAAGCAGGAAGCTGAAAAGACAGTGCAGGATTTAAAAAGAAATCTACAGGAACTTCAAAAACAGGTAAAACAGGCAGAGGAAGAATGGCAGAGGACATCGCAGGAAAAGGCTTCTGTTTCAGGGAAGATAGGAGTAGAAACAGAACAGAGGAAACGCTATGTACAGGAAGAAGCACAGCTTGCAGAGTTGTTTCATAGGAAGCTTGAAGAGCAAGGATTTGTTGACATAGAAGCATATCAAAGTGCTCTTTGCAGTGAGGAACAGAAGACGTTTTTAGAGCAGGAGAAGGCGACGTATTATGAAAAGTGTGTCCGAAACGAAGAAAGGGTAAAGCAGCTAGAACTTCAAACGAAGAATCAGGAACGTCGAGATACCCAGTTGTTATCAGAAGAACTTTTCCTTTTACAACAGGAGCGCAAACAGCTTGAAGAAGGTAGTAAGGAATTATACGGAATCAATCAGAGGAATGAAGAGGCATATCAGAAGCTGAAAAAGGCTTTTGCTAAGAGGGAACAGCTAAAGCAGCAGTATCAGTTATATAGTGGCTTAGATAAGACCGCAAATGGTAACCTGTCAGGAACGGCGAAGCTTGATTTTCAGACCTTTATACAACGACGTTTTTTCGAAATGATTATTCGTGAGGCGAATAAGCGTTTGATAAAAATGACCTCTAACCAATTTATTCTGCAATGTAGAAGTCTTGATAAGCTGAGTAGTCAGGGGGCGGTAGGATTAGATTTGGATGTGTATAGCCTTATCAACGACCGAACCAGAGATGTAAAGACGTTGTCAGGTGGAGAATCCTTTATGGCAGCTCTGGCAATGGCACTTGGTATGTCTGACGTAATACAAAACACGGCAGGAAGAGTGAAGCTTGAAACTATGTTTGTTGATGAGGGCTTTGGTTCCTTGGACGATGAAGCAAGGGGAGAAGCAATAAAAATTCTTCAGGAGCTTGCAGGAAACAAGAGACTGGTCGGTATCATTTCTCATGTAACCGAGCTAAAAGAGCAGATTGACTGTAAGCTTGTTGTCACTAAGGACGAGCAGGGAAGTAAGGTAGCATGGGTGATGGAATAGTAACTGGTTGACGTATCCCAAGAGAGTATTATATAATTGTATATACAATTACAAAAGATGTCAGACGTATAAGAGGGGGAAAAACAAATGAAAATATGTCCATCATGTCAGAATCACATGGAAGATGAGGCCCTGTTTTGTAACAATTGTGGGCAGAGAGTGGAGTCTACTACACAGGCAGGAAATGTAGCTGGGCAGCAAGCGTATCAACAGGCATATCAACAGCAGCCATATCAGCAACAGCCATATCAGCAGCAGGCATATCAACAGCAAGCGTATCAGCAACAGCCATACCAGCAGCCACATCAGGATAACTTTGAGGCAGCACGTCAAGCTGTTGGGCATTCGCTTGATACTGTGGGAGGTTATTCAGAGTTTGATGGTGGTCTGTTGCAGTTGATTGGATGGAATCTGTTGGGAATTTTACTTACCGGAATTACCTGTGGCATTGCATTTCCATGGGCATATTGCATGGTACTCAGATGGGAGACAAATCATACTGTGATTAATGGAAGACGTTTAGCTTTTGATGGTACTGGTGGTCAGCTTTTTGGCAAGTATATTCTATGGGTATTACTTACCATCGTAACTTGTGGAATTTACGGTTTATGGTTAGGAATTAAAATGAAGCAGTGGGTAGTCAGCCATACACATTTTGCAAATTAATTTGAATAAAACCCTGTCAGCGTCAATATATTAAAACAAAGACGTAGACGGGGTTTTTTATGCATATTTTAGACAATGTGATATATGAAATCAAAGAGAGAAAACTGATAGGTAAAATTGTGACAATGGCAGCAGCCTTGCTTGTACTTGGTGGAACAATTGGAGTAAAACAGGCAGTACCAACCAGTTCCACAGTGGGAGACAGGGAGCTTCCGATTTACTGTGTGGAGACAGATGAGAAGAAGATTGCACTGACATTTGATGCAGCCTGGGGAAATGAAGATACCAAACAAATTATGGATATCTTAAACAAGCATGATGTGAAGGTTACCTTTTTCATGACTGGAGGCTGGGTAGAACAATTTCCGGATGATGTTAAGATGATTTATGAAAATGGCCATGACTTGGGAAATCATAGCCAGAACCATAAAAACATGAGCCAGATTACCGATAGTGAGAAGGAATCAGAGTTGATGTCCGTACATGAAAAAGTGAAGGAATTAACAGGGTATGAAATGTTTCTATTTCGCCCGCCATATGGGTGACCTAATTTGCGCAAGAAAAAACGTTGATTTGTTAGTAACTATTCGATATGCATAAATGTAGCGTTAGCAAGTCAAAATCCCATTGCGAAGCAATTTTAGATGGATTTTGACATATAACTATGAAGGTACTGAATAGTTAT
>JAFSGY010000002.1 GCA_017440575.1 Lachnospiraceae bacterium | reverse complement strand
CAACGTGCCGAAGGCGCGTGGCGAGTTTTCGGAGAGCAGGACTAATAAAACATGCCGAACGCTCCATTTAGGAAATACCAAACAAGCGGGTTTGCATTTGAGGCATATTCATCCGCCTTATACAGCCTTGAAAGGAGTGCTGACAGCCTAAACTTATCCTCCACTAAACCTGAATTTAACAGAATAAGAATGAAAGATAAAGCGAAGGCATACGATGTAGAGTATCGGAGAAGAAAAGGGAGGCGGAGTATGCGGAATATTTATATTGGGGATAGAGGAACTTTGGTGCAGTATTTACAAATGGCTTTAAATAGGGCAGGAATAGCTGTAACGATAGATGGGGAGTTTGGAAGAGAAACATGTGAGGGATTACGAACTTTTTTGGGAGAGAGTGCTGGGTGCTATGTAGATAATGCGATTTGGAGACGATTAGAGCCTTATTTAAAGGGATATGTAACTTATTCTATTGTACAAGGTGATACGCTATATAGTATTGCGCAGGTTTATGGAAGTAGCGTAGAGCGTATTTTAACAGCAAATCCGTTTATTGGGGATGTGAGTAACCTTAAAGTAGGAATGAAAATTAAGATACCATTGGGGGGGAAGCTTGTTTCAGAAGAGGTTAATTATAGCTCAATCATAAATGACTTTATAATAGAAGGACTTGTGGCACGATATCCTTTTTTGGTTACGGGAAGTATTGGGCAGAGTGTTATGGGGAAGGAGATTCCATATGTGCAGATAGGGGCAGGGGAGAAGCAGGTGTTTTATAATGCAAGCTTCCATGCAAATGAATGGATTACAACCCCTGTATTATTAAAATTTATAGAAGAATATGCCAGTGCTTATGCTAATGATAAGAGTTTATATGGGGAAAACAGCAGACGTCTTTTTGAGGAATATAGTCTTTTTATCGTGCCGATGGTGAATCCTGATGGTGTTGACCTTGTGACGGGAGTGTTAAGAAATAGTTCCTATGAGACAAATGCAAGAATCATAGCGTCGTTCTATCCGGATATTCCTTATCCGGATGGGTGGAAGGCGAATATTGAAGGCGTTGATTTAAATCTGCAATTTCCTGCCGGCTGGCGGGAAGCACAAAGAATTAAAGCAGAGCAAGGATTTACGACTCCGGCGCCAAGAGACTATGTGGGACCTGGACCATTAACAGCACCAGAGAGTATCAATGTGTATGAGTTTACATTGCAACATGATTTCAGACTGATTCTTGCGTATCATTCGCAAGGTGAGGTCATCTATTGGAAGTATCAGGATTATGAACCGGAGAACTCTCGAAGAATTGCAGAGTATTTTGGCTGGGTAAGCGGTTATACTGTTGAGGAAACACCGTATGCATCTGGCAATGCAGGATATAAGGATTGGTTTATTCAGGACTACAATCGTCCGGGTTATACCATTGAGGTCGGTATGGGACAGAATCCGTTGCCAATGGAGCAGTTTTCACAGATATATGAGGATAACCGTTATATTCTTCTTGGTGGAATGACACAGATAGAATAAGGGATTTAGTAAATATAGCGACAAATGTGTTGACAGACGACATATGTCATGCTACGATATATTTGCTAAACGATATATCACAAGGCGATATAACGTTTGGCGATACAGAAGATAAGGATGAGGGAGAAAGAAAATGGAACAGATGGTAAATGAAAACGTAACTCAAAATGAAAATGTGGAGCAGGTGAAAATCCAGCCAAAGAAAAAGATATGGAAGGGTATCCTTTTTAGTGTTCTTGCATTGATAGCAGCCTTTGCAGTTCAGCTGTTAGTCAGTATTCCGATGGCAGTAATCTTATTGGTACAGTGTACGGCTCAGGCAGGTGGAGACGCCAATGCAGCAATGGAGCTTTATATAGAAGCAGCAATGGGTTCTGACTTTATGACAAATTCACTTGTGGCCTCAACAGCAGCTTATGGAATCGTAGTATTATTATGGTATAAGCTTGCGTTTGTAAAGAAGTATACTGCGGAGAAGAAAGCTGTATTCAAGGAAAACGTATTAAAGGGTAAGGTAATCGGAAGCCTGGCTATTGCAGCGGTAGGCTGTTATTGTCTGGATTTGCTGGTGGCGACAATTGTAGGTATGATTAGCCCTGCAACCATGGAAAGCTTTAATGAGCTGATGGGTTCTGCATTAAGTGGCAACGAATTTATGGCATTTCTTGCAGTGGTAATCCTTGCACCGATTGCAGAGGAAATCTTATTCAGAGGTATTATTTTCCGCATGCTTTCTAAGCATTGGTCAGAGGTAGCCGCTATTATTGTATCAACCGTGTTGTTTGGCTTGTATCATGGGAACCTTATGCAGGCAATTTATGTATTACCAATCGGCTTATTGCTTGGATATACTGTATACAAGTGCAAGTCCGTACTACCATGTATTTTGATTCATATGATTAATAACTTTATGCCATATGTAGTTGAAGTACTGCCGGAGGCATTACAGGTTGAATGGTTCATTGCAATTATTATGATAGTGTGTGCGGCTGTTTTATATGGTATCTGGATAATGCCGAAAAAAGCAAAAAATGTGGAGTAAAAAGTAGATACAAAAATAAAGGGGGCAATTCGATGAAGAAACAGGAGCCTTTAACAGAAAGCTACTATTATATATTGTTATGTCTGTTCCCCAAGCCTCTGCATGGTTATGGAATCATGCAGGAGGCAGCAAGATTGTCAGAGGGAAATGTTAATATTGGTTCAGGAACGATGTATGGAGCAGTGAATAATATGCTCAAAAAAGGATGGATTGTGGAAACAGTCAGTGATGATCCAAATGATAGCAGAAAACGATTGTATCAGCTTACGGATGAAGGAAGAAATGTTCTGCAGGCTGAAATAGAACGCCTTCGTCATTTGCTGCAAAGTGCAGGTGAAGTATTAGAAGGTGGCTTGAAGCATTCGGATAGTGAAGAAATGTTAAGTGCAGAATGGGAGCTTGGCACAAAGTTGTAGTGTTAAAGGAAGGTAGGCTATTTACATGAAAGATAAAATGACAAGCCATAAGGTTTATGCAGTATGGGAATACGAGCGGGAAATTGCAGATTTGAATAAGTTCTCTATTGAGGGATGGCAGCTTGAAAAAGGTGGCTGTTTTCATTCAACCTTTGTAAGAAATGAGGATGTCCGGTACGTGTATCAGCTTGATTATGCACCAAAACTGGAAGACAAGGAGATGTATCTTTCTTTTTTTGAAGAGCAGGGTTGGGAATACATGAATTCAACCTTTAATGGCTGGCATTATTTTCGTAAGAAATATTCGGATGGCATGACAAAAGAAGAGATGGAAATTTATTCGGATAAGGAATCTCTTGAGGAAATGCAGAAGAGATATGAACGTATTATGTGGCTATGTGCGATTGTTTTAACTCTGAATGTAATTTTGCAGGGCAGTCATGTAGTAAGTGGACGTGTCGGATTGGCTCAAAGCATGCTTCTGATGATATATAGTCTTGGTGCAGCCGTGTTCTGGTTCATGCTGTGGAGTCAGAAGAGAAAGCAAAGTGGAAAAGAAAGTACATTTATTATTCGGTATGACATTGTACTTGTTGTCTGGCTGATACTTTTCATGCTGACTTTGTTAATCCTGTTTATTTAGGTATAGCCTTTTTCAAAATCCTGTACTATAATCTTAATGAAACGATTGAACAGTAACAACAAAAGAGGTTAGTGAGATTATGAAAAGAGTATTTATTGACGGTAGTGAGGGTACAACAGGCTTGCGTATTTTCGAGAGATTTGAAGGACGTACGGATATTGAAATCTTAAAGATTCCTTCAGAACTTAGAAAAGACCCTGATGAGATAAGAAAATATATTAATGCATCGGATATTACATTTTTGTGTCTTCCTGACGCAGCAGCAAGAGAAGCCGTTGCTATGGTAGAGAATGAAAATACCATTATCATTGATACTTCAACAGCACATAGAACAGAGGAAGGTTGGTCTTATGGCTATCCTGAGTTATCCAAGGAGCATAGAGAAGCGATTAAAAACGGTAAGAGAATCGCTGTTCCGGGGTGTTATGCAACAGGCTTTATTACCATTATCTATCCATTGATTGCAGGAGATATTCTGCCAAAGGATTATCCGGTATCGGCATTTGCAATGTCAGGTTATAGCGGAGCCGGTAAGAAGACAATTGCTGTGTATGAGGCAGAGGAAAGAGATGTGGAACTGGATGCTCCTAGGGAGTATGCTCTGACACAGCAGCATAAGCATTTAAAGGAAATGCAGAAGATTACAGGACTTGAAAAGGCACCACTGTTTTCCCCGATTATTTGTGATTATTATAGTGGTATGTTGTTAACTACTCCATTTTATACCGATATGTTAAATGGAAAACCAACACCGGAACAGGTACATGAGTTCTTGGCAAAGTATTATGAAGGTGAGAAATTTGTAAAGGTTATGCCTTTTGGAAAAGAGGCAGATTACAATGGATTCCTTGCTGCGAATGCATGCTCCGGCTGGGATGGTATCGAGATTTATGTAACAGGAAATGAGGACAGAGTATTGGTAAGCACCAGATTTGATAATCTCGGTAAGGGGGCGTCAGGTGCGGCAGTTCAGTGTCTGAACATTTTACTTGGTTGTGAAGAAGACAAAGGATTGGTACTTTAGACTTTGGAAAGGTTAAGGTCTTTACATATGAAACTTCCACAGGAGTTTGAAAAGAGAATGCAGGATATGCTGGGAGAAGCGTATCCTGCTTTCCTGCGTAGTTATGAAGAGAATAAATATCAGGCTCTAAGGGTAAATCCTTGGAAAGCCGAGGCGCAGGAGATATTAGAAAAGAGCAGTTTTCATTTGAAGCAGGTTCCATGGGAGCCAAATGGATTTTATTATGAAAGCGATGACCAGCCGGGAAAGCATCCGTGGCATGAGGCTGGTGTGTATTATATACAGGAGCCAAGTGCCATGGCTCCGGCAGCATATCTGGAGGCGCAGCCGGGAGAGAAGATTCTTGATTTGTGTGCGGCTCCGGGAGGAAAGACGACACAGATTGCTTCTTATATGAAAGGGCAGGGAATCCTTGTCTGCAATGAGATTCATCCGGCTCGTGCAAAAATATTATCAGAAAATGTAGAGCGTATGGGTATTCCAAATGCCATGGTAACGAATGAAAGTCCACAAAAGCTCGCAGAAATCTTTGATGAATATTTTGATAGAATCTTAGTGGATGCGCCATGTTCCGGAGAAGGAATGTTTCGCAAGAATGAAGAGGCATGTGATGAATGGAGTCTTGAAAATGTACGAATCTGCGCAGAGCGTCAGGATGAGATTCTTGACTGTGCAGCGTCCATGTTAAGACCGGGTGGAAGAATTGTTTATTCGACATGTACCTTTGCACCGGCTGAAAATGAAGGAAGTATGGCAAGGTTTTTAACCAGACATCCTGAGTATGAGCTATTAGAGATTCCATTATATGAAGGCATGGAACGAGGAGTGCCGGCTTGGAGCTATATGCATGGTAATGAAGATAATGGTCTTTCAGAAGAAACAGTAGCAAACATGCATATCGAGAGAACGATTCGTCTTTGGCCGCATAAACTGCAAGGTGAGGGGCATTACCTTGCCGTACTCCAAAAGAACGGAGAAGTGCCGGATGGATATGAAGGCTTCTTAAAATATGGTAAGGAATGTGGAATACAACCGAATGAGGCTCTTAGAGGAAGTGGTAAAAATAGTGCAAAGAATAAGAAATCAGGCATAAGTGAAGGCAAAAGAGCATATGCAAATAAGAATGTGAAGGGAAACAAGACAGCGGAGGGAATCCGATTGTTTCTTGACTATGAGCAGGAAGTTTTGAAAACTAGTATGTTAGATGCGGAGCATGGTGGATTTTTGACCTTTGGTGATCAGTTGTATCTGATTCCAAAGGGAATGCCGGCGGTACAAGGATTGAAGGTGCTTCGCCCGGGATTGCACCTCGGAACGATTAAAAAGGAACGCTTTGAACCGTCCCATGCATTAGCATTGAATCTGAAACCGGAGGAAGTGCTACGAAGTATGCAGCTTACAAGCAAGGAGCCTTATGCGCAGGCATTTATCAATGGACAGACCTTGAATTATGACGGTGAAAAGGGCTGGTATCTGATACAAGTGGATGGTTATAGCCTTGGCTGGGGCAAGCTTGCCGGACAGGTTATGAAGAACCATTATCCGAAAGGATTGCGGAAATAGTATGAAAACAAAAACCATGACATTGACAGAAGGAAAGCCCATAAAGCTGATACTTCTGTTTGCAATTCCTATTTTTCTGGGAAATTTATTCCAGATATTGTATAGTCTGGTGGATACAAAGATTGTAGGAAGTATTTTAGGAGAGACAGCGCTTGCATCGGTAGGTTCTGTCTCTACCTTATATAATCTGCTGACAGGCTTTTTTAACGGTTTGTCGTTAGGCTTTAGTGTGATTACGGCAAGGCATTATGGAAGCGGTGATGAAAAGGCATTAAAGAAGAATGTGGCAGGCTCTGTGTTGCTTGGCTTTTTGACGGCAGCAGTGATAGTAACCGGTGTTGCGCTGTTTTTGCCACAGATTCTAGTGATATTACATGTTCCACAGGAGCAGATGGAGATGTCGTTATCTTATATCCAGGTGTTGGTCTGGGGAATGTTTATTACACTAGCTTATAATTTATGTGCCAATACCCTACGTTCGATTGGGGATTCGATTACTCCTTTGCTTTTTCTGGTATTGGCAGCATTTACGAACGTGATTCTGGATTATGTATTTATTCTGGAATTTGACATGGGAGTAAGCGGTGCAGCATGGGCAACGGTGCTGTCGCAAGGTATATCTGTGGTATTGTGCCTTATACGAATATGGCGTGGTTTTCCTATTCTACATGTGTCGGCAAAGGATTTTCGGCTGGATCAGGGGCAGGTTATTGCCATGTATCAAAGTGGACTATCCATGGGATTGATGTCGAGTCTTGTGAACTTTGGTACGGTTACCTTGCAGAGCGGTATTAATCAGCTTGGAACCAATATCATCGTGGCACATACAGCAGCAAGAAAGGTATTTGAAATCTGGAATCTTCCGGTCAGCGTGCTCGGTTCTTCTATGGCTACCTATTGTGGTCAGAATTATGGAGCGAAGAAATACGACAGAATCAGACAAGGTGTTAAGAGTGCATTATTGCTTGGCAGCTGTTGGGCAGTTGTTATATTTATTCTTGCACATACGGTATCGCCGTATCTGATTTGCTTTATTGCTAGTACGACGCAGGAGGATATTATTTACTGGGGAACGACTTATTTAGAAACAGATATGTCATTTTTGATTATTTGTGTTCTAATTGTGGTACTTCGTAATTCCATGCAGGGTTTTGGCGATTATGTGACACCGATTGTTTCTAGTTTTATTGAGCTTGTAGGCAAACTGGTATTTACCTTTGTGTTTGTAAAAATATTTGATTATTGGGGCATTATCTGGACAGAACCAGTAATTTGGTTTTTCATGGTAATTCCTTTGATTGTAATGACATTACGGAATCCGATATTTCGTAATAAAGAGAAACAGGGAATTTCATAGGTGGCGCAATAACACTTAAAAATGTGTATTGTGTTGGAAAAGGAGGGAAACATTGTGGAAAAAAGTAAGAAATATGAAATAGATATGTGTAGTGGCTCTGTTTTCAAAAAAATGCTGTTATTTGCATTGCCATTGATGTGTTCCAGTGTTTTACAGCTGCTTTTTAATGCAGCAGATATTGTTGTAGTAGGCAGGTTTGCAGGAGATAATGCACTTGCGGCAGTTGGATCGACCTCATCATTGATTAACCTGTTGACAAATCTGTTTGTTGGCTTATCCATTGGTGCAAATGTTCTTGTAGCACAGTATTATGGTGCAAAAAAGGAAAAGGATTTGACAGAAACGGTACATACAGCCATGCTGATTAGCATATTCAGTGGAGTCATTCTTACTGTTATTGGTATTGTGGCGGCAAGACAGATTCTGACATGGATGTCAGCACCGCCAGAGGTCTTAGAGCTAGCGGTGATTTATATAAGAGTATATTTCCTTGGAATGACTTCTACGATGATTTATAATTTCGGAAGTGCGATTTTACGTGCGGTAGGCGATACCAAGCGACCTCTTTATTATCTGCTTGGGGCAGGCATTGTCAATGTTGTATTGAATCTGATTTTTGTTATTTTTTTCGATATGGGTGTGGCAGGTGTTGCAGCAGCGACGGCGATTTCACAGACAATCTCTGCATTCTTGGTAGTAAGATGTCTGATTAAGGAACAGGATGGAATTCATCTGGAGTTAAAAGAACTTCGTATTGTAAAAGATAAGTTTATCAAAATTGTTCAGATTGGTCTTCCGGCAGGCTTTCAGGGAATTGTATTTTCTTTATCAAATGTAGTAATCCAGTCAGCTATTAATTCCTTTGGAGCAATTGTCGTGGCAGGTAACTCTGCGGCATCGAATATCGAAGGCTTTATCTATATGGGCATGAATGCCTTTTATCAGGCAACGATATCCTTTACCAGTCAGAATTATGGAGCAAGACAATATAAAAGAATTAATAGGATTCTCTTAGTCGGGGAATTATATGCTATTATTATTGGTGTGGTATTTGGTAATCTGGCAGTTTTCTTCGGTGAAGGGCTGTTAAGCATTTATACAAAGAGTCCTGAGGCAATTGCGGCAGGTATGCTTCGATTGAGTATGATTTGTGCGCCTTATGCGCTATGTGGTATGATGGACGTTTTAGTAGGTGCGCTTCGAGGAATTGGCTATTCCGTTATGCCGATGATTGTTTCGTTGATTGGAGCGTGTGGACTTAGACTTTTATGGATTGCGACGGTATTCCAGATACCGGAATATCATACACAGCAAACGATTTATACATCTTATCCGATTACTTGGACGGTTACCATGATGGTGCATGCGATATGCTTTATCTGGGCACGCAGGAAGATAGCGAAGAGTGAAAAAGACGTAAATTAAGAAAAAACAGGCATAAGATATATGTTTTGGGGTGAAGATACATAAAGGAGGAATTTGAAATGACAGCAATAGGTTCAAAGCGTATGCAGCATTTTTCCACAGGGATTTTTGCGGAGTTAAATGAAAAAAGAGATGCAATGGAGAGGCAGGGCAAGAAGCTCTACAATCTTTTTGTAGGAACACCTGATTTTCCACCTGCACCACATATTATGGAGGCAGTACAGAAGAGTGCAGCCAATCCGGAGGATTATAAGTATTCGTTAAGAGATTTACCGGAGCTTTTGGATGCGGTAGTAGATTATTATGAGGAACGATTCGGCGTTTCAGTAACAGCGGATATGATAACAGGTGTTCATGGTTCGCAGGAAGGAATCGGACATGTCTGCATGGCTCTTTGTGATCCGGGGGATGTGGTTCTTCTTCCGAATCCTGGATATCCTGTTTTCGAAGCGGGAGCATACCTAGCACAGACCCAGCAGTATTTCTACGAATTAAAAGAAGAGAATGCCTTTTTACCTGTTTTGTCCGAGATTCCAGAGGATATTGCAAGACGTGCAAAGATTATGATTGTGTCTTATCCATATAATCCTGTTTGCCGAACAGCACCGGATTCTTTCTATGATGAATTGATTGCTTTTGCGAAAAAGTATGATATTTTCATCATTCATGATAATGCATATTCAGATATTATTTTCGATGGCAGAGTGGGCGGTTCCTTCTTACAGCACGAGGGTGCGTTGGAGGTAGGAGCAGAGTTCTTCTCTTTATCAAAGTCTTATAATATAACAGGAGCAAGAGTGTCCTTTATGATAGGAAGAAAGGATGCGGTAGAAGCATTGAAGCTTCTTCGTTCCCAGATTGACTTTGGAACCTTTATTCCGGTTCAGAGAGGTGCGATTGCAGCGCTTAGAGGACCTAAGGATTATGTAAAAGAGCAGTGTCAGAAGTATCAGGAACGTAGAGATGCTCTATGCGGTGGCTTCCGCAGCATTGGCTGGAGTGTTCCTGACAGTGAGGGAACCATGTTTGTATGGGCACCAATCCCGGAAGGCTATACTTCGTCCAGAGCCTTTGCCAATGACTTAGTAGAAAAGGCAGGGGTGCTTTGTACACCGGGTGATGCCTTTGGAAGCTGTGGTGAAGGATATGTCAGATTTGCACTTGTATTACCGCCAGAAGAACTGAAGAAGGCTGTACAGGCGGTAAAAGAAAGCGGGATTTTGAATTAATCATGAAAGCAACCTTGAACTAAGGCGGATAGATTTTCTGTGTACAAAAATACCCGGAATAGATTATACTAAGAAGTAAGGAGTTGGTTAGAGGCAGAAAGGATTTGAGGAAATGGAAAGAACTGTAGCAATTGGAATACAGGATTTTGAGAAAATAAGAAAACATAATTGCTTTTATGTAGATAAGACCAATTTTATAAAAGAATGGTGGGATAGTGCAGATGATGTTACCTTGATTGCCCGTCCTCGCCGTTTTGGAAAAACCTTAAATATAAGTATGCTGGAGCAGTTTTTTTCAGCAAAATATGCAAATAGAAGTGATTTATTTGAAGGGCTTTTTATATGGCAACAAGAGGACTATCGACAGATACAAGGGACTTATCCTGTGATAAGTCTGTCTTTTGCAAGAGTAAAGGAAAGGGATTATCATAATACACGCGATAGAATATGTGAAATCATTAGGAAGCTATATGTGGAACATATTTATGTAAGAGACAGCGAGCGATTAACCCAAGCAGAGAAGGTGTATTATGACAGGAATCACAAGAGTCAGTAAAGACCCCATTTTTTCTGACTTGAATAATCTTAAAGTAGTAACAGCGACTTCTGATGAATACGCAACATGCTTTGGATTTACTGAGGAAGAGGTGTTTTCGGCATTAGATGAGTGTGGTCTTGGTGAACATAAGGATGGTGTGAAGACGTGGTATGACGGATTCATTTTCGGAAATCATAGTGATATATATAATCCATGGTCAGTTTTGAATTTTTTGGATACAAACGGAACATACGACACCTATTGGGCAAATACCAGTGGAAACCATTTGGTAGGAAAGCTTTTACAAGAGGGAAATAAACGTATCAAATTGTCTTTTGAAGCTTTATTAAATGGGGAGACGATTAGCTCGCCGATAGAGGAACAAATCGTGTACAGCCAGCTGGGAGATAATGAAATGGCTGTATGGAGTCTGTTGCTGGCAAGTGGATATTTAAAGGTAATCGAGTATGAAAAACTGAACGAGATTCCAATCGGAAGGAAGCCGAATTATAGGCTGATGCTAACGAATGGTGAAGTGAGAAGGATGTTCAGCTACTTTGATACTGGCAGGAATGCTGAGGAAGCAGAGCCGGAGCGATTCTATCATGGATTTGTATTAGGCTTGATGGCGGAGCTTAGTGGGGAATATGTGGTTACCTCAAATCGTGAAAGTGGTTTTGGAAGATATGACGTTATGCTGGAGCCATGTGATAAGAATAAAAAAGCTTATATTTTGGAATTCAAGGTGCATAAACCTAAACGGGAAAAAACTATGGAAGAAACGGTAGAAAATGCCTTGAAGCAGATAGAAGAGAAGCAGTATGAGGCAGACTTAATCGCTAGAGGCATACCAAAGGAGAATATTTTTAAATACGGATTTGCTTTTAGGGGTAAGGAAGTATTGATAGGAAATGGAATAGAGTAAAGCTGTTTGCATGGTAGGCAGATAGTAACTAAAAGAATGCAAAAACGAATAAAAACTGCAAATATTGACCAATGTATTGAGGATGCTATAATTGTATTTATAATTATAGCATTTTTGCGTTTTTTGCGAAAAAAGGAAAGAGATGCATAGAGCGGGCTATAATGAAGTTTGGGTTATTTAGAAAATCGTAGAAGGGAGATTGTCATGGGAAATAAGAAAACGGCAGTTGAGGTATATTTGTCAGCGGTTGTTTTAATCATTCAGTGGAATTATCTTTTGTATATGATACCGTCAAGAACCTTTTGGGGATTTTTGTTGTTCTTCCTTATACTGATAGCGTTCTTTTTGGATATTAGTACGATTCTTGGCGAAAAGACAGATGAGAGTATGGCAAATCTTGGTGAATTGAGTGAGTGGGAAGGCGTAGTTGCTGATTTTACAGCTGATTAGTGATATTTCATCATCCACAAATTTATTGGCATTGAATGCCTCCAGTGAGGCGGCAAGGGCAGGAGAAGCTGGAAAAGGCTTTGCAGTCGTTGCGACAAAGGTTGATAATCTTGCCAATAGTACGCAGGATTCATTGAAGGAAGTAGAGCTTGTTATTGAACGAGTACAGAATAATGTAAAAGAAATTACCATGCAGGTTGAGGAGAATTCTTCTAAGCTAGGAACACAGAATGAATATTTTGCAAATGTATTCAAGAGTATGCAGGATATGACAGAGCTGCTTAATATCTCCGTAAATGCATTCAGACTATGGGAGAGACGTATGGAAAGCAGGCAGAGGTTAAAGTAAATGGAAGCCCCGGCATCTAATAAGTAGATGTCGGGGTTTTGTGTAGGTACTGTATGAATGAAAAGTCTTATGAGAAAAATGGAAACCATGACTTTTGTCATATCTAAAAACTACCTTTTCTCACTACCAATAAAAATCTCAAATTGTTATGATAGGTAACGTAATGAGGAGCAATTGAGAAAGGAAAGAAAGTTATGTCAGATATTATTTTAAGCACAAAGGATTTAACAAAGAAGTATCAAAATAAAGTAGTTGTAGACAGTCTCAACTTAGAAATTAAAAAAGGCGAGATATTTGGATTATTAGGACCAAATGGAGCAGGAAAAAGTACAACCATGAATATGATATGTTCCATTGTAAAGCCGACAGCAGGTTCCATTGAATTATTAGGAAAGAATCCGTGGAAACGGAAGAAAGAGGTTATTCATAAGATTGGATATATCCCACAGGATTTAGCCATTCATGGAAACCTGAAAGCATGGGAGAATGTAGAGTTGTTTACTTCGCTTTACGGAATCAAAGGAACAGCGTTGAAGAAAACCATTGACGAATCTTTAGAATATGTAGGACTTTTGGATAAGAAGAATGAGTTTGCTAAGAATTTCTCAGGTGGTATGAAGCGAAGATTAAATATTGCATGTGCCATCGGACATCAGCCGGATTTACTAATTTTTGATGAGCCGACAGTAGGTATTGATCCGCAGTCAAGAAACTTTATTCTAGAAAAGATTAAGGAATCTAATGAAAAGGGTGCAACCGTTATTTATACCAGTCACTATATGGAAGAGGTAGAGGCAATCTGTACCAGAATTGCGATTATGGATAATGGAAAGATTATTGCCTGTGGAACCAGTGAGGAACTGAAAAAACTTGTAACCAATGGTAGTGATAATATTACCTTAGAGGAAGTATTTTTAACGCTGACAGGCAAGAACTTACGTGATTATACAGGACAGGCATAAGGAGCAGGAGTATAGAAATGATACGATATATGATAAAAAACAATTTGAAGCTGATGCTTCGAAATAAATGGGTAATCGGAGCAATTGCATTAAGTCCGATTCTTGTAATAGCCATTTTATCAAGTGCCTTTCAAGGGTTAATGAAATCTTATGAAGGAGTAGATGAATTTCATGCGGGTTATCGGGTAGAAACAGATATGATGCAGGATAGCATGGAGCAAATCAAAGAAGCCGGAAAAGAGGCAGGTATTATCTTTGAAGAGTACCCGGAAGGTGATGTTAAGACATTAATGGGAAATAATAATCTTGCCGGTTTTGTGGAAATGGGAGAAGAAACCTATACGGTGTATGTAAGTGCAGATTATGCGGTAGAGGGAATGACATTAACTTATTTTATGAATCAGGTTATGGAGGAAGGCTGTAATCAGGCATTACACCAGATGCTCCCAACAATGCAGCAGGAAGAGATAGAACTTCCGATAGAACAGCTTGATTACATGCCTGCGATTAATTCCACAGATTACTACGGGATTGTCTATATTGTTTACTTTTGCTGGTGTGGCATTGCCAGTGCAATCGGCGTGCTTGCCAGTGAGAAGAAAAATGGCATTGACCGTAAGTATCAAGTGAGTGCCATATCGAACGTTAAATTATACTTAGGAAAATGGATTCCTATAGTGTTTGTTAATATGATTGAAATGGGTATAGCAATTGCGGTATCTGTTGTATTATTGGATATTCATTGGGGAAATCCTTGGATGTCGACAGTGTTGATGGGATTAACCATTATGGGAAGTGTGGCATTCGGTTTGATGCTTTATTACATAAGCAGGAATCTTGTAGTAACGATTATTGTATTGTTCATTTCCGTCTTTGTTATGGGATTTTTTGGCGGATGCTTTGAAACATATATGTTTTCTACTGTGTCAGATGCAATTAAGAATGCATCACCGATTTACCATGTGAATCGTGCATTGGTAGAGTATTCCTGCATGGGACAGAGTACTTATACAAATAGCAGTGTTCTCTATATGCTTATCATTATCGGTATTTGTTCTGCGATTACTATCATTGTTGATGGAATCAGAAAGAGAGGGAGAGTATGAGTCGTTTTTATGTATTATTGAAAATGAATTTAAAACTGTTATTGAGGAATAAAGCCTTTTTGTTTTTCCTTTGTCTGGTACCGATTGTATCAGCAGCAATTTTAGGTATAAAGGCAGATTACAAGCTGCATTCAGAGGAAATAGAAGAAACACAGATTATTGAGTTGGATTATTGTACGGACAGAGCCGTTTATGTGAGTGATTATACTGCTTTTACGGTTAAGGTGTACGATGCTTCAGGGACGGAACTGTCAGAACATGTATTAACGCAGCTTGCAAAATCAGGTATGTTTTCCATATGCCGCTGTGATGTAAGTGATATGGCAGAGGAAGAAGTACTGGAGCAGGCAAAGAAGGATGCCTTTGATGACCGTGCAGGTGCGTTGCTATATCTAAAAAAAGACTTTAACGCTTGCATATTAAAAGGCGATTATGTAGGTGCACTTCAGATTTATGATGTATCGGATGATGAGCGATGGGAGCTTTTTGAAGAGGATTTATCTTCTTTGTTGGTGCAGATTCATCAGCTTGCAGAGAATGCAGGGCTGAGTGAGGATATGGTGTTAGAGGTATTGAATACAATAGTAGAAGAAATGCCTCAAAAGGAACTTGTTAGTATAAGTGGCAAAGATGACATTGAATTGACCAAAGAGCAGGAAACTTACAAATCACATATTGGATATGCGTTGGCAATCATCACATTAGGCTTTTTATTCTGTGGTGTATGTGTGGCACATACGGTTATCGAAGAACAAGACAATAAGGTTTATACGAGAATGATGTTGTCTCGTCTTACACAGCCGGAATATCTATGTTCCAAGCTTGCAATGACTGTTATCATTTCTGTTATGCAGACTTTTATTTTAGGAATTTATATGTTTATTGCAAGAGATATGGATTTTGGAATGAATAAGCTTAGCTTTTTATCAATAGTTTTCTTTTTAGGACTGATTTTCAGTGTGCTCAGCTTTGTAATTGGTATCCTTCTTGGAGATGTTATGAGCGCGAATGTCGTGGTATTTTCCGTATGGAGTGTTTCTGCATTGCTTGCAGGCTTATACTTTCCGCTAGATGATACTTCCGCAGCACTCAAAACAATATCCTACCTGATGCCACAGCGTTGGTTTTTGAAAGCCTCAGAAATGTTGTTTGTAGGAGACAATAGTGTATATTCTATGGTAATATGTATTACGGTAGCGTATCTGGTGGTCATTATGAGCGTAGGAAGTATCGGCTTAAAAGTGAAAAGAACAGAGGCGTAGGAGTATAAGATTGTGGTCATATGGAGGGGATTTATGACAGAGCAGCTTAGGGAAACGTATTTTCTTGCAATCAGGACATGCTTGCTATTGGTATTGGAAATCTATATTGTTTTATCACAGTTTGTTTTAACAGGAGCATCCGGCAGGGTGCTTCTGCTTTTGGCATTTTTTATAGGTGCGGTGACAGGCAAGGAACTGGTAAAACGAAAAAGACATAAGTGGATTTTATTGGGAGCTGCCACGATTATGTGTGTTATTATGATAGAAAGCTTAGGAATGGAATTTGTCCTGTTGGGAGTACTGCTTGGCTATGAGATAATATCCATGATAAAGCCGTCGTTTTTCTGGTATTGTCTGCCATTTGCTTTTGCATGTGTACCTAGTAATATCGGTACTTATGAACAGCTTTTGATAACGATGCTCATATGTATGTTGTATGTTCAGCATGATTTTGTAGTAGTATCTTACCGAAGACAGACAAAAGAGGATACCATCGAAGAGCAACGTCTGAAACGAGATATGCATAAACAGGAAAACGAGTTTCGTGAGCAGATTAACCGTGGATTATTACAGGCGGAGAATCAGCTGCTAGAGGAAAGAGCAAGGCTGTCGCAGACCTTACATGATAAGCTGGGGCATAACATCAACGGTTCCATATATCAATTAGAGGCAATTAAGCTAATTATGGAAAAAGAGCCGGAAACTGCCAAGAAAATGACACAAGCAGTGATTGACCAGCTGCGTTCAGGCATGGATGAGATTCGTGTTATTTTACGAAAGGAACGGCCAAAGAAATATAAGCTTGCTGTATTGCAGTTACAGCAGCTTTGTGATGAATGCAGTCAAAAGGGAGTAGAGGCGCAATTACATATAGAAGGAGAACTGTCCGAAATTCCTGAGAAGTATTTGGAAATTATCTTAGATAATGCTTTCGAGGCGGTTTCTAATTCTTTGAAATATGCAAAGTGTACAAAGATTGATATAAGGATTCATGTTTTGAATCAGATGATACGTTGCAGCATTTCGGATAACGGAGTTGGCTGCGAAGCAATGGAGGACGGAATGGGAATTGCGGGAATGCGAAGACGTGTACGGGAAGTGAATGGAATCCTTGACTTTGAGACGGAGCTTGGATTTACAATCAATATATTGTTACCAAGGTAAGTGGGAAATTACGTGATGGGATATATATTGTGTTGCTGGAATGTGATATTTTGAGACATAAGGCTGATAGAAATATAGATTTATGGAATGTAGGAAGGTATGGGTACAGTGGAGAAGATAAAAGTAATTATTGCAGATGATAGTGATTTTGTGCGTGATGGTATGCGCATTATCTTACAGGTAGATGAGGAATTTGAGGTGCTTGGCTGTGCTTCAAATGGCAGAGAAGCGATTGAGATTGCCAAGCAAACGCCGCCTGATGTCTTTTTGATGGATATTCAGATGCCGGAAATGGACGGTATTGAAGCTACGGAATATATTGTAGAAAACAATCTAGGAAAGGTCTTAATCTTAACAACCTTTGATGATGATGAGCTGGTGCAGAATGCTCTCAGAAGCGGTGCAAAGGGCTATCTGATTAAGAATCACACGCCGGAACATTTGAAGCAGATGATTAAGTCTGTATTCTATGGAACCGGAGTGATGGAAGAGGCGATTTTAGAAAATCTTGCCAAGAATACCGAAGTACAGTCAGCAGGATTTTCGGAGGAAGGCTATACATGCAGAGAGCTAGACATTATTAAAGCAGTTGCAGAAGGCCTGTCTAATAAAGAGATAGCAGGGAAGCTTTTTATCAGCGAAGGAACAGTAAAGAATTATATTACGGCAATTTTGTCAAAAGAAAATCTATCACATAGAACGGCGCTTGCAGTGTATTATCTGACGGGAAAGAAACCGAATGTATAAAGGAAGATTACAGGCAATGCTTTTGATTCTGAAGAGTGGCTTTTTGATATGCTACTCTTTTTTGGTTGTGAGTTGGTATGTTAAATTCAAGTTTAGTGGAGGATAAGTTTAGGCTGTGAGCACTCCATTCAAGGTTATATACAGCGGATGAATATGCCTCAAATGCAAACCCGCTTGTTTGGTATTTCCTAAATGGAGCGTTCGGCATGTTTTATTAGTCCTGCTCTCCGAAAACTCGCCACGCGCCTTCGGCACGTTGCTCAAACAGTTCTCCAAGCAGGACT
>JAFSGY010000100.1 GCA_017440575.1 Lachnospiraceae bacterium | reverse complement strand
TGTGCTAAGTGTTATGGTGCTAACATGGCAACAGGTGAGGCAGTTCAGATTGGTGAAGCAGTAGGTATTATTGCAGCACAGTCTATCGGTGAGCCTGGTACACAGCTGACCATGCGTACATTCCATACTGGTGGTGTTGCTGGTGACGATATCACACAGGGTCTTCCTCGAGTTGAAGAGCTTTTCGAGGCAAGAAAGCCTAAGGGACTTGCAATTATCGCTGAAATTGGTGGTACCGCTACGATTAAGGATACTAAGAAGAAGCGTGAAGTTATCGTTTCTGATGGTATCAATGAAAAGACTTATCTTATTCCTTATGGTTCTAGAATTAAGGTTATGGATGGAGCTGTTCTGGAGGCTGGTGATGAGCTTACAGAAGGTAGTATCAATCCACATGACTTACTGGAAATCAAGAAGATTGGTGCCGTTCAGGATTATCTTCTTCGTGAGGTTCAGAGAGTTTACCGTCTGCAAGGTGTAGACATTGCAGATAAGCATATCGAGGTTATCGTACGTCAGATGTTAAAGAAGAGACGTATTGAGACAAGTGGTGACAGTGAATTCCTTCCAGGAACACTTGTTGACAGACTTGAACTTGATGATGTAAATGAGAAGCTTATTGCAGAAGGAAAAGAGCCAGCAGAGGCTAAGGACGTTATCCTTGGTATTACAAAGGCTGCTCTTGCAACCAATTCTTTCTTATCGGCTGCGTCATTCCAGGAAACAACCAAGGTTCTGACAGAAGCTGCGATTAAGGGTAAGATTGACCCATTAATCGGTCTGAAGGAAAACGTACTCATCGGTAAGCTGATTCCAGCTGGTACTGGTATGAAGAGATATCGTAATGTTAAGTTAGACTGTGACATGAATCTTGATGATGCCTTAGAATTCGATGAAGAGATTGACTTTGTTGAAGAAGAGGAGACATTTGAGGAAGCACAGGAAACAGTGATAACTTCAGAAGAATAAAGAGTAAATAGAAAGAGTATCGTATGAAAATGCGATACTCTTTTTTTCGCTATGGAATTACATGTAAGGATTCGTCATAAGAAATATCATCTGCTGTGACAATCTGCCAGGTTTCTATTTGATAAAAGTCACCATCTAGATTTTCCGGATAGAGGAAATGAAGTGTAATTTTTAAATCCTGCAAATCAGAGATAGCGTAGGAATAAGAAGTAGGGATAGCTTGTATTTTTGATTGATAGGATTGGATGGTATCACATGCCAGATAAGCTTCCACAAGCTGCCGATGAACGTCTGTGAGCATTTCTTCTGCCTCATTACATGTTTCATAATAGCTAGAGGAGCGTTTTAGAACCTTTTTGCTTAGTTTTAGGTCAGAATTTGCACTTACAAGTGATAAAACACCAAAAGAAACGAGACATAATACTACAAATATTAGAAGAATAGAGGGCAAGCCTATATTCATGGAAAAATGTGTTTTGTTTCGCATAATAATCAAATTCCTTTCTGAGTAATACTGCTATGGAATATATTTTTTGATGGTAAGCTGATATATTTTATAGTTATCTTCACATAATAGTTCTGCTATTTCAGTAGCTGACTGCATGGAAGAAAGAGATTCGTGGTATTTAGCAATATAAATGTCCTGATAGGCAAATGTCTCATCGGTGTAAAAGATAGAGTAGACGAGGTATTTACATTCGGAAAGTGTTTTAATCGAGTTCCAATCTTTGTCAAAGCAAAGCAATATGGATGAATCAGGATTAGAAGAGAGTTCGGATGCGCAATCTACATCAGAATATAGATTTTTGACGAAAGAAGAATCTCCCATATGTCCAAGAAATGGTTCAGCCAGATTCTGACTCCATAGGAGAGCCTGATTGGTTTCTACGGTTTCCTGACTTAGAAAATAAGTGTTCACAAATAGTTGCATGCAGATAGATGCTGCAACGATAAAAAAGAAAATGGAAAGAACAAGCTCAATGAGAAAAAGGCTTGTTCTGGATGATTGCTTATTCATTATTTCCCTCCATCCTACTGTGCATGCTGACATAAATTATTTGATCTTCGTTGGTAGCATCGGTAAAGGTTATCTCTAGAATATTTGGTTCAAGCAGTGAAAAGGTAAGAGAATGAAGCTCCATAACGGGTTGACCTGCATCAAGAGGAAGCTCCAAATCAGTTCTTGCAAATAATTCATAGAGGTAACCATCATATTCATAAAGAGAAGTAGCATAGGGAATTCCGTTTATGATGTTGGTTAACATAAGTATCTGTGTGCCATCTTGTGATACAATGTTAATTGCATTTTCAGTATCGGATTGTCTTATTTTTTCTGTTATATAGGCAATGGAGGTTCGGGAAGTGTAGTTGGAGTCCATCTGCTGAACAGTTTTTTTATAGATATCAGCACCAAAAAGAATCAACAAAACAGAAGAAACAGCAAATACACAAAACAAGGACAACACAAAAAGAATATCAATCATATGGTGGAGCCCTGTTTGTTTTTTCATAATATCCCTCCTGTCTAGTCTTATTTCGATGTTTCCAATGGAATAATTGTAATATCCGGCATGATATTGGAGCCGATAGAGGTATAATCTACATAAAATAAATCAGAATCATAGAAAATACCATAATGTTCCTTGAGATAATCAAGGCTTGGCGGATAGGTTCCTTCTACGGCATAGCATTGAACAACGCTTCTGCGGATGGACTGTTCCAGACTCTTTACTTGTTCCTCAGAGGTAGTATGGTCTACGGTGTGTATTCCCTGAAAAAAGAAAATAAAAAGGGTAAGCACAAGTAGTAAGGAAAAAAACTTCCAAATAATATTCAAAGAAATTGGCGTATGACTACGAAAACGGTTCATGAATTACCTCCTATCCGATGCTCGACATAATACCAATAAGAGGCATAATGACGGATAACAGGATTAACCCCACCATCAGTGAGAAGAAGATTACAAGGGTTGGTTCAATAGCCCCTAGAATACGTTGCATCCGCGTCAGCGTTTCTTCTTCGTAATAGGTTGAAATTTTGGTTAAAACAGCATCCAGTTCACCGGAACGTTGTCCAAGCTGAAGCATACGAAGATGCTTTGATTGAAAAATACCTGCTTTTTTCATGGCTTCATAGAGATAGTCGCCAGAGGCTATTGCTTTTGTGCACAGGTCTATTTTTCCTGCAACAATTTCGTTTCCGACAAGCATTTTAGCCATAGAGAGTCCATGGAATAAGTCAATACCACTTGCTGTCGTCATAGACATGGCACTTGCAAATCTTGCATAAGCGATGCCAAGAAAGAAATTGCAAGTTAGTCTGTTAGTATGGATAAAAAGAATCCATCGTTTGTGCAGTTTGGGAATGCAGTTTATGATAATGAATGCAATGGCAACAAGAGTAGCCAGTAGAATAAGGAAAATGGAAACAGATTCTATTAGATTTCCGATTGTCATTAACTGGGCAGCAACGCCAGTAAGTTCACTGCCAAGTTGTAGAAATACCTGATTAAAAATGGGCAGAATCTTGGTAAGAAGTACCACAAGAATGATTAGCATAAGACAAACCATGACAATAGGATAGCTAATGGCATTTTTTATTGATGCAGTGATAGAACATTGCTGTTCATAATAATCAGCCAGTTTTTTTATTACGATATCAAGATTGCCGGATTCTTCTCCGAGCAATACCATAGAAAGGACGTATTCTGGAAAAACAGAAGTGTTTTTTAGTGCCTCATGAAAAGACAGCCCATCTTTCAGGGCTGTTTCTAATTGGTCTAAGATTTCTTTTCCTTTTACATCAGGAGTGTCCTCGCGTATTAGAATAATTGCCTCATATGGAGTAATTCCGGCAGGTAGTAAAAGTGAAAGCTGGCTACAAAAGGAGGCAACTTCTTCCTGATTCAGTCTTTTTGTTGTTCTCATAAGAATTCCCCAATTCTATTAATAAATATATTTTGTTTTATAATTACTTCCGTTGCCGATAAAGTTTTTCAGGGCTGTTTCACTAGTATTGGCAGCAAAGGTAGGATCCATAAGGGACCAACTCTCACCGTCAAACTCAATGATGCCATTTACCCATCCAACATCGGTTATGTAGGTACTGATCCATGCATGATATGCCTGACCGGCATAACCTACTTCAAGTCTGGTAGGAATATTCTGACTACGAAGCATACTTGCCATAACAGCAGCGTAGTCGAGGCAGATACCTGTGCCGCTGAGCATGATTTCGTCAACCTTAGAGGTATATCCACTTTGCACCGTTGCGGCTTTTGTGTGATCATAAGAAATAGTTGAAGTCACATAATTATATACCCTTGTGACTACCTCTAGGTCTGAGTTACAGCTTTCGGCAAGTTGCATGGACTGTGCAACAGTCTGACTGCCAAGATTAAAGTCTACATATTGATTTGGATAAAGGTTTGGTCCGAAAATATTGGTAATCGTTACTTTGATAGTTTGCGATAACGTAGTGGAATATTGATTACCAGTCACATTTTCATAAACAGCGATCTTGTAAGAACCGTCACCGGATGATAATGGAAAAGTTTCGTATCCACCATGTAGATTATAGGTATAAGTAACGCCATTGGATCCAGTAATCTGTAGTTTTACTTTTGGATTGGTTCCCTTGTAATTTACCATAATATAGCCTTCGCTGGCATTGGAAGCATCAATGGCGGCGAGTGCATTGGAATATACAGTCACACCAGATGCCACAGGAACAAGGCAGACAGGGGTATTGTCTCTGGTGCCAATCGTAAGAGTATCAGAAAAAGCCACAGGATCATCAGTAAGCTGAACTGTGGAAGTTGCTGAATTGGATAAAAAAACAGTTGCTTCACTCTGATGATAGGCTGAAAAAAGCATAAGAGAACAGATGGAAGCGACACAAGCAGTTGATACTAATTTTTTCATATCATCAAAAACCTTTCCATATATTAGGTGGTTCTCTATCTAGCAGAAATATTATGTAATGTTAGAAACCATATTAATAGTGTTATATGTAACTTATAAATTGATAGTTATTATAATTATAATATGTAGAAAAATAATTGTATAGAGTTTTTGAAAAAGTCTATACAATTTTTTGGCCACAATAGCCAAAAGAATAGGAAAGATTTCCTTGAGATTTGGAAAAATATTTATTGACTTTTAGAATGGGGGAAAGTATAATTATCTAGCATGCGTATAAAGAAATGCATGTGAGGTGCCCAAGGTTTTGGCATTGATTCAAGATTACAGGAGGTGAAATAGAATGCCAACATTTAACCAATTAGTAAGAAAAGGACGTCAGGATATTACAAAGAAGTCTACTGCACCAGCTCTTCAGAGAGGATACAACTCTT
>JAFSGY010000099.1 GCA_017440575.1 Lachnospiraceae bacterium | reverse complement strand
TCTGACATTTACACCATCAATAACAGAAATCAACTTCTCTGCATCAGCTAACAAACCATTGATTGCCGTCTGAATTTCTTCTTTGTTTCTATCACTGTCACTTGCAGTATCCTTGGAAGAATCAGCAAGCTTCTTGATATTCTCCGCAATGATTGCAAAACCTCTTCCAGATTCTCCTGCTCTGGCTGCTTCAATACTTGCATTCAGTGCAAGCAAGTTTGTCTCTTCAGCAACGTCAGTAATCTCTATATTATTCTCTTCCAATTTCACCAACAGTTCCTGAATATGTGATAATGCAATCTGCAAAGCATCACAGAATGATACTACATCGCTCATAGAAGCTGAAATTCCTGTACTTTCTTCTGCGTTGCTGTTATTACCAACTGCCATCTCATCAATCGAAGTATCCAGGCTGTCAAAATCTTCTGCAACCTCTGCTACAAGCTGTGCAATCATCTCATTCTTTGCTTCAATTTCTCTATGTGACTCGCGCATCTCTTCTGTCAGCTGCTCTGCCAGAACTTTTTCTTTCTCTACTTCGTCTTTTATGTAATGAACACAATTCTCTTTATTGTTACATTCATTGTAAATAGCTGCCGCCATATCATTACAGGTTCTATAACCACAGGCAGAACAATTGATTTTACGGCTTTCTGATGTGTTCTTCTCCATAGATGCAAAAATAGCATCCAATTCGGAAGTATTCGGACGATGAATCTCAACTCCCTTGGACCTATCCGAATAATGTCTAATAAAGTCGTTGATGTCCAAATCCTTGAACTGTTTGTTCAAATGTGCAAGTCTCTGCTTAGGTGTCAGTTTCTTGCTCCATGCTGCCTTCTTATCATTTTTCTTGCTGGCTTCTTTAATTTTCTGAATTTCATAAAGAATATCATCATTCTTGGTCTTATCTTCTTCTACTGCTGTACCATAAATACAGCCTTTTCCACAATTAAGTGCATCCACCATAAACGGAAGTTCTTTCTTACCCAGAACTCTTTCCTTGTAATCCTCTAAGAACTCATAGGCATGACGTTCACCTTCAATCTGACGAATAAATACATCTTCACCACAGAACCAGTAAACGTTCTCTTTCAGACCACCCGGCATTGGATAAATAGAGCCAAGCCCGTACTCGATTTCATCAGATACCGGAGCACCTGAAATATTATGTTTTCTGATATATTCCATCAAATGATCGAATGTTACGTTATAAGAAATATATCCACCACAGTTTGGATCATCAATTTCATTTTTCTTAGCAATACATGGACTGATGAATGCCAATTTATCAGAAACCTTCATATATTTCTTCGCATAAATAGCACCACACATCATCGGCGAATGAACCGGTACTAAATTTGGAATTAATTCCGGAATATATTTCTCAATGTATCCAACAATAGCCGGACATGGCTGAGAAATGCCGCCGGTAAAGTTGTGTTCTGTAATATATTTGATGTATGCCCACGTTGTAATATCTGCACCAAAACTGATACTGATAATACGATTAACCCCCATCTGTTTCAAACCACCAAGTACAGATGCATACTCTCTTGGATAATTTGCCAAAAAAGCCGGTGCCAGCAAAATGGATATTTTCTCGCCACTCTTCAAATCCTCAAAGAAACGTTCTGTGTCGTCGTTAAAACTTCTTGCTTTGTGCTCGCACACATCAAAACAAGCGCCACAACTAATACATTGCTCTCCATCAACAACAATTTTGTTCTTTCCATTTTCTTCCACTGCGTGGTTTGCGGTCAGTACCGGACATACTGAAATACACTTATTACAACCGATACAATTATCGTTTGTATACACCAACGCTTGATTTGATAAATTTGCCATATTTACCCCCATAATTTTATTCTTATAGTACTTTTATGCCATTGCAATTATAGCACATATTGCACGAAAAATAAAGAGATTATAGCTGAGAAATAACAAAAATGTCATAAATTGCCTTAATTGCTGTTTCAAAGTCGGCATTTGCCACACCGATGATGATATTCAATTCGCTAGAACCCTGATCAATCATTTTAACATTGACATTTGCATGTGCAAGTGCAGAGAATATTCTTCCCGCTGTACCTCTTGTAGATTTCATCCCCCGACCTACAACCGCAATCAAAGCAAGATCTGCT
>JAFSGY010000098.1 GCA_017440575.1 Lachnospiraceae bacterium | reverse complement strand
GCTACAGCCTAGAAAGGAGGCACAAATGGGGAAATCCCTTAATGGTAAAGAATTAGGAAAAGGAATTTCACAGAGGAAGGATGGTCTGTATCAGGCACGTTTCGTAAATCGCTTCGGTAAAAGAGAGACGATTTATGCGAAGACGCTGAATGAGATTCGACATCAATTAAGGACAGAGCAGTACGAAGATGAGAAGATGCTTAATGTCATAAGCAAGGAAGTGACTCTGGATGAGTGGTATGAGATTTGGATGAATACCTGTAAGAAGAATTGCAGAAGCTCTACAAAGGAGACATATGCAAGTCATTACAGAAGGATTCAAAAGGAGCTAGGTTGGATAAAACTGACTAACCTAAATCTCATCGTATTACAACAGGTGTTCAATGAACTTAGAAGTGACAATGAGCGGAAGAACTCTAAAAAGATTTTGGCGGATATGCTGGAGAAAGCTATTGATGCGGACTTGCTAATCAAGAATGTGGCAAAGCAAATCAATACCAAGGTCAGTCAAGAGGAGCAAAAGGAACGCCGGGTACTTACTGTCAAAGAAACGGAGCTTTTTCTAAAGCAGGCAGAATCGAGTGTTTATTACAATTTCTTTATTGTGGCATTAGAAACAGGACTTCGTATCGGAGAATTGATGGCATTAACATGGTCAGATATAGACATGAAAAAGAAAGTGTTGTATGTGCGGCATACATTGTGCTATTTTCGTAAGGATGGAAAATACATCTTTGAAATGCACGACACTAAGACGAAGAACGGCAGAAGAACGATTCCGCTCACGCAAAAAGCCTATGAGGCTTTGCGGAAACAGAAGGTTCAGAAACTGGAAATCGAGCTAAAGAGCAAAAAGGCTCCCGAAGAATACGAGAATCTGGTGTTTGTTACAAAGAATAACAGACCGACACAGCAGTTTATCGTACAGGAAGGAATTGAAGCTTGTGTCCGCAACATACAAAAGGAATATCCGGAATTTGAGAAGTTCTCACCACACTGTTTTCGCCATACCTTTGCCACAAGAGCAATCGAAAACGGAATGCAACCAAAGACCTTGCAAAAGATATTAGGGCATGGTTCTTTGCAGATGACCATGGATTTGTATTGTCATGTAACAGATGACACCTTGTTTGAAGCAATGCGGTTAATGGAAAAAGTGGTGTAGTGGTTAAAGAAAATGGTGTAAAAATGGTGTAGTAGCACATTTTTAAGAAAGAGAAAACGGCGAAAAGCCCGTAAATACAGGAGGTTTAAACAACATGGAAGCATACAAGCAGGAATTTATAGAGTTTATGGTTGACAGCAATGTCCTGAAATTTGGTGAGTTTACCTTAAAGAGCGGTAGAAAGTCTCCTTTTTTCATGAACGCAGGCGCTTATGTAACGGGATCACAGTTAAGAAGATTGGGACAGTTCTATGCACAGGCTATTCATGATAATTACGGTACAGATTTTGATGTGCTTTTTGGACCTGCATATAAGGGTATTCCTCTTGCAGTTGCAACTACCATTGCATTTAGTGAGTTATATGGTAGAGATATTAAGTACTGCTCTAATAGAAAGGAAATCAAGGATCATGGAGATGTTGGAATTCTCCTTGGTAGTGATTTAAATGATGGGGATAAGGTTGTCATTATTGAGGACGTTACAACATCCGGCAAGTCTATCGAAGAGACCTTCCCGATTCTTAAGAGCCAGGCAAATGTTGACGTAGTAGGCCTTATGGTTAGTTTAAATCGTCAGGAGCGTGGTAAGACACAGCAGAACGCACTCGCTGAGATTCGTGAAGTATACGGTATTGAGACAGGTGCCATCGTTACTATGGAAGAAGTTGTAGAATATTTATACAACAAGCCTTACAACGGAAGAGTATTAATTGACGACAAGATGAAGGAAGCAATTGATGCATATTATGCACAGTATGGTGCGAAATAAATCTGTAAGGAAGAGGTTAGGTTGATGGAGGAAAAGGTTTATAAAACAATGGGACGTTCTGGTGCACTTTCGATTGTAGTTGGTGTAGTTTCCATCGTGGCCGGTGTTGCAGGTGGTGTTTTGCTGATTATCAGTGGAGCAAGACTGTTAGCAAATAAGTCTAAAATTTTATTTTAACGAATGAGTAGATGGGCATTTCGAATGGAATGCCCTTTTACTGTGTATAACTGAAAAAGTAGGGTGAATTATAGTGTTTCAGAGAAAAGGATATAAGTTTACAAAAAAGAAGAATCCACAGCAGGGAATTATGGCATCTATTTTAGGTGTGATTGCGAATGCTTCTATAGTTCTGGCGGTATATCTGACTTATCAGAATAAGGGAGTAGCACCGATGCAGTATGGGACGGTAATTCTTCTTTCTTTGATTTTTGCCTTAGTTGGTCTAGGGATTGGAATTCGTTCTTGTCTGGAAAAAGATATATACAGATTATTTCCGGTTTTGGGAATTATATTAAATAGCGTTGCTATATTGGCGGGTGGATTTATTTTATATTTAGGAGTTTAAATATAAAAATCCATATACGGAAGTTTTTTTTATTGGAAAATTTGTGAGACACAAATTTTCGGATTTTGAGAAAGGCATGGTAATTATAAATGACATTTTTGGAAGAAAGATATGAGCTTTCCTGTGAGAGAATCAAGGAGATTGCAAAGGCGCAGGAGGTTTGTGATAAATATAAGGATTATTTTGAAAAAACAGCACAGTTTTTAGTGTTAATGAGAGATACTTATAAGCAGCTTCAGGATGGCTTTTTGCAGAAGGCATCTATAGAAGAGTTACGTAGCATGAACTATGCGATGTATGAGGACATTTTGGGCGCGAATTATGATAAGAGTTATGCCAATCCGACTGTTTGCTGTAAGGCATTTGGTATGGAGATGGGAAGAATGTTGTCTTTTCTTCACGCAGAGCTTCGTTGCATGATTCCATATGTATTTGAAAATATGCTGGAAGAACAGGTTATCCGCATGGAGCTGTTTGTGGAGGTATACAATGCTTTTTCCTATGCGGCATCGGAGGAAATGGAAGCACCAGAGGAAAAGGAATTAAAAGAGACATTATATTGGTTTGTAAGTGATTATTCCGAGCCGGCGGCTGAATGGAGAGTCAGAACACAGGTGGATGCAGACTGTGACTTCGCAACGAGAATTGTCATGGATAGTGATTTGAAGGATGTTCGCTATTTGTATCAGTATGGTGAGTATGTGACACTTGAAACCGAGCAGATGGCGGCATATCTTGCTACTATGCCGGAAGAGAAGATTCAGATGATGGCAGATACCTATTCTGAGGGGTATCGCATTGGATTTGTGAAGGGCAATAAGGATCTGAGCAAGAAGGAAGTTGTGGATGTCAGATATGTTGTTGGTTTTGAACGTATGGTAAGGGCGGCAATTAGAAATTTTGCAAAGCTTGAGTTAAGACCAACGATTTATAGAGCATCTGCTAGTATTTTCCATAAAAAGGGAAATCTCAAGATTGGTTATTATGGTGCGATTGCGAATAAGCAGTTTGAATATGACCACAAGGACGATATTGCGCTATTTTTAGATAAGAAGCTGGTAAACAGAAAGCTTGAAGTCTTAAGACAGGCATATGAAGAAAATAAAGAAAAGGCGGCAAAGTATGCGGGACCAGCAGTTATAGAGGTATTTGGTGAAGAACCGTTTGCACCAGTATCTAAGAGTGAGGTATGTAGTCTAAGCGAAGAACAGCAGAAGCTGTCAGCAGAATATACAGGGGCTTCTACAGGAATTACTTATGAGTATATTAATGGTGAAGAGCGTAGTTTTACGATTATTGCATTCCCTGTTCCTGAGATTGGAGAACAGTTTGAGGAAATCTTTGATGAGACGATTAAGATAAATACCTTAGATTATCAGTCCTATGAGAAGATGCAGGCAATTATTATTGATACTTTGAATAAGGCGACTTATGTAGAGGTCAAGGGTATGAAGGGGAATAAAACGGATATGCATATTAAGCTGTATCCGATTACAGATCCTTCCACACAGGCTATATTTGAAAACTGTGTAGCAGATGTGAATATTCCGGTAGGAGAGGTATTTACTTCTCCTGTGTTAGAAGGAACCAAGGGAACTCTTCATGTGAGTCGTGTATTCTTAAATGAATTAGAATATCATAATCTTGAGATGACCTTTGAGGATGGTAAGATTAAGGATTATACCTGTACGAATTTTAAGGAGGAAGAGAAGAACAAGGAATATGTAAAGGCGAATGTTTTATATCATTATGACTCCCTGCCACTTGGTGAGTTCGCAATCGGAACAAACACGACGGCTTATATGACAGCGAAGAAATATGATATTGGTAATCGTTTTCCGATTCTGATTGCAGAGAAAACAGGACCACATTTTGCAGTCGGCGATACCTGTTATTCTCGTAGTGAGGATGTAAAGGTATATAATGAAGATGGCAAGGAAATCGTTGCAAGAGATAATTCTGTTTCGATTTTGAGAAAAACAGACCCGTCTAAGGCATATTTTGGTTGTCATACTGATATTACCATCCCATATGATGAATTAGGTTCCATTATTGCTTATGATGACAAGGGCAATTCGTATCCTATTATTATAGAAGGAAGATTTGTATTAGAGGGCTGTGAAGAGCTTAATAAGCCTTTTGATAAAGAAACAATATTATTTTAAGGAATCCTGTCGAAAAAACAATTTTTTGAGTTGACGTATCAAGGGTTTGTTTGTAAACTGTAAATGTACAATTAGGTGTGCTATGTAAATAGCATACCTAAATAATAAATCAGTAAACAAAGTTATTTTACAAAACGTTGTTTAATTGTAAAAATGAAATTTAGGAGGATTATTATGGCACAGGTTGGTATTGTAATGGGTTCTGACTCAGATATGCCTATTATGGCGAAAGCCGCTGAGATTTTAGACGAATTGGGAGTTTCTTATGAAATGACGATTATCTCAGCACATAGAGAACCGGATGTATTTTTCGAGTATGCAAAGTCTGCTGAGAGCAAGGGCTTTAAGGTTATTATTGCAGGAGCAGGTATGGCAGCGCATTTACCAGGTATGTGTGCAGCAATCTTCCCTATGCCGGTTATTGGTATTCCAATGCATACGACATCACTTGGAGGACGTGATTCTCTGTATTCTATTGTACAGATGCCAAGCGGAATCCCGGTTGCAACCGTAGCAATCAATGGTGGTGCAAATGCAGGTCT
>JAFSGY010000097.1 GCA_017440575.1 Lachnospiraceae bacterium | reverse complement strand
TTACAATGCCTAAGCCATTTGGAAAAGGAGGAGAAAGAGCATGAAAAATGTAATAAAAGATGCCATGATTCTCTTCGCGATTACTTTGGTTGCAGGTTTGCTTCTTGGTGTTGTATATGATGTTACAAAAGCACCGATTGCGGCTCAGAAAGAAAAGGCAAAAACAGAGGCTTGTCAGAATGTATTTGCAGAAGCAGCAAGCTTTGAAGCATATGAAGGATTTACTGCAGAAGCAGCGTCTGCTGTTTTAACAGAGTCAGGAATTACCGATGCAGATATTGATGAGGTTATGATTGCAAAGGATGCATCCGGTACAGTTGTAGGATATGTGATTACTGTTTCCAGCCACGAAGGCTATGGTGGAGATATTCAATTCACGATGGGACTTACTAATGATGGTTTATTAAATGGAATTTCCTTACTTGCCATTGCAGAAACCCCTGGACTTGGTATGAAGGCTGAGGATGTCATTGTTCCACAGTTTGTAAATAAGCAGGCTGAAAGTTTTTCTGTAACAAAGACAGGTGCGGTAGATGACTCACAGATTGATGCCATCAGTGGTGCTACGATTACATCGGATGCGATTGTAAATGGTGTAAACGGTGGTCTGGTTTATTTCCAGAATGTTTTGAAGGGAGGCAGTGCAAATGAGTAATGTAAAAGAACAAAAGAGCGCTGCTCAGGTATTTTTAAACGGTCTGATTAAGGAAAATCCAACCTTTGTTCTTATGCTGGGTATGTGTCCAACATTGGCTGTTACGACATCTGCCATCAATGGACTTGGTATGGGACTTACGACAACTGTCGTTCTTGTATTAAGTAATATGATTATTTCATTACTTAGAAATATCATTCCGGATAAGGTAAGAATTCCGGCATTTATCGTTATTATTGCTTCCTTTGTAACAATGGTTGAGTTGTTATTGGAAGGTTTTATTCCAAGTCTTTATGATGCACTTGGAATCTATATTCCATTGATTGTTGTAAACTGTATCATTTTAGGTAGAGCAGAGGCATTTGCTTCTAAAAATTCTGTAATTCCGTCAATTTTTGATGGTTTAGGTATGGGACTTGGATTTGCTGTAGCACTTACTCTGATTGGTGCAGTAAGAGAGATTCTAGGTGCAGGTGAGCTTTTTGGATTAGCGATTCTTCCGGTAGAAGAGCCGATTATGTTAGGTTCCTTTGCGTTGAAGTTTGAGCCAATCCGAATCTTTGGACTTGCGCCGGGTGCATTCTTTGTTCTTGCTGCATTAACAGCAACTCAGAATAAGATTAAGAAGAGCATGGCTGAAAAGGGTAAGAATGTAGAGAAGATTCAGTCCGGCTGTAATTTCGACTGTGCAAGCTGTGGAGACAGTGGCTGTTCTCATAAGTTCTATGATGCACAGGCAGGAGAGAAGAAAGAAGTAAAGGAGGAGAATAAGGATGCTTGATGTCGTTAAGGATTTATTGATTATATTAGTAAGCTCCTCTTTAGTTAGTAATATTGTTTTAAGCCAGTTTCAGGGCTTGTGTCCGTTCCTCGGTGTATCGAAGAAGATAGAGACAGCTGCCGGAATGGGTGGAGCGATTATCTTCGTTATTACACTAGCATCTACGGTTGCTGCAGCAATCTATAAGTTTATCTTAGTACCGCTTGATATTGCATATCTGCAGACGATTGTATTTATTCTGGTCATTGCGG
>JAFSGY010000096.1 GCA_017440575.1 Lachnospiraceae bacterium | reverse complement strand
TGAATATGAGTATGCTAAACCGCTTCTTTTCTCTTGATTTTGCAGGAAAAGGGGAAATATTTGAAGGTCTTTCTATCTGGAACGAGGAGAAATACAGAAATCTACAGGGAACCTACCCGGTAATTAACCTTTCCTTTGCCAATGTGAAGGAAAAGAGTTTTGAGGCTACAAGAGAGAAGATTTATCAAATTCTAATTGGATTATATGCAAAACATTCCTATTTGTTAGACACTGATTTGTTGTATGATACGGAAAAACAATATTTCAAAGGAATTAATAAGAATATGAGTGAGGTGGATGCAACCTCTGCTCTTCACAATCTGTCCGATTATTTGCATCGATATTATAAGCAAAAAGTCATCATCCTCTTGGACGAATATGACACCCCAATGCAGGAAGCCTATGTGAATGGATTCTGGGATGATTTGGTTGCATTTACCAGAAGTATGTTCAATGCCACATTTAAGACGAATCCATATCTTGCAAGAGGTATTATGACCGGAATTACCAGAGTGAGCAAGGAATCTATTTTTTCAGATTTGAATAATCTGAAGGTGGTTACAACAACCTCTGACGAATATGCGACTTCCTTTGGATTTACAGAAGAGGAAGTGTTTGCATCATTAGATGAATGTGGCCACGCTTCTGAGAAAGAACTGGTAAAGAAATGGTATGATGGATTTATCTTTGGAAAGCATGCGGACATCTATAATCCATGGTCTATTTTGAACTTTTTGGATACAGGAGTGATTACCACCTATTGGGCCAACACCAGCTCCAACAGTCTGGTTGGAAAGCTCATCCGGGAAGGAAATGGGGAAATTAAGGTACAGTTTGAAGAGTTATTGCAGGGAAAGAATTTACGCATCCCCGTAGACGAACAGATTGTATACAACCAGTTAGATGATAATGAGAATGCCATCTGGAGCCTGTTGCTTGCCAGTGGATATTTGAAGGTATTGTCTCGTGACGACATGGGTGCCCTGGAAGATGGTGAAGAGGCTTGTTATGAGCTTGCGCTTACTAATCTGGAAGTTCGGATGATGTTTCGGGATATGGTAAGGTCATGGTTTAGAAAGTCAAATGCAGACTACAATGCATTTATCAAGGCGATGCTTGCGGGTGACCGAAAAGCAATGAATGTATATATGAATCGTGTGGCACTGACAATATTTAGTTATTTTGATACTGGAAATCGTCCTAGTGGACAGGAACCGGAGCGGTTTTATCACGGCTTTGTACTAGGCTTAATGGTAGATTTACAACGGGATTATATGGTAACCTCCAACCGTGAAAGTGGATTTGGCAGATATGATGTAATGATTGAGCCAAAGAATCCGGAGAAGAATCCCGGGGTCATTATTGAATTCAAAGTACATGATACAGAAGATGAGCAATTCTTAAAGGAAACTGCACAGGCAGCTCTTGCTCAGATAGAAGAAAAGCAATATGCGGCCTTACTCCTTGCCAAAGGTGTACCGGCGGATAAGATATATAAATATGGTTTTGCATTTGAAGGAAAAAATGTGCTAATTGAAAAAGGATAAAACAACAGATATTTAAGAGACCAGTTTCAAAGCTGGTCTCTTAACATTGAAAGCTTACAAATTATACGCAAAATGCATCGAATTATACGCAAAAACCCCAAAAACTCAAAATTTATGTTATAGTACAGTGAATGAGGTCTTTGCATAACCATGTATAACCGGTGTAAGTAAGCAGAACTCATGCTGATACTTATATCATTCATTATAATTAACAGATAATAAGCAAATAGAGGATTTATGACAGGAGGAATTCAAAGTGAAAAATGTAAAACCAAACAACCTGGGAAGGAGAATACTAAGCGCCATTCTGACAGTAGCCTTAGTGGTAGGGCTGATGCCTAATAATATGCCGACTGTAAAGGCAGAAGAAAACACAAGCACGCCACTAAGTGTGACAGCCTTTGCTACACCGGAGCAGTTGATGAGTAGTTTTGATTTGGACGGAACGGATGATACTGTAGGAAAGGTATACTTCGGAACCAATGGAAGCAATAAGCAGACCTGGTACATCGCAGGTTCAGATGCAGCTGACAGTATCGTACTGTTGTGTGACCCGGCACTGCCGATGGCAACCGGTACTATGTTTGAAGATGATGACAGTAATAACAAGACTTATGATAGTAATTGGAACTGTACCTATGGAACAGCCCC
Source organism: Lachnospiraceae bacterium (assembly GCA_017440575.1). Taxonomy (GTDB): domain Bacteria; phylum Bacillota; class Clostridia; order Lachnospirales; family Lachnospiraceae; genus COE1. The sequence goes on along the minus strand of JAFSGY010000096.1, from coordinate 630 downwards.
AAGCGTGGTCTATCCAAATCATTACGGAGCAAGTGACCTGCGTCTGAATACCTTGAAGATTTTAGAAACAAATACGAGTGTATTTACCACAAGTGAACAGAGCATGATGCAGGCCACCAGGGTTTATACGGATGATGATAAGCAAAAGGATGATAGTAGTGCGGAGTATACCTATTATACAGAGGATGTGCTGTATCCGGCATACGGAGACTTTTATAATGACCAATATATCACGGTAGGAGCAAACAACGGAGACAGCTTAAATGGGGGACTAAAAGTAAGCCTGAAATCAGTACCTTACAATAGCGGAAATAAGTTCTGGCTGCGGGCGAATTCTTATAACTATAGTTACAATGCGCTCGTTGCGCTTCCGGGCCTTTTCGTGAGCTCCTACAGTGTCACCACTGTAGTCACGGTTGTGCCCGCTTTTCGATTAAATCTGTCATCTGTTCTCTTTGCATCTGCTGCGACAGCAGCAACATCTGATGCAAGCCTGACAGATACCATGACCTTCCGTGTGGACGATACAGAAAAGATTAAATCAAAAGCTGCTTATACCACATGCGGTGTGACAGTAAATTATGATGAAGGTGATGGAAATGTATTCCTCTATGTGCAGGATGCAGACAG
>JAFSGY010000095.1 GCA_017440575.1 Lachnospiraceae bacterium | reverse complement strand
CCTGTTACAGTAATCTTCTCAGCATTGATTACGATTACATAATCACCTGTGTCGATGTGTGGTGTGAAGATTGCCTTGTTCTTTCCTCTTAAAACCTTAGCAACTTCTGATGCTAAACGTCCTAAAGTCATTCCTGTAGCATCTACTACATACCATTTTCTATCAATTGTAGCTGGGCTAGCCATAAATGTTTTCATTATGTTACCTCCATATTATAAGCCATTGGCTTTCCTATACTGGTATTCCTGTCTGAACTCTTTCACTACGGAATGTCCGGCCGTACTTTCTAAATTCACAGGCAACCAAGATACATCCGACACCGCTTGCTACATAACACCGGGGCTTTGGTATCATATAAACACACGCTGTCACATTGAATTATTATATTATACGCTACCAAGTGTGTCAACATTTTTTTGCATTTTTCTGTAAAGATTTCCCGTTTTTTTAATGCGTTAGAATCTCATCTTCGTAATGATATTTTACCAGTGTTAGACCACATGCCGGGGCAGTCGGTCCGGCTTTTGTTCTATCCAGCGCTGCTAAAATAGCAGGTATCTCTTCCGGCTCCAGATTACCTCTTCCTATCTCCATCAGTGTTCCTGCGATGATTCGAACCATATTATACAAAAAGCCTGAGCCTGTTACTCGAATGGTTATCATCTCATCCTGTTTCTCTACTTGTAGCTCATATATGGTTCTTACCGTTGTCTCTGCTACCGTATTCACACTGCAAAAACTCTTAAAATCATGCTCACCTACAAAAAAATCAGCTGCTCTCTGCATTCTTTCCACATCCAGCAGTACATACGTAAAGTGTGCATATAATCTTTGAATCGGCTGCGGGAATTCTCTGTTTAGTATCTTATACTCATATGTTTTTCTGCTATTTTGATGTCTGGGATGAAAATCAAGTGGTACTTCCTGTGACTTCTGAATCCGAATGTCCTCGGGAAGTCTCTGATTTAATGCATAGGAAACTTTCTCTGCAGGCATACGTGCATTTGTGTCAAAAACTGCAATATTTCCTAATGCATGTACTCCCGTATCCGTTCTCGATGCACCAATTACCCTTATTTCCTCTCCAAACAATTCACTTAATTTCTCGTTTAATACAGACTCTACCGTGATCACGTTTGGTTGTAGCTGCCATCCATGATAATTCGTTCCATCATAGGCAACGGTTAACATAACTCTTTTCATAACATCCCTACTATCTTTCCTGCCGCAATTCCTACGATAAGATAACCAATTACCACAAGATATGCGATATAGTCTCTGCGTTCATAATGCAACGGTTTCATCTTGGTACGATGCTCACCACCTCGATAGCATCTTGCCTCCATTGCCATTGCTAAATCATTGGCTCTTCGAAACGCCGAAATAAAGAGTGGCACAAGGAGTGGTACCATGCTTTTTGCCTTTTTTATCAGATTGCCGCTTTCAAAATCTGCTCCACGTGCGATCTGCGCCTTCATGATTTTATCTGTCTCTTCCATTAAAATTGGAATAAATCGCAGGGCAATGGACATCATCATGGCAATTTCATGAACTGGCAGCTTTATTTTCTTTAGTGGACTCATCATCTTCTCCATACCATCTGTCAGATGATTTGGCGTGGTAGTTAAGGTCATAACCGATGAACCAATCACAAGGAATACCAAACGTATCGCCATTGTCACTGCCGTTTTTACACCTTCTTTGGTAATTTTCAGCTTCCACAAGGTAACCAACGGCTCACCCGGTGTCAAAAACATATTAAATACCACTGTAATCATAAGCAGAAACACAATTGCCTTCATTCCCTTTACCATGAATTTAAAGGGAACACGGGACAGCTTAATAACCAGCACCAGAAATGCTGCTGCTACAACATATCCTGCTATTCCATCAAATAGAAACAAGGATATAATAAAAATAATGGTAGCTGCAAGCTTAACTCTCGGATCAAGTCGATGAATCACGGAATCTGTCTGATAATATTGTCCTAATGTAATATCTCTAAGCATTCTTTTTTCCTCTTATATGCCATGGCGCTTACTCTGTGCAAGTCGTGCAAAGTAATTCTTAATTTCTTCTTTTGCCTCATCAATCGTTGTTACATCATCACTTACTAAAATTCCCTGATTCTGCAAATCCTTCATGATATACGTTACCTGCGGCGCCGCAAGCCCAATTTGCTCTAACTCCATATAGTGATGAAATACCTCTCTTGGTTCATCATCATACATGACACTTCCTTTATTCATAACAATAATTCTGTCCACATATTTAGCTACATCATCCATGCTATGTGACACCAGAATTACCGTAATTCCTGTTTCCTTCTGCAACTTTGCAATCTGGTCTAATATCTCATCTCTTCCCTTTGGATCTAGTCCGGCTGTTGGTTCATCCAATATTAGTACATCAGGCTTCATTGCAAGCACTCCAGCTATTGCTACTCTCCTCTTTTGCCCACCAGAAAGGTCAAAAGGAGACTGGTAAAAATACTCATCCTCTAACCCAACTTGCTTTAATGCTTCATAAGCACGCAACTGTACTTCCTTCTGCGATAGTCCCAAATTCTTTGGACCAAAGCATACATCCGAAAAGACATCGGTCTCAAACAATTGATGCTCCGGATATTGAAAAACCAGTCCTACCTTACTTCTCAACATCTTTTTATTAAAATCATCACTGTCTATATCTTCTCCGTTAAAATAAATATTCCCACTGGTTGCTTTCATAAGTCCGTTCAAATGCTGCACCAGCGTAGATTTACCTGAACCAGTATGCCCTATTAAACCGATAAACTGCCCATCAGGAATTACAAGACTGACATCCTTTAATGCATGTACTGCCATAGCAGTATCTGCACCATAAACATGACTAACATGATCTACAATAATTGACATCTGCCATATCCTCTCTTATCACTATCTATATCTAAAACTCTTCCTGACATTTCAGAATTGCCTCTCGGAAATCTTCTTTGGTCAAAATTCCTTGAGGAATCGGAAAGCCTTCTTTTCGTAATTCATGCGCCAAAAGTGTTACCTGTGGTACATCCAAACGAAGCTCCTTGAGCTCTTCTACTCTCGAAAAGACTTCCTTTGGTGTTCCCTGCATAGTCACCTTTCCCTTATCCATGACATAAACCTTATCCGCATAGATTACCTCTTCCATATAATGAGTAATCAGTATAACCGTAATCTTCTCCACATCATTTAGTGCTCTGATTGCACGGATTACTTCTTTTCGTCCTTTTGGATCAAGCATTGCTGTCGGCTCATCCAAAATGATACATTTAGGATGCATAGCAATGACTCCTGCAATAGAAACCCTTTGTTTCTGTCCTCCCGAAAGTTTATTAGGTGAATGCTTACGGAATTCATACATTCCTACTGCCTTGAGACTTTCCTCTACACGTTCCCATATTTCCTTGGTTGCGACTCCCATATTTTCAGGACCGAATCCAACATCCTCTTCTACAATCTGTCCTATAATCTGATTATCCGGATTTTGGAAAACCATTCCGGCAGTCTGTCTGATATCCCAGACATCTTCTTCATTCATTGTATTCTTTCCATCTACCCAAACGGTTCCTTCTGAAGGATACAATATCGCATTCATATGTTTAGCAAGCGTAGATTTTCCAGAGCCATTATGTCCTAAAATAGCAACAAAATCCCCCTGTTTAATATCGAGATTTACATCATCTACAGCCTTTGTAATTCCTTCTACATTCCCTTCTTCATCTCTTCGGATATATTCAAATACTAAGTCTTTTATTTTAATGATTCCCATGCCTATCACCATCTCAAACAGAGCATTGCTCTTATATATAAGTACAATTTCACCTGTATTATTGTACTAGATTCAATCCCTAAATACAAGGAAAAGACCACTTTTGCGTGGTCTTTCTCATAAAATCTGTTTTTTACACTATTTTATTTTTCGCCAAAAGCTCTTTTTCTGTTTTTGCTCTTCTTCCTCATTGATTTTTTGCTGCATAAATGCCTGATACAGCTTTCTTCTATTTTCTGCTTCTTTCATTTCTTTATCTTGCTCAATCTGACGATGAATGGTTTCTGCAAGCCAGATTGCTCTGATTTTCTCTAAAGCCTCTTCTTCTACTGTTTTTTTCTTCGAAGAAACTCTCGACTGTTGCATGGAAGCTGTTTTTCTTTCCTGTCTTTTCAACATTTCTTCTCTCAGTAACACTTTTTTACGTTCTTCCTCAAAACGCTTTTGCTTACGATATTGCTCTCTTACCTGCGTATCCGTCTGAAAGATTCTTGGCTGACGTACCATTTGCTGAGGCATATAAGGATGAGATAATAAATACTGATATGCTTCCTGAATTTTATAGTATACTTCCCTAGTATCTACCTGTATATTTACATCCGGATGATATTGCTTCGCCATCAGACGATACGCTCTCTTTACTTCTTCCTCTGTTGCATTTTCTGCTATTCCGAGATATCTACACGCTTCCTGCCGTGACAAGATATGTTTTGTTCCCATAATTTCTTACCCTTTTCGTAATTATTCAGTAGCTTCTTCAATAAATTCCCCAACTTTACATAACATTATACGTAATTATTCAGTACCTTCATAATTACGCTGCAAAAATCCATCCTAAATTGCTTCGCAATGGGATTATTGCACTCTTGAATCATGTTCTTACGATTTCAGCAGCAAGTGCTTCGACCTATCTTTAATAGTTATCATTATACTCATTTATTTTAATTTCTGCAATAACATAAAAAACCACACCAATTAGTGTGGTTTTCTACGTTATATAATCAATTGCTTATTATACTAACTCAAGTACAACTTCCATTGCACCGTCACCCTTACGCTGACCAATCTTGATGATTCTTGTATAACCACCATTACGTCCAACATACTTTGGAGCAACTTCGTCAAAGAGCTTTGCAACAAGATCAACTTCCTTAGTATTTCTCTTCTTACCCTTGTTCTCAGCTGGAACTTCTGTTACAGAGTATAATACCTTAAGCATCTGTCTTCTTGCATGAAGTCTAGAAGGAAGATCCTTCTTGATTTCCTTTTCAACTTCTTCGTAAACAGTAACTTTCTTACCATCTACTACTTCTTTCACTCTCTTGCCATCTTTGTCCTTCTTAGCAACCTTAGCTGTAACCTTAACCATCTCAAAGTTATCCTTTTCCTTTACAGCTAATGCAATGATACCTTCAGCGATCTTCTGAACTTCCTTTGCCTTTGCTTCAGTAGTAACAATCTTACCCTTGTATAAAAGATTTGTTACCTGATTTCTTAATAATGCTTTTCTCTGGCTAGCTGTTCTGCCGAGCTTTCTATAACCT
>JAFSGY010000094.1 GCA_017440575.1 Lachnospiraceae bacterium | reverse complement strand
GTTATTGATCACGGAATGGTGACAGATTTCGGAACACATGAAGAATTGATGGAAAAGAGCGAAATCTATCGTGATGTATATGAATCACAGACTGGTGGTAGCGGTGACTTTGATGAAAATAAAGAAGAGAATGGAGGTGACATGTAATGGCGGGAGGAAGACCAATGGGACCAGGTGGTCCGGGAAGACGTGGACCGATGGGACCAAAACCGAAGATTGAGAATCCGGGTAAACTTTTTAAACGCTTGATGGCATATGTATTTCAGAATTATCTGCCACATGTCATTGTCGTTGTTATTTGTATTTTTTTAAGTGTATTTGCAAGTATTCAAGGTACGATGTTTATGCAGACCTTGATTGATGGCTATATTACACCGATGCTAGGTCAGGCAAATCCTGATTTTTCGGGATTGGCAAATGCCATTTTCCGAGTAGCTTGCTTCTATGCGCTTGGTGCGTTGGCAGCTTACATTCAGAATCGTGTTATGATTAATGTTAGTCAGGGTACGATGAGAAACATCAGAAATGATATGTTTCATAAGATGGAGTCCTTGCCAATCAAGTATTTTGATACCCATGCGCATGGTGATATCATGTCATGTTACACAAATGATATTGATACCTTAAGACAGATGATTAGCCAGAGTATGCCACAGCTGTTAAATAGTGTAATTACCATCGTTGGTGTGCTTGGTAGTATGATTGCGCTGAGCTTCCCACTTACATTAGTAAGTCTTGTTATGGTAGCGTTGATGTTGTTTGTAACGAAAAAAGCAGCAGGTATGTCAGGCAGCTATTTTGTAAAACAGCAGAAGGCTATTGGTGCAGTAAATGGTTATATTGAGGAAATGATGGAAGGACAGAAGGTTGTTAAGGTATTCTGTCATGAGGAGGAAAATATCAAAAAGTTCGATGAACTGAATGAGGAGCTTTTTGACAGTGCCTATAATGCTAGTCAGTTCTCCAATATGCTGGGACCAATTAACGCACAGCTTGGTAACTTAAGCTATGTAGTATGTGCTATTGTTGGTGGTATTTTTGCTTTGACAGGCTTTAGTGGGCTGACACTTGGTGGTCTGGCAAGCTATCTAACCTTGAATAAGAACTTTAATATGCCAATTAACCAGATTAGTATGCAGTTTAACAGTATTGTTATGGCACTTGCCGGAGCGGACAGAATTTTCAAGATGCTGGATGAAAAGCCAGAGGAGGATAACGGTTACGTTACTTTGGTAAATGCAGAAATCGTAAATGGCGAATTACAAGAAACCGACAAGACAACACATATCTGGGCATGGAAGCATTATCATAAGGATAGTGATACGACAACGTATCAGAGATTAGAAGGTAAGGTCGAGTTCTTTGATGTTGACTTTGGTTATACGGATGAGAAGATAGTTCTGCATAATGTTGACCTGTTTGCAGAGCCGGGACAGAAGATTGCCTTTGTTGGTTCTACCGGTGCAGGAAAAACAACGATTACCAACTTAATCAATCGTTTCTATGATATTCAGGATGGTAAGATTCGCTTTGACGGTATTAATGTCAATAAGATTAAAAAGGCTGATTTAAGGCGCTCTCTTGGTATTGTTTTACAAGACACCCATCTGTTTACAGCGACAGTTATGGAGAATATCCGTTATGGAAGATTGAATGCGACCGATGAAGATGTAATCGCAGCAGCAAAGCTTGCCAATGCGCATGAATTTATCGAGAAGCTACCGGATGGCTATCAGACGGTACTTACTGGTGATGGCGCAAATCTAAGTCAGGGACAAAGGCAGTTGCTTGCGATTGCAAGAGCAGCAATTGCTGATCCACCAGCATTGATTTTGGATGAGGCAACTAGTTCAATTGATACCAGAACAGAGAAGATTGTTCAGGAGGGTATGGATAAGCTGATGCATGGCAGAACAACATTTGTTATTGCACATCGCTTATCTACGGTTAAGAATAGTGACTGTATCATGGTTCTGGAACAGGGACGTATCATTGAACGTGGTAATCACGAGGAGTTATTAGAAAAAAAAGGAAAATACTATCAACTTTATACTGGAAATGCAATTGCACAGTAAGTATAATAAAAAAAGAATGGCTTTGGTTGAAGAAACCAGAGCTTTTTCTTTACGATAATGTAAATAGTGTGCTACAATTTGAAAGTAAAAACTAGTAATTAGGAATGTAGAACAATAGCATGGAATAGTTACTTGATTGGAGGATATACAACATGAATGAAGACAAGATTACATTAACGATTGGAAAACAGAAAAACATTGCATTGATTGCACATGACAGCAAGAAGAGAGAATTGATTGGCTGGTGTGATGAGAATAAGGATATATTAAAAAAGCATTTTTTGTGCGGAACAGGAACTACAGCACGTATGATTACAGAGGCAACGGGTCTTCCGGTAAGAGGCTATAACAGTGGCCCTCTTGGTGGTGATCAGCAGATTGGCGCAAAAATTGTTGAGGGAAGAGTTGATTTTGTTATTTTCTTCTCGGATCCATTGGCAGCGCAGCCACATGACCCGGATGTAAAGGCATTGCTTCGTATTGCGCAGGTGTATGATATTCCGATTGCCAATAACAAGGCAACGGCAGATTTTATGATTACCTCTAAGTATATGGACGAAGAGTATGCGCATGATGTATTGAACTTTCAGCGTAACGTTGAGCAGAGAGCGAAAACATTATAAGTAAACATGAATGCTATTCATAATAGACTAGGTAAAAAACAGATATTGTCTTGCTAATCGGATGAATTGTTGGTAAAATATAAGTAATGAACACAAAATAACGGTTAATAAGACAGAATATTTCATTGCATCAGGAGGATTACCGTAACATGCTCAGAACAAATTAGTCTGAATACGTGAGGTGATAGGAATGGCTTTTTCAAAGGGAAAAAGAATTGAAGATGAAACAAGCAAGAGAATTGTTGATCTTGCTGTGAATATTGGATGTAAGGAAGGTCCTGATGCTCTGACAGTAACGAGAATCTGCAAAGAGCTTAACTGTGACAGAAGAGTTATTTATAACAGATTCCGCGATTTAGATGAGATTAACATGCTCGTGGCAAATCGATGTAATGAAGAATTGATAGCCAAGGCAACGGAAGTGATAAAAGACGATGTTTCTTATTATGATAACTTCAAAGCCTTGATGAAGGCAGCACTTACTTATATTTATGAGAGAAATGCCTTTTTCCAGTATTATACGGCACTGTACAGGGTGACAGAGGATGGAGTTCAGAATGAGATTCTTCAAGAGCTTGTATTACTGATTGAAAAGGGTAAGGATAATGGTGATGTTAAAAGCGAAACAGATAGCCGTGAGGCGGCAGAAAGTATCTGGATGATGATGATTGGAATTAGTGGAATGCTTGCTACGAATGTCAATTATAAATATCAGGATGGGTTAAAGACCATGATGTATGGTGTTGAAGCGATTACTGCGCATATGATGCCATGACAAATGTGGAAGAAGCAGATTGGATGATAGTGCAATAATAAGGGTACTTGAAATAAATATTTCAAGTACCCTGCTTTTGAATTAATGGATAATTACCGTAATTATAATGTAAACACGTATAGGAATATTCATCGTTATAGAAGCGGAGGCAGGAAGTTGTAAATATGGACAGAAAAAAAGTAGTAAAAAGAAATAATCCCTACAAGAAAGAATTTGAATATCTGTCGCCATTCACGGTAGGAAATGGAAGTATTGCATATACTGTTGACGTGACAGGAATGCAGACGCTTTATCAAGAGCAGACAGAGGCTGGTTTTCCGCTTTTGACAATGAGTGACTGGGGCTGGCATGTGACGCCGAATGAAAAAGGTGGTGTATATGAACTAGATAAAGATTTTGTTATGACAGAATACGTTCATAAGAGTAAAGGAACAGTTAGATATGCGGTTAAGGAACAAGCGGGAAATGAGGCTGTTTACCAATGGTTAAGAAAGAATCCTCATAGATATAATATAGTACAGATAGGATTTTTGTATGAGGGTAGAACGATATCACAGGATGAAATAAAGGATATGAGTCAAATACTTGATTTATATACAGGTGTAATCAACAGCAGCTTTGTTTTGCATGATGAAAAGGTTACGGTAACCACAGTGTGTCATCAAGAAAAGGATTGTCTGGGCTGGTCGGTACAGTCTGAACTATGCAAGGAAGGAAAGCTACAGATTATGTTCAGGTTTCCTTACGCAAGTCATGATATATCGGGAGCTGACTGGCAGCAGGAGGATAAACATGTAACCAGACTGTTGGATAGAACGGATGCGGTGGCATGCATAGAGCATGAAATGGACGAAACGTACAATTATGTCGTGTTGTATTCAAATGATGCGTGTAACTTTGATGCTATTGGAAAGCATTCATATATCTGTACGCCAAAATGTAAGGAATTTAAGCTTACAGCTGTTATTACAGAATCAGAGGAGTTCCTTGCAGAATGTGATTTTTTGGAATGTATGAATAGTAGCTTGGAACAATGGAAGTGCTTTTGGGAAGAGGGCGGATTGATTAGCTTTGAAGGTTCTATGGATGTACGTGCAAAGGAGTTAGAACGAAGAATCGTTCTTTCCTTGTATGTAAGTGCGATTAATTCCTGTATCAGTCAGCCACCACAGGAAACAGGGCTTACGGTCAATAGTTGGTATGGAAAAGCACATTTAGAGATGTATATGTGGCATCTGGCTTATTTGCCTTTATGGGGAAGAAGTAAGCTATTAAAAAAGAGTCTTGGTTGGTATAAGACGATACTTCCGGAGGCACAGAAAAATGCAGCAAGAAATCAGTATAAAGGTGCGAAATGGCCGAAAATGGTAGGACCGCAAGGAGTAGACTGTCCATCTAAGATAGCAACATTATTGGTATGGCAACAGCCACATATGCTTTTTATGCTGGAGATGCTGTATCAGCTGGAAGAGGATAGGGATCTTTTGGAAGAGTATTGGGAGCTTGTGGAGCAGTCGGCAGAATATATGGTTGATTTTGCAGAATATAATAGTGAAAAAAGGGTGTATGAGCTGGTGGCGCCATTGATTCCAGCGCAGGAGAGACATAAGCCAGAGAATACCTTGAATCCTGTTTATGAGATTGAATATTGGAGGCTGGGATTGCAGATTGCTATAAAGTGGGCAGAAAGACTTGGAAAGACATATCCCTCGGTGTGGAAGGATGTAGCAGAGCATATGGCAGAGCCAATGGTACAAGACAGTGTATATCTGGCGCATGAGCTATGTACGGATACATATACACGTTTTGCGGAGGATCATCCTTCTATGGTAGCAGCATTTGGATTATTGCCGGGTGAACGATTGGATGCTCAGATTATGCAGAATACTATGGATAAAATCTATCAAGTCTGGAATTTTAAGACAATGTGGGGATGGGACTTTGCCATGATGGCTATGACAGAGACACGTTTAGGTAATCCTGAAAGAGCACTTGATATTCTGTTATACGATACGGAAAAGAACCAATATATGAGAAATGGACATAATTGTCAGGTTACTAGAAAGGACTTGCCGTTGTATCTTCCGGGTAATGGTTCTTTGCTGTTGGCAATTTCGATGATGGCAGCAGGATATCGAGGAGGTTTGTTGGAGTCCCCTGGATTTCCGAAGGATGGAAGTTGGAAGGTGGAAGTGGATGGAATTAAGCCATATCCGTTTTAAAAATGTAAAGATGTAGAGAATTTCTACTTGCAATATTTTGTTATTTCAGATATGATAACTCTAGATACACGACTGGCGGAAACAGGATTGCCTGTGTAGGAGAACCTACAGGGAGTGTATTGTAGATTTAGATTAGCCGACCGCCTGGGCAGCATGTAAAAATGCAAACCCAGGTGGTTTTTTTATGCAAATTTACATAAAATATACGCATAAGACTGGGTACTATCAACCATGCAACCATATGATACGGAGGAAAAAGAAATGGAAAAACTTTCACTGGCAAATGAGTTACAGAGCAATGCATACCCTGGAAGAGGTATTGTAATCGGTAAGACACCGGACGGAACAAAGGCTGCTATCGCTTATTTTATTATGGGTAGAAGCGAAAATAGCAGAAACAGAGTATTCGTAGAAGATGGAGAAGGAATCCGCACTCAGGCATTTGATCCTTCCAAGTTAAGCGATCCTAGTCTTATTATCTATGCACCGGTACGTGTACTTGGCAACAAGACAATCGTAACAAACGGTGATCAGACAGATACTATTTATGATTTAATGGACAAGCAGATGACATTTGAGCAGGCTTTAAGAACAAGAGAATTCGAGCCGGATGCTCCTAACTATACACCAAGAATTTCAGGTGTTCTTCATATTGAGGATGGTACATATAACTACGCTATGTCTATCTTAAAGAGCAACAATGGTAATCCGGATGCATGCAACAGATATACTTTTGCATATACCAATCCGGTTGCAGGTGAGGGTCATTTCATTCATACCTATAAGTGTGATGGTAATCCATTACCAAGCTTTGAAGGTGAGCCTAAGCTTGTTGATATTCCAAACGATATGGAAGAGTTTGCAAACACTGTATGGAACAGCTTAAACGATGAGAACAAGGTATCCTTATTCATTCGTTACATCGATATCGCAACAGGCGAGTATGAAACAAAGATTATTAATAAGAACAACTAAGTATAGGTATACAAAGGAGTTATCAAAATGAAAGAATTAGAATTAAAATATGGTTGTAACCCAAATCAGAAGCCATCTAAAATCTATATGAAGAATGGTGAGCTTCCAATTGAAGTATTAAATGGTAAGCCAGGCTACATCAACTTCCTTGATGCATTTAATGGCTGGCAGCTTGTTAAGGAATTAAAGAAGGCAACAGGACTTCCTGCTGCAACATCCTTCAAGCATGTATCTCCTGCAGGTGCAGCAGTAGGTCTTCCTTTAACAGAAGTTGAGAGAAAGATTTACTGGGTAGATGATATGGGTGACCTTTCTCCACTTGCAAGCGCTTATGCAAGAGCAAGAGGTGCAGACAGAATGTCTTCCTTTGGAGATTTTATTTCTCTTTCTGATGTTTGTGACGTTGATACAGCAAACTTAATCAAGAGAGAGGTTTCTGATGGTGTTATCGCTCCTGGTTATGAGCCGGAAGCATTAGAAATCTTAAAGGCTAAGAAGAAGGGAAACTATGCAGTAATTCAGATTGATCCTGAGTATGTTCCAGAGGAAATCGAGACAAAGGATGTATACGGTATTACCTTTGAACAGGGAAGAAATGAGCTTGTAATTAATGAAGAGTTATTCTCTAACATTGTTACAGAAAACAAGGAAATTCCTGAATCTGCTAAGATTGACCTTGCAATCGCTATGATTACCTTAAAGTATACACAGTCTAACTCTGTTTGCTATGTAAAGGGCGGACAGGCAATTGGTATCGGTGCTGGACAGCAGTCTCGTATTCATTGTACAAGACTTGCAGGAAGCAAGGCTGACAACTGGTTCTTACGTCAGAATCCAAAGGTATTAAACCTTCCATTCAAGGAGAAGATTGGTCGTGCAGACAGAGATAATACAATCGATGTATACATGAGCGATGATTATATGGATGTTCTTGCAGATGGTACATGGGAGAACTTCTGTACAGAAAAGCCGGAAGTATTCACAAGAGAAGAAAAGAGAGCATGGCTTGACCAGCTTACAGACGTAGCTCTTGGTTCCGATGCATTCTTCCCATTCGGTGATAACGTTGAAAGAGCAAAGAGAAGTGGTGTTAAGTATATCGCACAGCCGGGCGGATCTATCCGTGATGACAATGTTATTGAAACATGTAACAAGTACAACATGGCTATGTGTTTCACTGGAATCAGATTATTCCATCACTAATTATTAGAAAAGGAATTAAAAACCATAATAGGTTTCCTCATTATGAGAGAAACTTGTTATGGTTTTTTCTGTATTGGTGCGGAGTTGTCTGATAAGCTTCCTGAAAGCTTCTGAAAAAGGTTCTAGGACTGCTAAAGCCGGCTTCAAAGGCAATGTCAGTGACCGATTTTGTAGTAGTGGACAACAGCTTTTCAGCAAAGTCAAGTCTTCTGGCTGTTACATACGAAGGAAAAGAGGTATGTAGCTTGTTTGAAAAGATTTGTGACAGATAAAATTTGCTGATGCCTAAGTCCTTTGCGGTGCTTTCCAAGGATACATTTTCTTGAAAATGCTTATCAAGATAGATTAATATATTTTCGCAGATATTTCGGTCTGTACAGGTGCTTCGCTTATTGAGCTTCAAATAAGAAAAGACGTCAGTAAGGAAAATTGTCAGGTAGCTTTTGGTATAGAGCAGATTAGGCGAAATATCATTTTGTTCGTCAATAATTTTGGTTGTATCAGAAACAACAGGATGACTTGGAAGATTCTCGATATCCGGCATGTCAGCGGTTGCGGGCATGTTTTTGGATAGAGAAATAAGCCATGAAAGGGCGTTTCGTCCATGTTCTGTAAGGTCTGTGGTATGCAAAATCGGATTTTCGGGCAAATATTGTGTAAAAGCTGTACGGAAATCCTGTAAGAAATCAATGTCAAAAACCATAAGAAGTACACGGCTTGTCTTTGGTGTATTTAGTGAATGAATCTTGTCGGGAAAGGCAACGGAGATATCGCCTGCCTTGAGAGGATAAACCTGTTCCTCCATGCTGATTTCCAGTTCACCGGAGATGACAAACATAATCTCAACCTGTCGGTGGAGATGAGCAGGATAAGTATTGTCATTTGATAAAAAACTACTAAAAGATTCTACTCTGGTCTGGTAAAAGAAATTCATATAAAGTACCTATGCCTTTCTGATAACGTATTGCTTAAGCAACTGTAAATGTGACTGATTGCAGAACAGTTGCTATTATTCTATAATAGAAAGAAATGTCATTTTTGTAAATAGATTTTATGGCTTCGTTATGGAAGAATACAATTTTTGACATAAAATACTGCCATTATGGCTAGAAATGGCGTATATATTATGATAGGATTTTAATAGAAAACAATGAGTAATGAAAGTTGCAGGTTTGAAGAAAGGAATGGATAGAACAATGGTTGTAAATAACAATACATGGATTGCAGATAATGGCGATGGAACATATACAAATCCGATTCTTTTTACGGATTATTCAGACCCTGATGTATGTCGAGTAGGGGATGATTATTTTATGGTGGCATCAAGCTTTTGTAATGCGCCGGGACTTCCTGTGTTACATTCAAATGACTTGGTAAATTGGAAAATGATTAGCTATGCGATAGAGAAGATTCCGGGAGAACAGTTTGATAAGCCATTACATGGGCATGGTGTATGGGCACCGGCGATTCGCTATCATGAAGGCGAATTTATTATCTTTTTCCCAATGCCGGATGAAGGTATTTATGTCGTAAAGACAAAAGACCCATGGGGAAAATGGGATGAACCGACCTGCCTGTTTTCAGGAAAGGGGTGGATTGACCCTTGTCCATTCTGGGATGATGATGGTAAGGCATATATGGTATCTGCCTTTGCAAAGAGTAGAATTGGTTTTAAGAGCGTTTTAAATCTGTGTGAGATTACACCGGACTGCTTACATATGGTAGATGAAGGAAAGCACATCTTTGATGGTAATATAGAAAATCAGGAAACCATCGAAGGTCCTAAGATGTATAAGAGAAATGGTTATTATTATATCTTTGCGCCATCAGGTGGTGTAAAGCAGGGATGGCAGACAGTGCTTCGTAGTAAAAATATCTGGGGGCCATATGAGCATAGAAATGTTTTGATGCAGAAGGATACGGTAGTAAATGGACCTCATCAAGGTGCATGGGTTAATACACAGACAGGAGAAGACTGGTTTATCCATTTTCAGGATGTGTATGCAGCAGGAAGAATTATTCATTTACAGCCGATGAAATGGGTAAATGACTGGCCTGTTATCGGTGAATTCAAGGAAGGCGAGGAATCTGGTAAGCCTGTTATGACATGGAAAAAACCAAATGTCGGAGAAACGTATCCAATTTGCAGTCCAGAAGGACAGGATGAGTTTGATGGCGAGAGTTTGGGATTGCAGTGGCAGTGGAATGCGAATCCTAAGGCCGGATGGTATCATATGGATACCGAGAGTCAGCAGCTTATACTGCATGCGGTGAAAAAGGATGCAGATACTATTACGAATGTTCCTAATCTGTTGTTGCAGAAATGGTTTATGCCGGAGTGTCATGCGGTTACGAAATTGAATCTTTCTGAAATGAAGACAGGGGATACTGCTGGTATGATCAGTATGGGCGTTTCTTTTGGTGCAATCGCAGTTACCAAAACAGAGAATGGTTTTGTGTTGAAGCGTATCAGCGGTGAGCAGGAATTTGCAAATGAAGCTGCAACAGCTGTGGATGAGAGCGTGGCAATAAAGCAATTATCAGCAGATACAAAGGAAATCTGGTTTACTAATACGGTAAAGAAAGTTCCGTCTACAAGTATGAATTCGGATGGACCATATACTTTCCCGATTCCGGCAGAGGATATTAGTCTTGGCTTTAGTCTTGACGGAGAGCGTTTTGAGGATATCATGACATATCCGGCAAAGGCTGGACGCTGGGTAGGTGTAAAGCACGGCGTATTCTGCTATCATGAAGAGAACGGAGAAGCAGGTAAGGTGGGAGTAGAGTACTTCCATTATGTATAAGTGATAGGAAGTCTGGATTCACAAAGACTTGACGGTAAGTAAATTATAGACGTATACTAAAAGCCTATGGAAGTAAAACTATTGTTTTGTTTTCATAGGCTTTAGATTTGCAGAATTGTAGAAAGGCATGGTATGGAATATGATTCAGGACATCACAGCAATCTATCATAATGAATATAAGGAACAGAGCCCTAGTGTGGGAGATTATATCATGTTTGCAGATGGGCGAAGTGTTCTGATGAAGAAGGATTCTGAGGTAATAGAATATCTTCGCTATGAAGAATTGGATGGAGTGGAAATGTCATTTCGTTATCTTTTTTTCTTAGATACAGAAGAGGGGGTAAAAAGATTCTTTCTTGGCGAGTCACAGGCTTTGCCGGAAAATATTATGGAGAAGTATTCTTTTGAACAGCAGAATATATTCCGTGAAAAAAAGCCAAAGATGTTTGCTTTTGCAGGAATAACTGCATGCCAGCTTGCAAACTGGTATCAGGCAACGAAATTCTGTGGGACCTGTGGAAGCAGCTTAGTACATGATAAGAAGGAACGTATGATGCGTTGTCCGAACTGCAATGCCATGCATTATCCCAAAATCTCACCAGCCGTTATTGTTGCAGTAACCAATGGTAATAAGCTACTTATGACCAAGTATGCAGGACGTTCCTATAAAAATTATGCTTTGGTAGCAGGATTTGCAGAAATTGGAGAAACTATCGAAGAAACAGTGAAACGTGAGGTTATGGAAGAAGCGGGGCTTAGAGTAAAGAATATTCGCTATTATAAAAGTCAGCCATGGTCTTTTTCGGATACATTACTTTTGGGCTTTTATTGTGATGTAGATGGCGATGATAACATAACGATGGATGAAGAAGAATTATCTGTGGCAGAATGGCTTACCAGAGAAGAAATTCCAACAGAGTATGATGGAATCAGTTTAACAAATGAAATGATTATGAGATTCAAGAATGGCGAAGATAGATGATGGAGGTATCATTACTTGTTGTGCGAACAGAGTGAATAGTAATAATTGTAATAAACTGTATGAAAAATTTGAAAAATAATACTTGATTATTTTTCTGTGTTATGGTAATATAATTTTTGTCGATAAACATAATATGTTTAAAGTGAGTCGCCGGTGTGGCGGAATGGCAGACGCATCAGACTCAAAATCTGACGGGGGCAACCTCGTGCCGGTTCAAGTCCGGCCACCGGCAGTGAATCCTTAGAAATCAAAAGTTTCTAGGGATTTTTTTATTATAGTTGAATTATTTACAGAAAATAGAAAAAATATTTTCAAATTTACAGATATTGGATATAATGAAAAGAAAGGGATATTATGAGGAGGTTTGTATGCAAAGAATCTTATATTTTGATATATGCACATTGATTATTATTGTAATATTGCTGTTTTCGATATTTTTCCATAAAATGATACAGGGATTGGTAAATCGTATTTTTCTATTATTGGCATTTACTTGTTTGGGAGCAACGGTTTTGGATTTGTTACGTGCAAGTGACATAATTATACAAGGGAATTATATTGTTAGAGAAATGGTGACATATGGTTACTTTATATTCAGGTGCTTGAATGCCTTTATCTACATTTTATATGTGATAGGCCTTACTGATACGTGGCAAAAGGTTGAACATAATTTAAGGGTAAAGACAATAATAGCAATTCCTAATATTGTTTTTGCGATATCATTGATTGTAAATATGTTCACGGGAGCTATTTTCTACTTTAATGAACAGAATGAATATGTAAGAGGAGAGTATATGTATGTGATTCATATATGCTTACTCTTTTACGTTGCATATGGAATATATTATGTTTGGAAATATAGGGTACTCTTTTCATTAGGAAAGTTGCTTGGTGTGTTTAGCATGTTTCCCTTAACTTGTATTGCTGTTTTAATTCAATTTCTTTTTCCGGCACTTTTGGTAGAGATGTTTGCTACGGTATTAGCGATATTGATTTTAATTATAACGGTGCAGCGACCGGACGAGAATATGAATCCTTACTTTGGAATTCGCAATTACCAGGCGTATTGGAATGATTTGAGAAGGGCATTTTATAATGAAAAAAGGATGGATATTCTTTATATACATATTATGAATTATAATGCTCTCATTTCGACTTTGGGTGAGGAAGCAGCGCGCGAGATGTTACAAAAAACGATTGCGCCAATTATGACATTACGTAAAAAACATAAGGTAAGAGCTGATTTATATTATCTGAATCATGGATGCCTTGCTATTTTTTTGAATGCAGAAGGGCATGAGAGAACAGATGCGTTTGCGAAGGATATAAGTGATGTGATTAAAAATGATAAATCTATTAGGAAGTCTGGTCTGTCATTGAATGCACGCATATGTATTGTTCATTGTCAGGAGGATGTAGATAACTTTAAGGCTGCTTCTATCATATATAATGTGTTGAAGAATCAGACGAATCTGAAAGGTGATATTATTTACGCGGCTGATATCATGGGGCAGAGTGGATTTGAGATCAAAGGGAATATTGATGGTATAATTAATGAAGCTTTGGAAAAGAACCGGTTTGAACTGTATTATCAGCCAATCTATTCTACGAAACAGAAACGATTTCATTCAGCGGAAGTATTGATTCGATTGTATGATGAGAAGTATGGTTATATTTCACCGGATTTATTTATTCCGGCGGCTGAGAAAAGTGGTGCGATATATCAGATAGGAATCTTTGTTTTTGAAGAAACATGCCGATTTATAAAAAGTGATGCTTTTGAGGCGCTTGGGCTTGAATATATAGAAATCAATCTTTCGGTAGCACAATGTATGCAGGATAATCTGGCGAATGACTTATTGGATATTCTTCATAAGTATGAAGTTTCACCGGAAAGAATTAATCTCGAGATTACAGAAACAGCGATGGAAAACTCCTATGATGTTATGATGAAAAATCTGAACACGCTTGCTAAAGAGGGCATTACTTTTTCGTTGGATGATTATGGAACCGGTTTTTCTAATATTCAGCGAGTTATCACAATGCCATTAAGTATCGTGAAATTGGATAAGAGCTTCATTGATGAGATAAATAATCCCGATTATCGGGCAATTGTAATTAATACGATTCGTATGTTGAAGGATCTTAATCTGAAGATTCTTTCCGAAGGAGTGGAGCAAGAAGGGCAGTTAGGTTTCCTGAGCGAACAGGAATGTGATTATATTCAGGGATACTATTTCTCGAAACCATTACCGAGGGAAGAGTTTGTGGAGTTTATGAGAGGACAGGCAGGTTTGTAATTAACAATTGACATGGATTTTATCAATTGTTATAATGAACGGAAAAATGAGGAGAGAAAGATTATGGTTTATATTTCATATAATAACTTTAATATGAATCAGCAACAGCAGCTTTTTGTCAATTCAGACAACGAGCTTTTTGTGCTATGTTCATAATATCCTTTCACCCATTGCTTTGTGAATCATATTAGAAGAACAGGACGGCTGAAGGCTCGTAAGGGCTTTTGGTCGTTTTTTATTGCATATTCTTAGAAGAAAGGAGGAAACCACATGCCGGAACAGTCAGAGCACCACCAACAAAAAGAGAAAATGTTGTGGAAAATGATGAACGAAAATAGAAAAGAAATCAGAAAGGAAAATGAGAGTATGTTGAATAAACGTTTGATGAAGGATGAAAGACCGGTATTTCCAAAACGGGCGGTCATTACTGCGGGAATGCCGTATGGAAATAAAAATCTGCATTTCGGGCATGTTGGAGGGATGTTTGTACATGCAGATATTTTTGCGAGATTTTTAAGAGACAGAATTGGAAAAGAAAATGTGATTTTTGTTTCGGGAACAGATTGCTATGGTTCGCCAATTCTGGAAAGCTATCGAAAGCTGAAAGAATCGGGATATGAAGGTATGATGGAACAGTATGTGACTTCTAATCATGAGAGTCAGAAGAAAACCTTGTCTGAGTATGGAATCAGCTTGGACTTTTTTGGGGCATCGGCACTTGGAGAAGCAGGAGAAACTCATAAAAAGGTATCAGCAGAGATATTTCATACATTGTATAGAAATGGCTATATGAAAAAGATGGCAGTTCCGCAGTTTTATGATGAAGAATTGGGAGTATTTCTGAATGGACGTCAGGTGATCGGAAAGTGTCCTATTCCGGGATGCACATCAGATAAAGCCTATGCCGATGAGTGCTCCTTAGGACATCAGTTTTTGCCGTCGGAGCTGGTGAATCCTATTAGTAGTCTTTCAGGGAAGAAGCCAGTATTGAAAGAGGTTGAAAACTGGTATTTTGATTTAGACAGTTGTATTGATTGGATGAAAGAGTATCATGACTTTTTGAAAAGAAATACGAATACACGAAAATATCAGTTAGAAACCATAGATGAATTTCTAAAGAAACCGATGATTTATGTACCGAGAAAATATGTGGAAGATATTACAGAAATAGCGAAGCGATTGCCGGAACATAAGGTACTGGATGAGGAAAAAAAGAATTCTATTACTTTTGAATTTGAGAATTTAAATGATAGAGACAAGGCAAAAGAGATATTAGAAGTATTAGGAATTCATTATACTTCAGGCAAGACGCTGGTTCCATTCCGGTTATCAGGAAATGTGGAATGGGGAGTTCCTTTTCCTGAATGCGAAGAATTAAAAGGATTAACTTTCTGGGTTTGGCCGGAGTCGTTATGGGCACCGATTTCTTTTACAAGAGCATATTTAAAGAAAATGGGAAAGGAAGACGAAGTAGCGAAATGGTGGGATGATGATGAGGCGTTGGTTTATCAGTTTATAGGTGAAGATAATATTTATTTCTATGCAATTGCGCAGACTGGACTTTTTACCGGACTTCGGACACCGAAAGCGGAAAAGCCGGATATGGAGAAGCAGCATATGTCTCACATCATAGCGAATCGTCATTTACTGTATATGGATACCAAGGCGAGCAGTAGTTCGGAGATAAAACCACCAATGGCAGACGAACTGCTTGCATTTTATACAAAAGACCAGTTGCGAATGCATTTTATGAGTTTAGGATTGTCTTCCAAAAGTGTAGGATTTAAACCACAGGCATTTATGGCTAAAGAAGAGCAGATGGGTGTAGATATGGTCTTGAAAGAAGGAAATCTGCTTACCAATGTATTTAATCGTTTAATTCGGTCATGTTTCTATGCAGTACAGACCAATTATGGTGGGAAGATACCGAAAGGAGAAGTGGATGAAAAGATAAAGTCTTTGGCAGAGCAGACAGTGATGGAATACGAGCGTCATATGTATAATCATGATTTACATAGGATTTCCTACCTTCTTGATGATTTTATCAGGGCAATCAACAAGCATTGGGTAAATAATGTTAAAATTGCAGACTCTAAGGGAGATGTAGAGCTTAGAAAACAGATTTTAGTGGACTGCTTCTATGCATGCAAGATTATGGCAATACTGGTGCACCCAATCGCACCGGAAGGCTGTGAGATGTTCCGGGAATATATGAATATTGGAGAAGAACTGTGGAATTGGGATTATATTTTGGAACCAATATCATTTTATACAGATGACCTAAGCGGACATGAATTGAAAGTGCTGGAACCGAGGGTTGATTTCTTTAAAAAGCATGCATGTCAGATATGTGAGGGATAGAGAGTGCCGTCATAACTTTAATGGGATGTTCAGAAATTGACATCCTTTTAAAGTTACATCGTCAAATGAAATGCGCTTTGTAGTTGCTATCACATTTTGATAAAATATTGTAAACTGATTTTGGAGGTGGCATGTATGAACATGGTTGATATAGGAAAATATTTATCAGAACTTCGTAAATTTTATAAGATTACACAGGATGAACTTGCAACCAGACTTGGTGTTACCAGACAGGCAGTTTCAAAATGGGAAACAGGAACAACTATTCCTGATATAGAGATTTTAATGCAGTTGTCTGAAATATACGGAATATCTATTAACGATATATTAAAAGCGGATTTAACAAAAATAAAATTTCAAAAGGAAATTGTATTTCCAGAGGAAGAAAAGAATACTAAGAATATATTTGTGATTGGCTGTGGTCGCTGGGGAAGTTTTGTTGCATGGTATTTAGATAAAATAGGACATAAAGTTTTATTATATGGAAGGAAACAGTCCCCCAATATGCTGGAATTAGTTAAAAAACGAAAAAATCAATATTTGTCAGTGCCGGAATCTATACAGCTTACAACTACCTATGAAGATATACATACAGCTGATTATATTATAATTGCTGTGGGAGCACAGAGGCTTCGGGAAGTGGTATTGGATATAGCGGAGAGAAAAATCCGTGAAAAAACGATTGTATTATGCATGAAAGGAATAGAAATTGAAACGGGGCGCAGGTTGTCTCAGGTTGCGTCAGATATGTTAGAACAAAGTAATCATATAGCGGTGTGGCTTGGACCGGGACATGTACAGGAATTTTACAGAGGTGTACCGAACTGTATGGTAATTGATAGTAACGAGGAATTGGTTAAGGATGAGTTGATACGTGGGTTTTCTAGTGAATTAATTCGTTTCTATTATGGTACTGATATGATAGGAAATGAGATTGGAGCAGCCGCGAAGAATGTGATCGGAATAGCGGCAGGTATGCTAGAAGGCTTAGATATTTCTTCTTTAAAAGGTGCTTTGATGGCAAGAGGAACAAGCGAAATTGCAAGACTCATTGTAATAATCTTTCTTATGGGAAGAGTATTGTTCAAGGTAAAGCATATCATAAGCTTGCAGAAGGTTATGATACTGTCAAGGCGATTCATAAATTAGGAAGGGCGTATGGAGTAGAATTGCCAATTTGTGAAGCTGTGTATCAAATTACTCATGAGGGAAAAGAACCTAGGAGTATTTTAAAAAATCTTTTTGATAGAAGTCTGAAGTTTGAAACAGAGAGGTAAATATTAAGGGGCAAGGTTTACCTTGCCCCTAACTGCCAAAAAGCCACAGCGCTTGCGGCTGCTACATTCAATGAATCCACGCCATGAGACATCGGAATTTTAACGGTATAATCACAGTCTGCAATTGTCTTATCAGCCAGTCCATCGCCCTCTGTGCCAAGGATAATAGCAAGTTTTTCTTCTTTCATGAGTTGCGGATGCTCAATGCTGACAGAGTTGTCATTTAAGGCCATGGCAGCAGTTTTGAAGCCTAGTTCGTGTAATCTCTGAATACCTTCCAGCGACCATTTTGAGGTTTCGTCTCCGATAAAGGTCCATGGAATCTGGAAAACAGTTCCCATGCTTACTCTGATAGCGCGGCGGTATAATGGGTTACTGCAAGCTGGAGTTAATAACACTGCATCGATATTTAGGGCGGCAGCAGAACGGAAAATAGCACCGATATTAGTCGGATTTACGACATTTTCTAAAATAGCAATTCTACGTGCATTTGCACACACTTCTTCAACACTTGGCAATTCCGGGCGGAGCATAGCACATAACATACCTCTCGTCAGCTGAAAGCCTGTTAATTGTGTCAATACATCAAATTCTGCTGTGTAAACAGGAATATCACCGCAACGGGAAATAATGTTTTTAGCTTCTCCATCAATATGTTTTTTCTCTACTAAAATAGAAACTGGTACACAACCTGAATCGAGCGCGCGTTCGATGACCTTTGGACTTTCTGCAATGAATAGGCCGCGTTTTGGCTCGTAAATATGTAAGAGCTGTACCTCTGACAGGCGGGCATAGATATCTAATTCAGGAGCTTGGAGCTCTGTTATTTCAATGATATTTGGCATGGAATAGTCTCCTTTGTAACTTGTAAATATATGAGAATATTATAGTGAGGGGGGATAGCAGTGTCAAACGGTCTATTTTCCTATTTTATTTTTTTCTTTCAAAATAATGAAATATAGTGTATGATTATATTATATATGGTCGAATGACATAAAAAGTTTCCGTTTGTATTCAAATGCATTATTTTGTAAATAATCTTATTTGTGAATGATGTAATAGGGAGTAATGAGTATAAATGGTTCCAAACAAATGAGGGTTTTATGAATTGTAAGGAGACACAGCGATTGATGCGGCAGTTTTTGGAGAATAAACTGGATGCTGATACTGCGCGGGAATTTATTTTACATGTGCGTTCCTGTAAGGAATGTATGGATGAATTAACGATTGAATATCTGATATCGGGAGGTATTCAGGAGTTGGAAAACACGGATGATATTGATGTACAGATGGAACTGGAAAAGAGATTGGTAGTTGCAAATCAGATGAAAGCGCACAGAAACCATCTCAAGGCCGGTCTTTTTGTAGTTGCGATGATGGCAGCGTGCGTGTTCTTTATGTAATAAGGAGTAATGTTTTTAGATGAGTAAGATTGTGTTGATTGATGGTCATAGTATCTTGAACAGAGCATTTTACGGAGTTCCTGACCTGACAAATGCAAAGGGGCTTCATACAAATGCAGTGTATGGATTTTTGAATATTCTGTTCAAAATTCTGGAGGAAGAGAAGCCGGATTATCTAACGGTGGCATTTGATGTGAAAGCACCAACCTTCCGTCATGAGATTTATAAGGAATATAAGGGAACCAGAAAGCCAATGCCAGAGGAATTGCGTGAACAGGTTCCTGTTATGAAGGAAGTACTTCAGGCGATGGGAGTACTTATTATGGAAAAGGCAGGGCTTGAGGCGGATGATATCCTGGGAACGATTGCAAAGCGTTCTGAAAAAGAGGGTATTGAGGTTTCACTTGTGTCCGGTGACCGAGATTTGTTGCAGATTGCCTCAGAGCATATCAAGATTCGTATTCCAAAGACAAAAGGCGGTAAGACAGAAATCGAGGATTACTATGCGGCAGATGTAGAGAATGCTTATCAGGTGAATCCGATACAGTTTATTGATTTAAAGGCATTGATGGGCGATACCGCAGATAATATTCCGGGTGTTCCAAAGGTTGGCGAGAAAACAGCGACTGATTTGATGGTTACGTATGGCTCATTGGAAGCAATTTATGAGCATGTGGAAGAGATTACGAAGAAGAGTATTCGTGAGAGTCTGATCGCAAATAAGGAGCTTGCTGATTTGAGTAAGGTTCTTGCAACAATTAATGTTGATGCAGATATTGATTTTTCCTATGAAAAGGCGAAACTGGAAAATCTTTTTACGGATGAAGCATATGAGAAGTTTAAACAGCTTGAATTTAAGAATATGCTGAATCGTTTTGAGGTAAAAGAGAAAAAGACAGAGTTCTCCTATGAAATCATTGAGATAAGGACAGCAGAGGATGCAAAGCAGATTTTTGCTGATTGTAAGGCTGCAAAGCGAGGTGCAGTAAGGCTGATTTGTGCAGAGGCTAAGGATGAAGGCTCTGTTGGCGAAAATGCAAACGGTCAGATGTTCCTGCAGTTAGAGGAGAAGAGGGAAGTGTTTGCTTGTCTTCTTTGTTTTGATGAGAAAAAAGTATATTGTCTGGAAGCGCAGAATGGGCTTTCCAAAGATGTTATTTTGGATGGTCTGCATGAATTGACAGCAGCAGAGGAAATGATGCTTGCATGCTTTGATGGTAAGCAGGATTATCGTTATCTGGCAGAGGATTTGTCAGGTGAAAAGACAGCAGAAGCTTTGACGAATGCTTTGTTTGACTGTAAGATAGCGGCTTATCTCATGAATCCATTAAAAAATGATTATGAGATTGTAGATATTGCGAATGAATATCTGGGTGTAACAATACAGAGCTGGAGTGAGGTTTTTGGTAAGACGGATTTGACAACAGCTTTTCAGGATAAGAGAACAGAATGTATCCGTTATTATGCGCAAGAAGTAATTACTCTATATCAGACAGCACCTGTTTTGCAGGAAACATTGGGACAGAGCGGTATGGACGTGCTGTTCCGTGAATTAGAAATGCCGTTATCTTATGTACTTTATGATATGGAAAAAGAAGGCATTCTGGTAAAAAAGGAAGAACTTCGATTATATGGCGAAGCTCTTACGGGAAGAATTACAGAGCTGGAAAACAGCATCCATGAAGCGGCAGGAGAGGATTTTAACATCAATTCTCCTAAGCAGTTGGGAGAGGTTCTGTTTGAAAAGTTACAGCTCCCGGGTGGTAAAAAGACAAAAACAGGCTATTCCACAGCAGCAGATGTGCTAGAGAAGCTTGCACCGGAATATCCGATTGTCAGCGAGATATTAGAATATCGTGGACTTGCAAAGCTCAAATCAACCTATGCAGATGGCTTGGCAGCATATATTGAGGATGATAACCGTATTCATACGAATTTTAATCAGACGATTACAGCGACTGGGCGTTTAAGCTCTACGGAGCCGAACTTACAGAATATTCCAATGAAAATGGAGCTTGGAAGAAGGATTCGTAAGGTGTTTGTTCCTGCTGAGGGGTGTGTCTTTACGGATGCCGATTATTCTCAGATTGAATTGAGAGTGCTTGCGCATATGTCGGGAGATGCACAGCTGATTGAGGCATATCAGCTGGATGAAGATATTCACAGAATCACGGCTTCTAAGGTGTTTAATACTCCGTTAGAAGAGGTAACGGATTTACAGAGAAGAAATGCCAAGGCTGTAAATTTTGGTATTGTATATGGAATTAGTTCTTTTGGGCTGAGTCAGGATTTGAGTATTTCACCGAAGGAAGCGAAGGTATATATTGACGAATATTTCAAGACTTATCCGGGGATTAAGACTTTTTTGGATAAGACAGTAGCGAATGCGAAGGAAAATGGTTATTGTGAATCTTTATTTGGAAGACGCAGACCAGTACCAGAGTTGAAATCATCTAATTTTATGCAGAGATCCTTTGGTGAGCGAATTGCCATGAATTCGCCGATTCAGGGAACAGCGGCAGACATTATTAAGATGGCAATGTTGCATGTATTTAATACTTTGAGAACGAATGGCTTGAAATCAAAGTTGATTTTGCAGATTCATGATGAGCTTTTAATCGAGACAAGAGAATCCGAGGTGGAGCAGGTGAAAACCATTCTTGTGGAAGAAATGCAGAATGCAACACTTCGCGCAGGCAGTATGTCTTGTGAAATGGCAGTGCGTATGGAGGTTGATCTTCATACCGGAGAAAACTGGTACGAGGCAAAATAATAATACAAAGGGTGAAATGGTATGATGACGATAGGAATTACCGGAGGAGTTGGTGCCGGTAAATCGCAGATTCTTTCTTATGTAGAAGAGCATTATAATTGTAAGGTGATTCGGGCTGATGAGGTGGCTCATCTTTTGGAAGAACCGGGGCATGAATGTTATGACAGGATTGTCGCTTTTTTGGGTACTGGTATCTTACTGCCGGATGGTGCGATTGATAAGAGAAAAATGGCATCTGTCATTTTTGCAGATGAAGAGAAATTGGTGGGTGTCAATGCCATTATTCACCCGGAAGTGAAGAAATATATTGTTGAACAGATACAAAAAGAAAGAGAAGTGGGATGCATTGATTTTCTTTTTGTAGAAGCAGCGCTTCTTATTGAGGAGCATTATGATGAGATTCTGGATGAAATGTGGTACATTCATACAGATATCAAGATAAGGAGCCAGAGATTGGCAGAAAGCAGACAATACAGTGCAGCGAAGATTGCAGATATTATGGGGAGACAGCTTAGTGAAGAAGAATTCAGAAGGCATTGTAGTGTTGTGATTATAAACAATGGTGACTTGAAAACAACTTATAGACAAATTGATGAAGTTATGGGGGAAAGAAAATGAGTATGTATGAAGCAGCACCAGTATTTGGATTAGACATTGGAACAAGAAGTGTCGTAGGAACAATTGGTTACAAACGCGGTGATAATTTTGTAGTGGTAGCGCAGGAGATTCGCGAACATCAGACAAGAGCAATGCTAGATGGCCAGATACATGATATTAATCGAGTAGCGGCTACTATTGCTGAGATTAAGGAAGCCTTGGAGAAGAAGAGCGGACTGGAGCTTCGCGATGTATGTATTGCGGCTGCTGGACGTGTGTTGAAGACCTTAGATGTTCATATCGATATGGACTTTGAAAAAGAGCATAATGTGACCAAGGATGATATCAGCACCTTGGCATCTCTTGGTGTAGAGAAGGCATTCAGACAGTTTAAGGAAGAAAATGATACAGATGCCCGTTTTTATTGTGTAGGCTATTCGGTAGTGAAGTATTATTTGAATGGTATGTGGATGGGTCAGCCTGAACACCATAAGGCAAAAAATATCGGTTGTGATATGATTGCTACCTTTTTACCGGATGATGTAGTGGATGGGTTGTATTGTGCCGTAGAGCTTGCTGGCTTAAAGGTTGCTAACATGACCTTGGAGCCAATTGCAGCCATCAGAGTAGCGATTCCTGAGAAGTTCCGTTTGCTGAATATTGCAATGATTGATGTTGGAGCAGGTACTTCGGATATTTCTGTTACTAGTGATGGAAGTGTAGCGGCTTTTGGTATGATTCCATGCGCTGGTGATACGCTTACAGAGTCCTTGGCAAGGCAGTGTCTGATTGATTTTGCGACAGCGGAGCAGATTAAGAAGGATGCCATGGCCAAGAGCGTGATTACATATGAAGATATTATGGGCTTGGAGCAGACAGTAACAGCAGAAGAAGTGATTGCGATGTGCCAGGCTGAGATAGAGAAAATGGCAAAGCTTGCAGCAGACGAAATCAAGCGTTTGAATGGAGGTAATTCACCAAGTGCAGTATTTATTGTTGGTGGTGGTGGTAAGATTCAGGGCTTTAGCGAGCAGATTGCAGTAGAGTTAGGGCTTGATCCAAAGCGTGTTGCACTCCGTGGCGAAGAGATTATGAAGGAAGTAGAATTCCCAGAAGATGCACTGAAGGATTCTACAATTGTAACTCCAATCGGAATTTGTCTGTCTTATTATGAACAGACGAATAATTTTATCCATGTAACCTTTAATGGTAATAAGGTTAAGTTATATGATAATAATAAGCTTGCGGTAGTGGATGCTGCGGTGCAGGCTTCATTCCCGCACGAGGATCTTTTCCCGAAGCAGGGTGCAGAGCTCCATTATACGGTAAACGGCAAGAATCGTGTTTCTAAGGGTGAATATGGTGAGGGTGCTAAGATATTTGTCAATGGCGAAGAGGTAGATATGGGTTATGCAATCAAAGCGAATGATGAGATTGTAATGCAAGAATCTACAGCAGGAGCGCCGGCATCTGTAAAGATTGAGGATTTGGTTGATTATAATGGAAGAATCCATGTAACTGTTGATGGAGCGCCCATGGAGCTTCATAAGCCTGTTAAGGTAAATGACAATGAGGTAACAGGAGAGTATGAGATACAGGAAAATGATGAGATATTCCTTTGTTCTTATTATTCTCATGAGCAGATGTTGAAGCTGTTGAATCTGAATCCGGAAAAGGTTGCGTTTTTGATTAATGGTGTTAAGGCGTCAAAGGACACAGCTATTTATGATGGTGATGTCATAACAACACAGTCGATAATGGTAAAGCCTGTAGAAGAGCACACGGTTTCGGAGGAGAAGAAGGATGCAGTACATGTATTCAGAGATATGATTGATGATGCAGCGAAGAATGAGAATACAAAAGAAGAAACAGAAAAGGTAGAAACGGACGAGCAGGGTAATGCGAGAATCGTTATTATATGCAATCAGAAGCCTCTGGTACTAGAGGGAAGAAAGGTTTATCGTTTCGTTGATTTGTTTGATTATATTGATTTTGACACAAGTAAGATGCGCGGAAATGGCATTGTAACGAAGGTTAATGGCGAGAAAGCGCAGTATACACAGGAATTGAAGAATGGTGACAAGGTGGAAATCTATTGGAGCTAATGTTGGCACATTCCTGAACAGATAGAAAGGTACGGTTATTGAAATGAAAATGTGCAGCATTGCAAGCGGTAGTAGTGGAAACTGCGTGTATGTGGGTACGGAGGCAACTCATTTACTGGTTGATGTAGGGATTAGCTGTAAGAGAACGGTGGAAGGACTGAATCAGCTTGGTTTATCGGGTAAGGATGTAGATGGAATTCTGATTACACATGAGCATGCAGACCATATCAATGGACTTGGTGTTATGAGCAGAAAGTTTGAGATACCAATCTATGCTACGGCAGGAACGATTGCAGCGATTAAGAATACAAAGAGCTTGGGAGCTATTGATGAAGATCTTTTTCATGTTATTAGAGCAGATGAAAAGATGATTCTCAAGGATATTACAGTGAATCCAATGAGAATATCGCATGATGCGGCTGATCCGGTAGCATATCGTTTTCAATATGGAAAAAAGAGAATGGCAATAGCAACAGACTTAGGTATGTATGATGAGTATACTGTAGAGAGCCTAAAGGGAATGGATGTGTTATTCTTAGAAGCGAATCATGATGTGAATATGCTTCAGGTTGGTCCATATCCATATTATCTTAAGCAGAGAATCCTTGGTAAAAGAGGTCATTTATCCAATGAGACATCTGGTAAGCTTTTGAGTAGATTAATGCATGATGGGCTAAAGGCGGTGTGTCTTGGGCATTTGAGTAAAGAAAATAATCTGGCAGAGCTTGCCTATGAGACGGTAAGACTAGAGGTTACTATGGCAGATAATCCATATAAGCCGGATGATTTTCCGATTTTTGTAGCAAATCGAAGTGAGCTTTCAGCGGTGATGGAAGTGTAATTGGTTGGAAAAATAAGGAATTATGACAAATTACTATGATATTGTGAAAAAAATGACAGTAACTGAGTTTCTTTCGGTTATTTCTTTGTTACATTCTGTGGTTGAAATTTTGAGTGATTTTGTTTATCATGAAATGTAATAGCGATTAAGATTTCGTGATGAAAAATTATAGTAAGTCGGAATAGGAGTCAGGAATTATGAAAAAAACAATTATTACAGTAGTAGGAAAAGATACCGTTGGTATTATTGCAAAGGTTTGTACATACCTTGCAGATAATCAGATTAACATTCTTGATATCTCGCAGACAATTGTAAATGAATATTTCAATATGATGATGATTGCAGATATGAATCAGGCTACAAAGTCTGTTAGTGAAGTATCTGATGAATTAGATAAGCTGGGGGCTGAGATTGGCGTTATTATCAAGTGCCAGAGAGAAGAAATTTTCAATAGCATGCACAGAATCTAATTATTATAATGTCAGAGGAGAATCATCATGATTAATATTAATGAAGTATTAGAAACGAATGATATGATTGAAAAGGAGAACCTTGATGTAAGAACAATTACACTTGGTATCAGCCTTATGGATTGTATTGATTCAGATTTAGATCGATTAAATGAGAAGATTTATAATAAGATTAAAACAGTCGCAAAAGATTTGGTAGCTACAGGTCAGGCGATTGAGAAGGAATTTGGTATCCCTATTGTAAATAAGAGAATTTCTGTTACTCCGATTGCTTTAATTGGTGGAGCAGCTTGTAAAACACCGGATGATTTTGTTACGATTGCAAAGACTTTAGATAAGGTAAGGGCAGAGGTTGGAGTTAATTTCCTTGGTGGATATTCTGCACTTGTAAGCAAGGGAATGACAAAGGCTGATGAGCTTTTGATTCGTTCTATTCCAAAGGCATTGGCAGAAACAGAGCTTGTATGTAGTTCTGTGAATCTTGGCTCTACCAAGACTGGTATTAATATGGATGCTGTTCGATTAATGGGCGATATTATTAAGGAAACAGCAGAGCTTACCAAGGATAATGATTCTATCGGCTGTTCTAAGTTGGTAGTATTCTGTAATGCGCCGGATGATAATCCATTTATGGCAGGTGCTTTCCATGGTGTTACAGAAGCTGATGCTATTATTAATGTCGGTGTAAGTGGTCCGGGCGTTGTTAAGACAGCATTAGAGTCTGTACGTGGTAAGAACTTTGAAGTATTATGTGAAACAATCAAGAAGACAGCATTTAAGGTAACAAGAGTTGGTCAGCTTGTTGCGCAGGAAGCATCTAAGAGACTTGGTATTCCTTTTGGAATTATCGATTTATCTCTTGCGCCAACACCGGCAATTGGTGATAGTGTTGCTGATATTCTCTGTGAAATTGGTTTAGAGTACGCAGGTGCACCGGGAACAACAGCAGCTCTTGCGTTATTGAATGATCAGGTTAAGAAGGGTGGCGTAATGGCATCTTCTTATGTAGGAGGTTTGAGTGGTGCATTCATTCCTGTCAGCGAAGATCAGGGTATGATTGACGCTGTAAATGCAGGTGCATTAACACTTGAAAAATTAGAGGCTATGACCTGTGTATGTTCTGTAGGTCTTGATATGATTGCAATTCCGGGCGATACAAAGGCAACTACCATTGCCGGAATCATTGCGGATGAGCTTGCAATCGGTATGATTAACCAGAAGACAACAGCAGTTCGTGTAATTCCTGTTATTGGTAAGGGAGTTGGCGAGAATGTAGAATTTGGTGGTTTGCTTGGTCATGCACCAATTATGCCTGTAAATCCATTCTCATGTGATGCATTTGTAAACAGAGGTGGAAGAATACCGGCGCCGATTCATAGCTTTAAGAATTAATTTTAGATGTGAAAATATTTTGAGGGAAGCCCATTGGCTTCCCTCATTTGTGTAAATATAGTTAGCTTATTCTATAGTGACCGACGATAGTTCCCCATGTCTCTAATATATCCTCTTCATAGCTTGCCTGTATAGGATTTGCATTGTGAATGACAAATGGTATGCCTTTTTTGTTTCTATTATCAGACACAATTCCAATATGCTTTTCGAAAATGACAATATCACCGCCGTGCCATTCTTCTGTTTTAGTTATGTCTAGTGTAAGAGGAATGGCAGTGTGCTGGAAATATACTTTTAGGTTTCGAACACGTCGGAAATCTATATTGGGGTCAGGTTTATCAATGTCATAAGCGTTAGGATATGCGGCAATATCATTTTGTAATAAAGTCATTAAGTCATATCCGGCTCCTTGTAGGGCAAATGCAACAACATCTGTGCAAACACCGTATTCGTCATTGGGGTAGCCAGTAGTATAGTATTTGCTTTTGTATTTAGGCTTTGTTTCTATATAGTTATTAGCACTGGATAAGATGTCTGTCTGGTCATCGATTCCATCGTGATCTTGGTCGTTTGAGCTTATATATGCTGTGTAACCAAACTGTTCACATGTGTATTTCTTGTGTGGGATGTAGTTATAACGATATAGGATATATATAATACAACAGATAACTCCTAATGTGATTGCTATATAAATCTGATTTTTGTACTTTGATTTCATAATATTCCTCACGTTTTAGAATTTATATTCGTATAAGTTCCTGTGTAAACTCGTTCTTTGCTATATGTTTATATTTCTGACCTTGTAACATATAATAAAGCTGCGATGCGTGTATATCGGCTTTTAAAGAAGAAAGTGTTAGCGGGTTATCGAGCTCTCTCGCTGCTTTTGAAAGCTTGTTAATAATAGGAATGGAAGAGTTTGCTTTTATTGCTTTTAACACATCCTTACCTCTCTCTGTAAAACCAAGCAGTCTTGCATAATTTGTATAATCGTTGGCTTTATATTCTTGAATTTTTTCTTGCTTTAAATCCAATAAAATATGAGTAAGGCATCTGTTAATGCGGTTATAGGTCAGATTTTTTGACTTACAAGCAAGACAGAAATCTGACAGGGTAGTAAAGTGAGTCAGATTCTTTATGATAATATCTCGAATTGGTTCTGTTACATCATAATATTCCTCTAATCCATTGCCTGAGTGTAAAGTATTTGAT
Organism: Lachnospiraceae bacterium; assembly: GCA_017440575.1. GTDB lineage: Bacteria > Bacillota > Clostridia > Lachnospirales > Lachnospiraceae > COE1. The sequence continues at coordinate 1,228 of JAFSGY010000094.1, read as the reverse complement.
AGCTTATAATAGAGCACGGTGGAGAAGTCGTCAGAGAACAAGAATTCCTGATGAGTTTTATCCACAAAATAATCGTAGACAGAAGTTGGTAACTGTCTCTGAATGGTATCATAAACACTTAAAGTGAAATCGCCTGTTTCTGGAACAAAAGATTTTTCGCTACTGTTTGAAAGTATTAGATTATATAAGAAAGAACGAATGGCATTTGCAGATGCAAATTGTTCATCTGTAATCTTTAATTCGTGGTATTGGTTTCCTTCTCGCTTCAAAGTCATAGGTTGAATAGGGCTTTTTCTTTGTAACAATGCCTTGATATATTCAATGCCTAAAGTATTATTAGGCAATGCAATTGTTTGTTGTAAATCATTTTGATTTGCAATGGGAATATTATGCTTTAATAATTCTTCAGTAAGTGCCTTAGCTTGTGCGGTAGGGAAAGAAACGCCTTCCTTTAGCAAAGTGGAAAGTGTTTCTTTAAAAGAAATCGGTTCGTTTGCTAGTATTTTTGCACATGCAAACAGTGTATCAAGGTTTCCGTCCTCGCTCCCGAAGTGAAGCATATCTACAACGCCCAGCTTATCTAATAAGGAAACAGAACCCTGTGCAAAGAATTCTGCACTTCCGGTTGCATAGTAAACAGGAAGTTCAAATACCACATCTGCGCCATTTTCTAAAGCCATTTTGCAACGGTCAAATTTATCAATTATGGCAGGAATTCCACGCTGTGTGAAGTTACCGCTCATAACAACAATAATTCTGTCAGCGCCGAGTTTTTCACGAATGGTATTCAGTTGATAAAAATGTCCGTTGTGAAAAGGATTGTATTCAGCGATAACAGCAGCAATTTTCATGGTTGAAGTTCCTTTCTTTACAGTAACGATAATAATGAGAGACTAAAAGTTATAAATAGTAAATAACATAATTTTATTTAGTTTAGCATAAATAGAGGATTTTTAGTACTTATTTAAAATAGAATGTTAATATTTTACTCTTGCACTCTGTAAATCTTTCAAATATAATAGCATAAAGTACCGAAACAGGCTTTGTATAAGGTGTTTGAAAAAACATTATAATTTGATAAATTATGATTCAAAAATTTGTTGACAAACGTATTATGCGTATGTATAATATTACAGTGTGCGATAGGAGTCTACTATGTTAGTGAATTTGACAGATGTATTTACAAATGAAGGACGAATGCAGGAACTTTCTGTTCCTTATGAACCGG
>JAFSGY010000017.1 GCA_017440575.1 Lachnospiraceae bacterium | reverse complement strand
AGAATAGCCTATGTCTGCAATAAAGGTGCTGTAAATGTCGCCATAAACAACAAGAGACTAGCCGCATTTGGGCTAATCTCAATGTTAGATTACTACACCGAAAGGTGTGTTACTTGTTAAGTTGATTGAACCGCCGTGTACTGAACCGTACGCACGGTGGTGTGAGAGGTCGGGAAAATTTATTTAGTTTTCCCTCCTACTCGATTGCTTATGATAAAAACTTATACAGAATAATTCTTATAGAACTCTAAGAAGCTTTCTAATGCCGGATTCTTAAATTGCTTTTTACGATAAACAAATCCAATATTACGTTTTGGAATCTCAAAAGGCATCGGTATTTCGATTAAAGTTCCATTTCTAAGCTCTTTTTCTACAAAGTTCTTGATTACACAGGCTATACCAATGCCAATCGTTGCAAATTCAATTAAAGAATCCATAGTAGACACTTCGATCAGATTTTCAGCGTGTATTTCATTTGCTAAAATGAATTGATCAATATAGCGTCGCGACAGATTCTCCTTATCCATCAGCATAAGTGTGGCATCTTTGAAAAGCTCACGCTTATCCGTTATACTATGAAAATCTGTTCCGGTTCGAATCATAAGATTATCCAGATAACTTTGTGTTGTAACAAAAATATCTTCAATAGAATGAATTCTGGAAAAAACATGCGGAAAAGATGCATCAGGCTCGCCTACCAGTCCGATATCTATAGTGCCATCTTCTAAAGCGGCAAGAGTCTGGTAGGTTGGATGGCAGGCTATGGAAATACGAATATGCGGTTTTTTCTTAATGAATTCTTTCAAGTAGGGTAGAAGTACATATTTACAAAGTGTTGTACTGACACCGATAGTCAGATGTTCTACTTCATGCTTATTCTCATATTTTAGCTGTTCTTCACCTAGCTCGATTGCGTGAAAAGCTTCCTTCAAACGTTCATATAAGATTTCGCCTTCTTTTGTCATGGTTACTCCGCGTGAGCTTCGAATTAATAATTTGGTATTTAGATTGCTCTCTAGCTTGTTAATGGACTTACTGACAGCAGGCTGGCTGATAAACAGCTCCTTTGACGCAGCTGAGATATTTCCAAGCTTTGCAACCATATAAAAAACATAGTAAGAAGAAAGATTTTGAGTCATAACAGTTCCTCCTGCTCTTTCATATAAATGAGAAATTTTAATCAATAATCTAAATTATATGTATTAAGAATATCATAACTTCATGTTATAGTAAATATAAAATATATGTATTGTATTTATGAAGAAAGGCATGGTATGATAGACATAATTCATGAGATACACAACATTTTTTTGTAAGGTTCCGCATACACCCTTACGATAAGATTTACATAGCAGGAGGAATAATGACATGGGAATGACAATGACGCAAAAGATTTTAGCTGCGCATGCAGGTCTTGAATATGTAGAGGCCGGACAGTTAATCGAAGCTGATTTAGACCTTGTTCTTGGAAATGATATTACAAGCCCTGTTGCAATCAAGGAAATGGAAAAGATGAAGGTTGATGGTGTTTTCCATAAGGATAAGATTGCACTTGTACCGGATCATTTTGTACCTAATAAGGATATTAAGTCCGCTGAGCATTGCAAATGTGTAAGAGAATTTGCAAGAAGAAATGAGATTACAAATTATTTTGAAGTTGGTGAGATGGGAATCGAACATGCACTGTTGCCGGAAAAAGGACTTACCGTAGCTGGTGATGTTATTATCGGTGCAGATTCACATACTTGTACCTATGGTGCATTAGGAGCATTCTCTACCGGTGTTGGTAGTACCGATATGGCTGCCGGAATGGCAACAGGTAAGGCTTGGTTCAAGGTTCCAAGTGCCATCAAGTTCAATCTTACAGGAAAGCTTCCTAAGTGGGTTAGTGGAAAAGATGTAATTCTTCACATTATTGGTATGATTGGTGTTGATGGTGCGTTATATAAGTCTATGGAGTTCGTAGGAGATGGTATTGCAAATCTTTCTATGGATGATAGATTTACCATTGCAAATATGGCAATTGAAGCAGGTGGAAAGAACGGTATTTTTCCTGTTGATGAGAAGGCTATTGCTTATATGAAGGAGCATTCTACAAGACAGTTTACTGTATACGAAGCGGATGAGGATGCTGTATACGAAGAGGAATACACAATTGACTTAAGCACTTTAAGACCAACGATTGCATTCCCTCATTTACCGGAGAATACACATACTATTGATGAAATCACAGAGGATATCAAGATTGATCAGGTTGTAATTGGTTCTTGTACAAATGGTAGAATTGATGACCTTAGAATTGCTGCAGAAGTATTAAAGGACAGACATGTTGCAAAGGGTATGAGATGTATTATCATTCCTGCAACACAGGCTATCTATATGCAGGCAATGGAGGAAGGCTTATTAAAGACATTTATCGAGGCAGGAGCTGTTGTCAGCACACCTACCTGTGGTCCTTGTCTTGGTGGATATATGGGTATCCTTGCAGAAGGAGAGCGTTGTGTATCTACAACAAACCGTAACTTTGTTGGAAGAATGGGTCATATCGATTCTGAAATCTATCTTGCAAGCCCTGCTGTTGCTGCAGCAAGTGCTATTACAGGTAAGATTTCCTGCCCATGTCAGTTATAATATAACAGGAGTTAAGGTTGAAAGAATTATATTCTTTCAACCTGGCAAATTTGTGCAAAGGCACAAATTCGCAGACTTTATGAAAGGAATATATTAAATTATGAAAGCAACAGGTAGCGTTTTTAAATATGGTGACAACGT